>CAMDPX010000321.1 GCA_945905295.1 Planctomyces sp. SH-PL62 | reverse complement strand
ATCACAAGCTGAAGCTCTCCCCGTTCCTCGTCCGTCAATCGAACTACATATTTCTTGTGCATAGACCACCTCCTTGTGGTACACGCAGAGTCGTCGAATTCTCGATAAACTCCAACCCGAAGTTTTAGTCGTGACGCGGCACTAGTTTGTTCCTGACAGCGTTGTTCTGCGCGAGCCTTCTCAGCCGTGTCTCAGCCGAAGACGCCATCACCTTCGAGGCACGCGGCGACTTCCCGAAATTGCCGGCCGACATCGTCCTCGGAAAAGGCTCAGCCGTAGCGACGAACAGCAAAGGGGAGATCTACCTGTTTCATCGCGGTCCGCGTCCGATTCTCTGCGTAGATGCAGCCGGAAAGCTGCTGCGAGCGTGGGGCGATGACCACATCGGTACGCCTCACGGACTGCGAGTCGATCGTCAGGACAATGTCTGGGTCACCGACATGGGGCGGCACCGAGTCCTGAAGTTTGATCCCACCGGCAAACTGTTGCTGGCGTTGGGCACGGGCAAAGCAGGAACCGGCAACGATGAGTTCGATCGACCGACCGACATCGCGTTCGCTCCGAACGGCGACGTATTCGTCAGCGACGGCTACGGCAACAGCCGAGTGATGAAGTTTTCGTCGGCCGGCCGCTTCATCAAATCGTGGGGCACGAAGGGGACGAAGCCCGGTGAGTTCGATCTGCCGCACGCGATCATCATGGACTCGAAAGGCCGCCTGCTGGTCGGTGATCGCGAGAACGAACGGATTCAACTCTTCGACGCCGACGGTCAGTTCCTCGAACAATGGCCCGGCTTCGCTCCGTATGGCCTCGCGATCAACGGTGATGGACATGTCTTCGTGGCCGATGCTCAAGCCAATCAAGTGCTGCGACTGGACGCGTCCGGCAAGGTGCAACAACGCTGGGGCCAGAAGGGAACGGCTTGGGGCGAGTTCGACACTCCGCACATGCTGGCCTTTGATAAGGCCGGCAACCTGTTCGTCGCCGAAGTCGGGAATATGCGATTTCAAAAGCTGAGCAAGAAATAGCCGGGCCGAGCGGGAGTTCTTGACGAGCAAAGGAGCCCGACGAATAAAAGGAGACGACGAATGGGCTCAGCATTCGTCGTCTCCTTACATTCGTCGGGCTCTCTCTATTCCGTTCCGATTCGCCTCGAAACGTCGGTGAAGAAATTTCACCAGAAAAACATCGCCATCAGCGATTCTGAAGTAAGGTGCCAGATGAATCTCCCAAACCGACGTGATCTGTTGAAGGCCGGCCTCTCGACGGCAATCGGAGCAACGCTTCCCTCGTCGTTCATTTCAACAGCGCGTGGATTCGCACCAGCCAGAGAGAAGCTTCCGGTCGCAGCGGTGGTCACTGTCTATCACAAGAACAGCCACGCCGACGTGATCGTTGGAAAAATCTTGGAAGGCTTTCAGCAGGACGGCGGCCAAGGACCGGACCTGCGGCTTGTGTCGCTCTACATCGATCAAGTGTCGCCGCGCGACCTCGGCCAAGCGTTGGCCGCAAAGCATGGCGTGCGGCTTGCGAAATCGATCGACGAGGCGATCACGCTGGGCACGAACGAAGTCCAAGTCGCCGGCGTGCTGAGCGTCGGTGAACACGGCAACTATCCTTTCACTCCCGACACGAAGCAGCATCAGTACCCGCGCCGGCGTTTCTTCGATGAGATCGTCGCCACGTTTCGACGCTGCGAGAAATCGGTCCCCGTGTTCAACGACAAGCACCTGTCGTATCGCTGGGAAGACGCGCGCTTCATGGTTGAGACCGCGAAGAAAATGAACTTCCCGTTCATCGCCGGCTCATCGGTCCCGGTCGCGTGGCGTGAGCCGCCTCTGGAACTGCCGCGCGATTGCGAGATCGAAGCCGCACTGACGATCGGCTACGGCGGCTTGGAGTCCTACGGCTTCCACGCGCTGGAGGCGCATCAGTGCATGATCGAGCGTCGTCGCGGCGGCGAAACGGGAGTCGCCTCGGTGCAAGCCGTTTCGGAGAACGAGATCCGCAAAGCCGAGTCCGCCGGCCTGTGGTCCAGCGACCTTTTCGCAGCGGCACTCAAGCAGTTGCCCGGATCGCCGCAAGACTCCGACAAGTGGACCTCTAAGAACAACTCAGCCGTGTATTTGTTGCAGCATCGCGACGGGCTGAAGTCCGCCGTCGTCATGGCCAACGGCCTCGCCAGATACCAGGCGATTGCCGTGAAGCTCAAGGGCCGAGCCGAACCGTTAGCGACGTGGTTCAAGTTGCAGGACGGGGTTCCCTACGGCCACTTCGCGTACCTCGTGCATGCCATCGACGAGACAATCCACACCGGCCGAGCCGTCTCTCCCATCGAACGCACGTTGCTGACCACGGGCATTCTCGACCGAGTCATGCACAGCCTCGCTGATGGTGGCAAACGTCTGGAGACACCCGAATTGGCGGTGTCGTATCAGCCCACTGATTGGCCATACGCCAACCACCCGCAGTCCACGCTGACACTGCCGAATGGCTGACCGTAGCCTGACTCTCCGAGCCGGGCCGTGTTGGTAGCCGCGTTCGCCAGAACGCGGGGAGCCCGCGCGATGCGACGGGGTCGGGAGTCTTTTTCAGGTCGGACAAATGGCTCTTGGAAGTCAGTCCGCGAAAAGATGTCGATGGACATAACGCCGACCTGAAAAAGACTCCCGACCCCTTCTGGTGCGCGATTACTTGAGCTCGCGAATGCGAATGTTCTTGAACTCCGCCCACATCGGCTTTCCGGCGTGCAGTTGCACGGCCAGGATCCCTTCGGTCAGTGCGAGTTTCGGATCGTTATCGGTGAAGTCCAGGATCAGCGTGTTGTTGAGGTAATGCTGGATGTGATTCCCCTTGGCGATGATCACCACATCATTCCAGTCATCGAGCTTGAAGAGATTTTCATATCCGGCCTGATCGATCAGGTCTTTCTTGATGAGCTTCTTCCCCTCTTCCTCCCACGTCGCTTGCTCACCCGCGAGGCAGATGCGTCCGCGCGTCCCTCGTTCGTCGTAGATGAAGCCAGCGACATCCGGCAGCTTGTTCTGGTTGCGGAGTTCATGCTGATAGCCCCCCACGACCCATTGATTGCCGACCTTGCCTTCGGTGATGTGCTTCGAGCGGTATTGAATCCCGGAGTTGTTGGTCGCATTGCAACGGAACGACAGCCGCAACTCGAAATCTTTCGTCGTGCCCTCCTTCCAAATGAGGAACGTGTTCCCGTTGGCTTTCTTCTCGTCGGTCGTCTCGCCGTGGATCACACCCTCTTTGACGCTCCACAGCCGGGGATCGCCGTCCCACTCCGCGAGATCCTTGCCATTGAACAACGCCCGCATCCCCGCCGCTTCGGGCGGAGCCGTGACAGGAGCATCCGCTCCAATGACAAAGACAGGAACCAGGAGAACGGCCAGCAGCACCAAGTTGCGAATCATGTTTTCCTCCGAAGTTGTTGGACCAGTCAGGGGTCACTCGCAAAGTGCGTCACACGCTCAAGTCCAGAGCCTCACTGACAGTGATCAAGAAACGATGATCGCGAAGTTGTCCTGATCCCGAAAGGATCGAAGCAATTCGCCTCGGTTTGAGTCGACCGCAGCAGATGCCCCCCCGATTCGCTCGAACGCGGCCTCCAACGCGAATAGAGTCCGAAGCATGACACGAGATCACCAAACTGGCTGGAGTCCCATGAGAGTCATTCTCGCCATCGTCTCGCTGATTGCCTGGCTGCCGCTGAGTGGTTGCTCGCCAGCGACAACGTCGAACGTCAACACGAACGCGAGTCCGTCAAAGCCGTCCGACCCAACACCTGACGTGATCGTTGTCGGGGCCGGGATCTCCGGGTTGTCGGCGGCGCTCGATCTTGGTCGCGGCGGAGCGAAAGTGACTGTGATCGACATGTCGTCCGTCTTCGGTGGGCACGCCGTCATGTCGCAGGGGAGCGTGAGCATTGTGGCAACGCCGGCCCAAGAACGAGCCGGCATCAAAGATTCTCCGGACTTGGCGTTTCAGGATTTTCATCGCTGGGGCGAAGACCCGGACACAGACTGGGTGCGCTACTACGTCGATCATTCGCGGCGCGACATCTACGACTGGCTGGATGACTTGGGGGTGCGATTCTCAGAGGTGGTGTCGTCGTCCGGCAATTCGGTCCCGCGCGAGCATCAGCCGGTGGGACGCGGCATCGGTTTGGTCACGCCGATCTATCGAGCCTGTTTGGAACTGGGCCACATCGACTTCGTCTGGAACAACAAAGTCGAGAAGTTACTGACGGAAGACGGCCGCGTGGTCGGCGTGTTACTGCGCGACCTGCGGACCGGCGTTGAACGCGAACTGCGCGGCAAGGCGGTGATCCTGGCGACCGGCGGGTTTCAAAGTAATCTCGACATGGTCCGCGAATTCTGGCCCGCCGAGTTTCGGTTTCCCGATCGCATCCTCGCCGGCTCCGGCAGGAATTCCATCGGGCTGGGACACCAGATGGCTCAAGCCGTCGGCGGCGAACTGGTCCACATGGACCATCAATGGAATTACTTCACCGGCCTGCCCGACCCGCGCTATCCCGGCACCAATCGCGGACTGAATGCGACCAACTTGTACGGCATCCTGGTGAACTCCGAGGGCAAGCAGTTCGCCAACTTCCACGGCTGGGCCAAGGAGGTCATGCCGATTCTGCTCAAGCAAAAGGACGCGACTTGCTGGTGCATCTTCGACGAAGCGGGCAAACCGTTCTTCAGTGTCTCCGGTTCGGATTGGGGCGACTTCAAGAAAGTCGAGAAGCTCATCTTTCAGAACCCGGACTTGATGAAGAAGGCGGACACGCTCGAACAGTTGGCGGAACTGAGTGGTCTCCCCGTGAAGAACTTGGTCGCGACCGTGGCTCGTTACAACGACTTGGTCGAGCAAGGCGAAGACAAAGACTTCGGTCGCTTCGGCCCTGGTAAGCCGGAGTTCTCGAACAAGGCGTCGCCGAAGATCGCGAAGCCGCCGTATTACGCGATGCAGACTTTTCCGCTGACTCGGAAAAGCATGGGGGGCGTGGCGATCGACTTGCAGTGCCGCGTCCTCGACAAGCAGAAGCAGGCGATCCCCGGCCTGTACGCCGTCGGCGAATTGACCGGCTTGGCGGGCATCAACGGCAAGGCCGCTCTGGAAGGAACATTTCTCGGACCGTGCATCGTCACCGGCCGAGTGGCCGCGCGCTCGCTGCTCAAGGAACTCGACGTTCCCTCGCGGCCCGCGGCATCCAGCGAGTCGCGATGCGCGGCCTGCCACAACATTCCAGAGTTGCTGTCGCAAGCTCGCGAGGGATTCTGGCACTTCGACAAAGTTCACCGTGCGACCCAAGACCGCAGCCTCGATTGCCGGCACTGCCACAGCGAATTGACGCCCTATCGAGCCGATAACCATCGCATCAACCGCCAGTCGTTGACCGCCAGTTGTGTTTTGTGCCACGTCGCGCAGGAGTAGTCTCACGGATCGCAATTCATGAGCGTCACACATCACTGGCGAAAAGAACCGGGCGCGCGGCTGCAAGGGTCGCGAGCATTGGATCACTCGAAGGTACAAGCCCCGTGCATCGTGCGCGTTCCGCATGGCGGGTTCCGACTCTTCTACACCGCCGTGGGACCGGCGAAACCGTTTCCGGCGTGTCAGGGCTACATCCTCAGTGCGGTCTCCGAAGACGGATTGATCTTCCGCACGGAGCCTGGCATTCGACTGGCACCGCAGCCAGCGTTACCGCACATGTCGCTGCGAGTGCTCGCGCCGACAATCACCCCTTGCGCTGCCGGCAGGTGGCGAATGTATTTCGAGTCGCGTGGCCCGGCCGATCGACCGACCGTCATCTGCAGCGCGGTTTCTTCGGACCTGCTGCACTGGGAACTCGAAGAGGGCATTCGGTTGCAGAACCACGGCGGAATCGGCGGGCCTCGGTTTTTGCCACTGCCGGATGGTCGTGGCCGGCTGTATTGCTGCGGCTCGGAGTTCGGTCCCGGTGGAATCGCAAGCGGCCAGCGAATTTCAACAAGCGTCCGCAGCGCGATCACGTCCGATGGCCTGAACTTCAAGTTCGAGCCGGGTCATCGGCTGCGGGACAAGCAGGCCGATTACGACACGGCGGGAATCACCGCCGCGGAAGTCATCCCACCGTTGGCCGTAGGCGACCGTTGGACAATGTTCTTCTCGGCCTGGCAGGATGCGCCGTCAGGAACCAACGTGCCGCTGCATCCGAGCCACGATGTCAACGCCGTGGCCCGTGGAACGAGCGACGACTTCGCCGCGGCTTCGATCGCATCCGATCTGTCGGGATACCGGTCGCGGATTTATGTGGCCTATTCGACTGATGGCTTGGTTTGGGAACGAGCCACGTGCGTGATCGACGGTCTCGGATACGGAGGCGCGGGGCTGGATGCCGTTCACGCGGAGGACATGTCGCTGATCCAAATCAGCCAGAGCGAGTATCGGATGTACTACGCCGCCTGCGACAAGGACGGAAACTGGCGCATCGCCAGCGCGATCTCGGAAGGCAGGGAACTGCGGACCGACAATGACATCGACGATGGCCATCAACCATGCTGAAGAGTCAGTCTACGGGCTGCTTTTCTTTCGCACGACAGGTTCATCGGGCATGGGTGGGAATTTGGAATCGTCGTAGGGGGGCAGGTTGGGTGGCGTGAGGCCGAGGTCGGCGAGGTGCGCCGCGGCGTGGCTCAAGCCGTAGGCGTAGGCGAAGGGAGGACCATCGAGCCAGGCTTTTTCGTAGGCTCGGATCGCGGCTTTTCCGGCTCGGTCGAGGGCGGCGGTCCGTTCCGGCGAATCGGTGGGGAGCAGCGCGGCGCGGGTTCGTTCGAGGCTGGCCAGGCGGTTGAAAGCATCGGCTTGGAACAGTGGATACGGACCTCGCTCGGCGCGGTCCCAGACGTCGTCCAGCAACCGCTCGGCTTGATCGAGATGCTCAGCCGGCGTGAGTTGCAGCGACGTCGTCAACGACTCCAGCTCGCGCCGACCCAACGGGGAACCGAGTGTGCCAGAGCCGTGGGATAGGCTTCCAGCCTGTCGTTCCTGGTCTTTCTGTTCCGACTCTTCTCGCGCGGTGACTGCACTCGGGGAAATGACAGGCTGGAAGCCTATCCCACGGGCCAGCGCCTCATGCAGTTCCGCCAGCGCGATCAGCGTGGGGAGTTCTTCTTCGACGCGATCGCACGCGCGAGCGCGGGTCAGGGCGTGATGCAGCCGCTCGTGGGCGACCTCGTAGAGCGGGCGGCTCGCCGGCTCGAACTCCGGTGAGCCACCTGAGCAACGCAAAGCCGCCGTCCCTTGCAGCCGCGCGGCGCGGATGAAATCGGCTTCGTAGTTGAGGATCGCTGCCAATTCCCAGGCCCGATCAGCGAGTGTCCGCGCGGTAGCAGACTCGCCGTGCCAAAGGGCGACTGCGGCGCGGAATGCGGATACGACACCCACCATTTGTTGCGCGCCGAGTTTTTCGAATAATTGTTGCGACGCTTCCAACGCGATAAGCGCGGCGTGCCTGGAACCCGACTCCGCAACGCGTGAAGAACGTACAGACAATACCAATCCAAGCTTCTCAAAGGTCATGGCTGCCAGAAAGACGTCCTGGTTCTGAATAAGCCGAGAGGCGGTGCGGGCTGAGAATTCGGCGGCTCGCACGGCACCCGACAATCGTTCGGAGTCCGACCGATTGATGTGGAGGACGCTCGAGTCGCCATGATCGTTGGCCTCTACGCCGAGGTCACCTGCGAGTCGCAACAGCGGCACTGCGGTACCCGGCTGGCCGCTGAAGTGGTAGGCCGCTGCAAACGCATCGAGCGCTTGCCTCTGATCGTACGGCGTGCGGAGTCGTGGGAGCTGATTGGTGCCGTCGGGGAACAGCCGCTCGACCAGTTCAATTCGCAGGCGACTCGCACTAAGTCGGAAGTGCATCGCTTTGCCTAGTCGATCGCGGAACACGATGAAGGCGTCGTCGAAGCGGCCCAGTTCGATCAGCGAGTGAAACAGCTCGATGGCGGGCGTCAGGTCTTCGAGACGGGTGACGTTCTTCGAACTCGGCACTTCGATGGGCTGAAAGTGCGCTTGCAGTGTCTCGCAGACTTCGCGACGACGCTCCTGGCTCAGTGAGTTCCACACCACGCCCCGCACGATCGGGTGCAGGTCATAGCGATTCGCCGGTCGGTCCCAGCCCACCAACCCGCGGTCCTCCAGTTCCGTCAACGCGGCATCCAATAACGCTTGATTGAACCTAGGTTGGAAACTCTTGCTAGTGCCGCGTCAAAGCTTAATCTTCGGGTAGACGGAGGTGAGCTTACAGCGGGCGTCGTCGATTTTCATTTGCCAGTCGACGCCGCGTTGGGTCGAGTTCACGTCGGTTGACCAGGCGGCGGTTTCGTCACGCAGGGTCTCGATGT
>CAMDPX010000320.1 GCA_945905295.1 Planctomyces sp. SH-PL62 | reverse complement strand
TTGACCGGGGGGCTGACGCCGCCCCGCTCGACTGACGCATGAGCGACAACAAAAAAAGGCCGGCCGCGTGATACGCGGCCGGCCTTCGATTCATCAGGGATCGACTCGAAACTCGAGGGAGAGAGGAGCGAGCGGATCTCAGACTTAATTCAGGAAGAAGTTCGCAGAGCTTTGATCGCAGTTGCCTCCAAGAGGCGAAGTTCGAATTGTCGGTTCCGCGTGTGAGCCGTCCGGGGGAAGGCACATTCCCCCGGACGTTCACTCACGTTTTGCGGAGCCAGGGAAGTGGGATGCTTCAATTCGTAGTACGAGCGGAATCATCCCACGCAGTTGACATTACTTGCAGCAGCCAGCCGGAGCCGCACAGTTCGGCGCACAAGCAGCCGGAGCGGCACAGGTCGGAGCACAAGCAGCCGGGGCCGCACAGCTCGGAGCGCAGCTGTGGCCACAGCTATTGCAGCAGCTGCTCTTCTTGCAGCAGAGCTTCGGCATGTGCATCTTCGGGAGGCACAGCTTCGGCATCTTCCAGCAGCTCTTCTTGCAGCAGCTGTTGCAGCCGTTGTTGCAGCAAGCATTGTGATTGCCACAGGCCGCGGGAGCTGCACAGGTCGGCGCACAGGCCGGTCCACAAGCGGCGGGAGCCGCACAGTGCGGCGCACAAGCAGCCGGAGCTGCACAGTGCGGAGCACAGGCCGCGGGAGCGGCACAGGTCGGAGCGCACGCGGCCGGGGCCGCACAGCTCGGAGCACAAGCCTGCGCACACGGAGCGGCACAGCTCGGCGCGGGGCAACAGTGATGGTGGTCGAACAGCCCAGCGGTCGCGGTGCCAGCGACGCCAAGCAACATGGCGAGAGACAACATCCACTTCATTCCGGCATCTCCTCAAAAACGTGTCTGACAGTCGTGAGCTCTTGTCGCTGAACGGGCCACTCACCCGACGAAGCGACGCAGTTGAAGGCTCACTGGGACTCGGTGGTCACTACCCGACAAGATCGGCAGCCTCGTTCGTAACTCGCAGAACAACTCCCCGAATGACTAGGGTTCGCAAAAACCGCCGGTCAAAATGTCGAAGGTGACGAACCTAACGCCTGCCCTCTTGAGAAGCTGAAACGAACATGCCGGATCTACTCGTTGCACTGATGCTGTCGCTGGCTGTTCTGATCGGCTGGTTGGGAGTGATTCGTCTCACTCGCAGTGTCCGGCACACGTCGCTGACCGCTGCCACCGCCTGGGCGATTTGGTTTCAAGTGACCCTGACGGTCACAACGATCGCAACGCTCGCGAAAGATCGTGTGCCTCTCGGCATCCTCGATCAATTTTGGTATCTGACCGCAGTGAGCGCGCTTTGCCCATTCGTCGCGGTGCTCGGAGCACGCCGCGGTCGGTTGCTCGAATGGAGTTTCTTCATCGTGCTGCCGCTGATCGTCGTGCTCGAATGGCCGGCGGTTGTTCAGTTGGCTCGTTGCGCCAACGGTCAACGACTGGAACTCGAAACTCCGGCCGTCGTCGCGTATGGCTTTCTTTTGCTGATGAGCGTCTCTGCCGCCTGCGGAACGGATCGGTCCGCGTCGGCGTTAAGCCTTTGGATCTGCACTTGGCTTGCGGTTGTCGGAGTCCGCTGGTCCGCGCTGAGCCTCAATCACGAAGAACGCGGATACGCACTCATCTTTGTTCCATTTGGGCTCGTCGGGTTTTGGAGTTTGGCGACGGCTGCATTGCGCCGATCAAACATGCATTCCGGCTGGGAGCGAGTTTGGTTCGACTTCCAAAAAGTCTTTGGAAGCCTATGGGCCATGCGTGTCGCGCTGCGTTTGAACGAAGTGGCGGTTCGAGAACAATGGCCGTGGCGATTCATGCTTCACGGACTGCAATCGCCTCCCGGAGAGGCTGCGTCTCCGAGTTCACCGACAGATGATCCGCGAGTCGATCGCGCCTTTCGTTGGCTGCTCAAGCCGTTCGTCGATCCCGAATGGATTGATGAGCGACTCAACGCCACCACGCTGACGAAATCAGAACCCTGAGGCCCTTCACTCACACGGTCGTGCGAGAATCGTGACTCGGATCATCCGCTTTGACGATGTCTCGCCAAGGAACTTTGCGGGTTCGAGGCCGATGGGGCAGAGCGGATTCTCCGGCGAGCAGTCGCGGTGCTTTCGTCGGCGTGTCCACTCGCCATGTGAGATGCGCGAGTCGCAGCAATCGGCGTTGAGCCGCCTGCCAGAGATGGGTCACGACCTCGCCGGTGGGAGCGGCTTCGGATTCTTCGACTCGCAGCACGAGCACCGCAGCCAGCAATCGCAAGACGACGCTGACCGAAAACAGCACATGAAAGTGCGAGACCCCGACCGCCAGAAATGAAAAATCCCAGCCAGCCAGTGACCGCAACGCGAAGCCCGAACCGATCGACGTCGCGCCGCCGACCATCCCGGCGATGGCGGTGCCGGCCGCGATATACATCGCTCGGTTTTCCGAAGGCGAGTAGCTCAACAAGAAGCCGTGCTGAGCAATCGCGATCCCCGCGTTGAGCAGTGCGTCGAGCATGAAGACGGGAATCAACAGCCAGAATGCGAGCGTCGGATTTGCCGGGACAAAGAGCAGTGCAATCATCAAGACCGACTTGAAGGCGATCGACAGCACCAACAGCGGCCGATGTCCAAACTTGTCGGCCAACCAGCCGAACCGGCTGGCCGTCAACGCTCCGCCGATCCACGACGTCGCCCACAGCAGCATCACATGGAACAAATCCATGCCGACATATTCCAGTAAGAATAGGCCGATGAACGGTGCTCCGGTCATCGCCGCGAAATGCCAGAAGCAAGTGAAGCCGATGAAGCGACGGAACTCACGCTGTTGAAACGGAGCCGACAGAATGTCTCGCAGTCGGGGACTGGGTGCAGGTTGCACCGGCGGTTCATCGACTTTGAGGAACACGAGCAAATCGACGACTCCGCAGGCCGCTGCGATCGCGCCGAGCACCGCGAACGCGGGTTTGATTCCATCCGGATGACCAGAGATGTAGACCGCCGCTGATCCGAGCGCCGCGGCAGCGGTCCAGTGCATCCATAAATGCCGGCGACCCCAAAAGCGGCTGAGTCCTTGCTTCGGCAGATAGTCTCCCATCCAGGACATCCACAGTGGATGACAGAAATCGGCCATCCCGTAATTGATTGCCGTCAGTCCGACGAGCGTCCAAATCCAAAACCCGTCCGGCATGTCGGGCCACAAGGTTGGTCCCAGAGCCGCCGGCAACATCACCAGCCGCTGCGCGATCCCGACCGTCAGCCACAATCTCCGCCGGTACTGAAACCGATTCACGAGCACGGCGGAGACGAATTGCATGAACAACATCGCCGTCGGCAGCGCGCCGAGAATCCCAATGTGCAATCCGTTTCCTCCCAGCGCACGAGCAAACTGCACCGTCGCGGGAGAAGTCGTGAGTTGCAAATAAATCATGCCCAGACAACCGGCGAAGATGATCGCCTGCTGAGCTGTTTTTTGAGGCCACAAGATGGAAGCTCGCAGAGGAATTTCAGAAGGGAAGCGGAAGGGGGCGGGGTTGTAGCCCAATGCTCGAAACGCGTGGAGAGCGAAACTCTCGCGAATCATCCCGAAGTGGCGAGGGGTTAGGTGTTCTGGTTTTTGTTTTGGCGTCGCAAACGGAACCAAGTGAGGATTGGAAGGCGGTCAGGCAACGATCATCGATTGCAATTCCAGGGCCAAATCAGAAATCAGAACACGTGACCTTGGCTCCGGCGTTGTCCTTTTCCTGACCGTTATCTTCTCCGCTCCGCCGCATCCCAGAGAGACTGCCGTCTCGAATTGAGCGATTTTCTGTTATTGGTCTATGATCCCCGCGGCGTACGACGCCTCATCCCACCTTTTGACCTCGGCGAACCTCGACATGCTCAAGCCACGTTCCCGATTTGTGTTTCTGGCTATCGCGATCACAACGCTGCTGGCCGCGTCATTCCGATCAAACTTTGCGGGAGACGAACCGTTCCGCGATCCGCTGACCGGCAAGACGGCATCCACCAAACGAGCCGGGCGGCCCAGCAGACCGGCGCTGCTGAAGGTGGCGCTGAAGGAAGACAAAGGGGACTTCCTGCTGTCGATCCATCTCGACATTCCTCCCGGCGGGCACACGTACTCGACCGAGCCGGGATTTAGTGGTGCGACGCGGATCAAATTGATTCAGACCGATGGCGTCGAACCGGTCGAGGAGAAGTTTACGACGGACCACCCACCGAAGATCGAATTTCAAGACGGCGAGATGGTTGAGAAGTTCAAAGACTCGGTGACATGGCTGCGCCGCTTTCGCCTGAAGCCAGAGGCGAAACGCAGCGACGTCCGCATTCTCAGTCAGGTTCGCTATCAGATTTGCGACGCGCTCAATTGCACTCCCTACGACGAAACTTTTTTTGCGACGGCCGCAGCACCTGCCGAAGTCATTGCCTCCGATCCCGCGAAGCTCGCCGAATTCAAGGAGCGATTCGCGTCCATCGCTCCCACGACTCCGACCACACCGATACCTCCGAAAGTGACCGACGTCGAGGAGGATCCCACAACGGATCCGAAGCCGTTCGAGATCAAGCTGGTTCCGCGGCGAGGCAAAATCGCTGACCCAGTGAAGGTTCGCTTTCGGCTCTCGCCAGAGGACGCGAAGCCGGGGCAATCAGCTTTGCTCTCCGTCACGATGGAATTGGACGAGGGCTGGCACACCTTCGCACTCGATCAAAACCCGAAGAACATCGGCGAGCCGACGCTGATCGAATTGAACAGCTTCAACGGATTGAAACCGACCGAAGAGAAATTCTCACCGAGCCTCGTCCCGGAGATCGCGACGACCAAGGAAGGCATCCAACAGCGGGTGCATCACAAAGAGATCACTTGGACGATGCCGGTCTCCGTCGAGAAGCCGGAGTACGGTTTGGCCGGCACGCTCCGCTATCAAATTTGCAACGAGGGACGATGTCTGCCGCTCAAGGGAGTGCCGTTTGAACTCGGACACATCGCGATCGTTGAAGAGAAACCGACCCCTGGCCCAACCACGAAGGTCGATCCGCCAACTCCAACTCCGGGCGGTGATGATGGGAAACCCAATTGGAATGGCGAGATTTTCGTGCCTCGCACTGACCAGCAGGCGGAAAGCCTTGGATTGTTTCTTGTCTACGCTTTCCTCGGCGGTTTGATTCTCAACGTGATGCCGTGCGTGCTGCCGGTGATTGCGATCAAAGCACTGAGCTTCGTGCAACAGGCCGGACAAAGCCGTGGTCGAATTCTGTTGTTGAACATGACCTACTCGCTGGGAGTCATCTCGGTCTTCTTGCTGCTTGCCAGCTTGGCGGTGTTTGCAAAGCTCGGCTGGGGAAACCTATTCCAGAAGACGGAGTTCCAAGTCGCGATGTCCTGCGTCGTGTTCGCGATGGGCCTGAGCCTCATGGGCGTGTTTGAGATTCCCGTCCCCGGCATGGTGGGCTCGGCCGCGAGTCATCAACACCAAGAGGGACCGCTCGGCGCATTTCTCACTGGCATCTTCGCGACGCTGTTGGCGACGCCGTGTAGCGGGCCGTTCCTCGGCGTGACGCTCGGTTGGTCGGTCAAACAGCCGGCACACATCACTTACGTCGTGTGGAGTGTGATGGGACTTGGCATGGCGTCGCCGTACGTGTTGCTGGGCTTCTTTCCCGGATGGGTAAAGTTTTTGCCGAAGCCAGGCAATTGGATGGTGACGTTCAAAGAGGTCTGCGGTTTCATCCTGATGGGAACGGTCATCTTCTTGATGAGCAGCCTGAAAGCGAACTGGATTCTGCCGCTGCTGATTCTGCTGCTGGCGGTTGGCTTCTCGCTGTGGATGATCGGGCGTCTTTACACGATCAATTCACCGGATCGTCGTCGCTGGACGATTCGAACTCTCGCAGCACTCGTTTCTGGCGTCGGTTGCTGGATGGCGATGGGACTCGCCGACGAGAAGCCCGGCGTTCACGAATTGCCGTGGCAGGCGTTTGACGGTGCCAAACTGAAGAGCGAACTTCGCCTAGGCCGCACGGTCTTCGTCGATTTCACGGCCGATTGGTGTCTTGCCTGCAAGTCGAACAAGAAGCTCGCCTACAACACGGCGGACACTCTGGAGAAAGTCAAAAAGCACAACATCGTCACGATGAAAGCGGACTGGACTGACGGCTCACCGGCGATCGAGGAGTGGCTCACCGCCTTCGACAGCGTCAGCATCCCATTGGCGGTAATCTTCCCCGGCGACGACCCGCTCCACCCCATCGTCCTGCGCGACATCGTTGTGAAGAACGAACTGCTGCGCAAGCTGGACGAAGCGGTCGAGATCAAAGGGGACAGCACGAAGCTGACTCAGCGTTGATCTTGATTCGATGCTTTCATTTGTCGCCCTTCATTTTCCGCCGCCTTGCCCGTTTCCAAACAAGCCGGCGAAAGATGAAGGGCGGAAAATGAACCGCAGATTTAGAAGCTCATCTGCGTCTCGAACTCGATGCCGTACTTTTTCATCTTCTTGTAGAGCGTTGTGCGATTGATCCCGAGCAGGTCGGCGGTCCCTTGGCGGTTCCAGCCGTTGGACTCCAACGCTTCGAGGATGAGTTGCTTCTCTGGTGCGACCAGCGAGGACTTGAGGTTGTTCCCCAAGCGGCCGGCCGGGACTGAGAAGGTGGGCTCGTTGGCCCGCAGCGTTTCCGGCAGGTCTTGTGACGAGACGATGTCGCTCTTGCTGAGCACGACGGCGCGTTCGACGACGTTCAACAATTCGCGGACGTTGCCCGGCCAGCGATAGCGCTGGAGCAACTGCACCGCGGAATCATCGAAGCCGCGAATCGTCTTGCCGTTCGCTTCGCAGAACTGATGCAGGTAGTGCTCGGCGAGCAGCGGGATATCCGAGATGCGTTCGCGGAGAGGTGGTTGCGTCAGCGAGATCACATTGATGCGGTAATACAGATCTTGGCGGAAGGTGCCGCTGGCGACTCGTTCCGTGAGATCTTCATTCGTGGCCAGAATCACGCGGACATCGACCTTGTGAGTCTTGTTGCCGCCGACCGGTTCGAACTCGCGGTCTTGCAGGACTCGCAGCAGTTTGACTTGCAGTGACGCCGACGCTGTGGCGATTTCGTCGAGGAAGATCGTGCCGCCGTCTGCTTGTAAGAACTTGCCGACCTTATCGTGATTGGCTCCGGTGAAGGCACCAGCGACGTGGCCGAACAGTTCGCTTTCCAGCAACGTGTCAGGCAACGCTCCGCAGGCGACTTCGACGAACGGCTTGCTGGCTCGCGCACTGAGTTGATGAATCGCACGAGCGGTCATCGTCTTGCCGGTGCCGCTCTCGCCGAGAACCAGGACCGTCGTCCGTGTGTCGGCGACGCTCTCAATCAGGTCGTACATCTTCAGCATCTTGTAGTCGCGGCCGATCAAGCTCCCCATGCCGAACTTTTGGTTGAGCTGAGCCTTGAGCGTCTTGTTCTCTTCAACCAGTTTCCGCTGGCCGAGTGCTCGCTGCACGGAGAAGTTCAACTCGTCGTCGATGACCGGCTTCGTCAGATAGTCGAACGCGCCCATGCGGATCGCTTCGACGGCCGATTCGATCGTGCCATAACCGGTGATGAGAATCACCGACGTGTCCGGGCAATGCTCGGCCGACCATTCGAGCAGCTCAAAGCCGTCGCGGTCGCCGAGGTTCACGTCGCACAGGACGACCTCGAACGGGAACTCCCCCATGCGGTCCATCGCGTCTTTGCAGGAGGAGGCGGTTTCGGTGCGGTGGCCCAGACTGCGGAGATAGTCGGCCATCGCTTCGAGAATGTGTTTGTCGTCATCGACTACCAACAAGGAACCTTGGTTTGTCTTCATGGGTGCGAAATCTCTGTGAGGTTGCGTCGCGATTCTCGTGGGTTGGGTTTCCAACCCGACCGTATTCTCAGCCGTGCGATCACGGCAGAAAGTACGGTCGGGTTGGAAACCCAACCTACGAACGGGCGACAGTCTGTGGAAACGGCCAGATAAAAACTCTTTGGTCCGGCGACTGCGGGGGAGCAATCGCCGATTCCAAAACGTGACGCGCCGCATGGAGACAAGCTCATGCGAGCACACGAGGGGAGATGTGTTCGGCCGTTATCTCCATTCACACGACCGTCGCTGGGGAGGCAACCTCGCCACCCTGACGATGTTTTCCATCCGCTTGGGGAAGCGGACAGAATCAAATTCACGTCGGCCCGTAGGTCAGCCTTTCTAGGCTGACTCAATGCGGATCAGACTTTCGATTGCCTGACCCGCGATTGGGTCAGGCTGGAAAGCCTGACCTACGGATGATGCCGAGAGGACACAGGCAACATAGGTCATAGTTTCGCATTGGCAACAAATTCCTAGCCCATGAGGCAGAGAGGGAACTGGCGGCCTTCAGACACTCAGGCGAGCGGGGCGGC
>CAMDPX010000319.1 GCA_945905295.1 Planctomyces sp. SH-PL62 | reverse complement strand
CTCGCCTCCGACGGGTTTCGGTGTCGGAGGCGAGACGCCTCCGCTACGACCGACGGACATCGGCTGCGCATGATCCACAAACGCCCCAGTCGTCAGCGTCAGCCGATAGATGAAATTCGCGCCGCCCGCGAACGCGATACTCGAATTCGCCACATCCGAGAACGCAAACACTCGCACGCCGTACTCGCCATCCGCCGGAGCCGTGAAGGCAATCTGCGGATCAAACCCGTGATCGTCGTCATTGTGCTCCATCACGAACCCGCGCGGTCCGAGCACTTGCAACACCCCATCCATCGGCGACCCAAGCGTCCCCTTCGCCATCAAAGACGCGACCAACGTCTGCCCCGCCTTCAACGAGACGGCAAACGTGTCGACATCGCCTCCCTTGTCCAACACGCCGTTGACGACGACCTGACTCGACTCGAGCTTCTGAGCCTCCTTCGCCGCGTTGTTCGGTTCCTTCTCAGCGACCTCCGCCAACGTACCAATCACAAACGGACGCAGCGACGACGCGCCTTCGGCATTGAAAACTCGAATCCAACACAACCCCGGCGCGGCATTCTCGGCAACAATGACTTTGAACTTGTTGCCGCTCTCAGCGAACTCAACCTTCACGCCTTCGCGGCTGAGCCACGCTTGTGGCTTGTCACCCAGCGCTCCCTGCGCGGTGACTTCGACGGACTGACCCACTTGGCAACCAGCCGGAGACAACGCGGTGACATTCGGCGGAGCAGCCGACGCGGCGTTCATGGCGACCACGATCAGAACAAGCGGCGTGATGCTCCCAAACACGGTGTTATTCATAGTGCGTCCACATGCGCAGAATCTTGACCGTGCGCTCGGCTTCGTAGATTTGATAAACGAGCCGGTGCTGAATGTTGATCCGTCGTGAATATTGGCCAGCCAATTCGCCTTGGAGCTTTTCATAACGCGGCGGATTTTGAAACGGGTTGACTTCCAAGACCTGCAGTAAGCCTTGGGCTTTTCGCGCCAAGCCAGCGGCGCTGAGCTTTTTGCATCCTTGAGTGCGGCCTTTGTCCAAAGAATGCGCCACTTCACCAGACGACTTTCTGAGCGCATTCTTCCAATGGGGTCGCTGCTCCCTCTAAGAGCGACTCGCGCATTCCCGGAACAGAAAGCAGGTAAAGAGTCTCTTGGATGGAGGACCAATCCTCTTCAGAAAGAAGCACAGCGCGGTGATTTGAACCGGTGATAACGATTGGACAATGGCTTTCCGCCGCATCGTCGATCAACCGCCCCAAATTGGCTTGCGCTTCACTTTCGGAAATGATTGGCATAGCGAATCCTGCAAGCTTTGCACAAAACAATCAAAACTAGCCCATCAACTCCGAAATCGGAGCCGGGTTGCTCACCAAGTGCGTCGGTCGCCCCTGGGCCGTATACAGCATCTTGTCCGGGTTGATGCCGAGCTTCGTGTAAATCGTCGAAACATAATTCTCTGGCGAGCAAACTCGTTCCACCGCCGAGTAGCCGTGCTTGTCGGTCGCACCGACGACGACTCCACCGGGCGTACCGCCGCCGGCCATCAACACGGACATCGCGCTCGACCAGTGATCGCGGCCCCCTTTGCTTTGACCGGGCAAAGTTGAGATTTTCGGCGTGCGTCCAAACTCACCCAGAGCCGTGACGATCGTCGTGTCCAACAACCCACGCTCGCTGAGGTCTTCGATCAGCGTCGCGACCGAATTGTCCCAGCCGGGCAATCGCTTCGAGCATGCTCCAAAGACGTCTGCGTGATGATCCCAGCCGCCGTCATTCACGGTCACGAACGGCACACCCGCTTCGATCAATCGCCGAGCCAACAGCAGTCGCTGACCGAACGAATTGCGGCCATAACGGTCGCGGACCGCATCCGGCTCCTTGTGAATGTCGAACGCGGCTTGAGCTTGCGGCGAGGTCACCAAGTCAAAACCTTGTTTGTAGTAATCATCGAGCGCCAGTGCCGGATCGCCCGCCGCCTTCTCGTTCATGCGCGGCAGCGTATCGACCAACTTTCGCAGATCGCCTCGGCGATGAAACTTGTCATCGGTCAGCCCCTTCGGCAGCGCGACATCGCGAACTCGGAAGCCGGCCCCGTTCGGATCATCACCGACGACAAACGGAGCATGCTTGGCTCCAAGGAAATTCGGACCACCGGAGCGGGTCATTGACGGAATCGAAAAGTAAGCGGGCAATCCGTTCGGTTTACCCAACTCATGTGACACGACCGCACCCATGCTCGGATGAAAACTGACGAACGCGCCGCAGCCGACCGGGATGCGAGTCGGTGCTCCGGTCATCATGTAATGGTTGCCGGCCCCGTGATTGTTCTGATCGTGCCGGATCGACCGAATCATCGTGTACTTGTCGAGGATGCTCGCCAGCCGCGGCATGTGCTCGGAGAACTGCACGCCGGGCAATTTCGTCGCGATCGCATCGAACTCGCCCCGAATCTCCGCCGGAGCCGCCGGTTTTGGATCAAACGTCTCGAAATGCGTAGGACCACCATCCATCCAAATCAGGATGCAGCCCTTGGCCTTCGGCGCGATCGGAGCCGAATCATCTGCGGCACGCGCGGCCAAAGCCGACACGAATCCGGTCCCCAGCCAACCACCAAGACCGAGCTTCAAGCAATCACGTCGCGCGAACCCTTCGCAATTCAACCGGCGAGCCATCGAGTGTTCCTTTTCGGCGGGACGAAGTCAGGGCAGGGCGGACAGAGTAACCGGGAAATCGGCGACACAACAGCCAAACTTGATCAGTTTCCCTTGGCACATGCGGCTCGCGTGCGACTCATTCCGTCATGCGACAGGAGTAGTCGACCAACCTCGGCATCCGCAGAGGCAGGAAGTACCCGACGAATCGAAGGAGACGACGAATGCGAACAACAATTAAGACATTATTCGTCGGGCTCATCTCCATCAATCCTTGAACACGAACTCCGGCGTGTTGAGCAGTGCCCACATCAGGTCTTCGATGACTTGGCGACGGATGGATCCCTCTTTCTCGAAGAGACCAACGGCATTTTTTGACTCCGCGTCGGTCGGTCGGCGCGCGTAGATCGACAGATACAAACTCTCGACGACCGCCGCTGGTGTGAGGTCGGTCTTCGCCAACTGAGCGGCGACTCCGTTGTCGGTGGTCACCTTCGAATACAAGTTCTCTGAGTTCATCAGATGCAGAACTTGAACGACGGTCGGCTCGGAGGTCCGTTCGCACGGAGGATCTTGGTTCTCATCAGGGCGTCCGAAGGCGTCGAGGAACAGTGACTCGATGCGCACGGTCCAGAGTTCTTTGGCACGCGTGCCCGGAGCGGACGCTGCGAACGTGTCGGTCGTGCCGGTGATCTGGCTGATCGAATCGAGCAGCACTTCGCCGCGCAGTCGCTGGCGGTAATGCCGCGAATAGTTTCGCGTGTCCGATGTATTGCGGTCGTTCGGAATGCTGCTCAGTCCGTAAACGTGCGACGTCGTGATGCGACGGATGAGCTTCTTGATGTCGTATCCGTTGTCTCGAAAATCGGCCGCGAGTGCTGCCAGCAGCGGGCCGTTGCTCGGAGGATTCGAGGATCGCAAATCATCGACCGGCTCGACGAGTCCTCGTTCCATCAGGTCGGTCCAAATCCGATTGACCATCACCTGCGCGAAGAACGGATTGTCGCGCGATGTAACCCACGCCGCGAGCGCATCGCGCGGATCGGAATCGGCCGACAGGGCAGGGGGGGCACCGAAGAGCGGTCGCGGTTCCATCACCTTCTGAGTTCCCGGATGCAGCACTTGCCCGGACTTGCCGGTGAAGACGAACTCTTCCGAGCCGCTGATCGGGGCCGAGATGCCGGTTCCCTTGCGGCCGATGCGACTGAAGTACGCGGCGAACGAATAGAAATCGTCCTGAGCCCATTTCTCGAACGGATGATGATGACACTTCGCGCACTCCAACCGGATGCCGAGGAACAGTTGGCTGACGATCGTGGTCAGCTCTTCCGGCTGCCGCTTGTCGCGAAACATGTTTGTGCTGCCGTTTCGCCAAGTCCCTCCCTTCGCCGAGATCAGCTCGCGGACGAATTGGTCATAGGGTTTGTTCTTGCGGAAGGCATCCCGAATCCAGGCGTCGTAATTCAGCACTGACTTGATGCCGACGTGATACGGATTCGGCCGCAAGAGATCGGCCCACTTGGTCGCCCAGTGCTCGGCGTAGTCCGGTTGAGCCAACAAGTGATCGACAAGTGCCTCGCGTTTGTTTGGCGACGGATCATCCAAGAACTGCTTGGCTTCTTCGGCGGTCGGCCCACGTCCGATGATGTCGATGAAGACTCGCCGCAGATACGTGTGATCGGCCGCGGGTTCGGAGGGAGTCAGTCGCAACCGCGCGAGCTTCTGCCAGACCTGCTCGTCGATGAAGTTCTTACGTGGCAGTTTTTCATAGACCTCTTTCGGCACTTCGTTCGGCAACGGCACCGTCGCCGTGCAGACGGCAATCAGGTTCATGTACCGAGCCATCACCGCCGACTCGCCGGTGATCGTGTTCGTCGAGATCACGCCGCTGTCGTTGACCGCCGCGATCGCCGATTCATTCGATTGGAACTGAGCCAGCCGAGTTACTTCGCGTGTCGTCCCGTTGGAATAGTGAGCAACGACTTTCAACGGCTTCTGGCTGTTCGCGCCGAGCATTGCATCGCTCGGTTCCACGCTGATCCGCTCCAGTTTCGGAGCGTTCGCCATCGCTCGTGGCGTTCCAGCCAGAACCCATCGCCGCAGCGTCGCGAAGTCCGCACCGTTTGGATCGAGACGTTTACCTCCACCATGCGGAGCCAAGCCGGTTGGCTTCAGCAGCAACAGGCTTTGCTCCGGCTGAGATGGCGAGAGCCGACGGCCCCGCGACTCTTTGGACAAGGCATCGAAATCGAAGTCAGGATCAAACCCCAACAGGGACAACTGAAACCCGTTCTGACCGCGCTGCTTGCCGTGACACGCTCCGGCGTTGCACCCGAACTTCGTGAAGATCGGCTGCACGTCGATTTCAAAATCGGGAGCGTCCTCGGCACGGACGGGCGTCGAGACAGTCAGGCAGAGGGCCAAGCAGATCGTCAGCGGCAGTTTCATCTTCGTAGCCACGTTCGCCAGAACGTGGGGGCATCGGCCAGACACCCACGTTCTGGCGAACGTGGCTACGACCGATCCGGGCTTCGGAACGACTGCTTGGCGGCGAAGAAGTGACATCAGTAAACCTCACTCAGACAATGTTGAGATGCCCGGTATTTGGAAAATGCCAGGCCTCTTTGGCGGAAGCTCAAGAGGCAAAGCCACCGGCCTGATCCGTTATAGCCCGAGTTCGCTCAGCGACTTGGCATTCAAAACGGCGACTAACAACTCTTCAATCCGTTGGCTCGATTCGATTCGTTCCACCTTGCGGCGAACATCGTCGGGTAACTTCGCGAAACGATTCTCCAACAGAAGCATCAACGCGACCAGCTTGCCTTTTTCCATGCCTTTTTTGATTCCCTTTTTGATCCCGGCTTTTTCGTAGGTTGTCACCATTTGTTTGACCTCTCGATAAGTTTCGTCGACTTGGACCAATTGGATGAACTGAGTTTGTTCGGTCGAGGCCAACGGCATATAGGTTTCCACGAACTCAACCAGCAGGTTTTGGCGAGCCGGATCGGTGCCGGCTCGCAGGATCAGGCGGAGGAAGTCGGCTTTCAGCCGCACTCGTTGGCGGCCAGTGTATTTCATCTTCGCCATCAGCGCGAAGGCGAGCGGATTGTTGGACTTCAAGAATCGGCGATGATCCAACTGGCTCAGATTGATTAAGTGAAAGTCGAATCGGACTCGGCTGCGCGGCGAGAGCGTGAGTTCAAAGAAATCCGGGACCGCCTGAGCCCATTCGGCATCGTCACTGAAGACGGCGATGGGCACGATCGGCAATCCATGTCGCATGAACAACTGCGAGAAGTACTCATACATCCGCCGTGGAAAGTCCTGGTCCTTGCGCGAGGCTTCAAACTCAAAGTGGACGAGGATGAACCGCTCGCCGCCGAGTTTCAGTTGTACCTTGGCGACGAGATCCAGCCGCTTCCGCCGACCGCGCCGGACATCCGTGAAGAATTCCTCACGCAGAAACTCGACCTTCCGAAAGTCAATCTGCGCCGCCTCGACCGGACAGAACAGCTCCAGAAACTCTTCAAAGAACGCTTCGATCAACTGCTTGAAGAGATGATCGTGATCAATGGCCATCAGCGAACCCTTCCGCCAAAAAAATATCGCGCGCCGCTACGCGGCGAAGAAGGTAAAGGGGACAAGGGGAAAAGCTGCAAGCGGTAAAGCCATCAAGCCGCCAAGAATTAAGTTCTCGCCGCACGAAAACCACAGACTTGGTAGCGATAGCCGGGAGGGTAGTGGTCGCGGATCGCGGACCGGCAATAGCGCGGGATGCCGTACCACGAGCCGCCACGCCAAACGCGGCCAGGGCCAGATGCCGGACCAGTTGGATCAATGATTGAGCCCGACGAATATTCGCCGTACCAATCTTGGCACCATTCCCACACGTTGCCGTGCATGTCGTACAGGCCCCACTCATTCGCTGATTTTTTGCCGACGGGATGTGTCGTGCCGCCGGAATTCTGGTCGTACCACGCGAACTCACCCAGCCGTGACTCCTCGGGGCCAAACCACCACGGTGTGGTCGTCTTGGCACGGCAGGCGTATTCCCATTCGGCCTCGGTCGGCAAGCGATAGCCGTGACCGCCGATAATCCGCACCTCCTGGCCTTTGATGTCATAAAACGGCGACAGTTGCTCGCGCTTACTGAGTCGATTGCAAAACTCCACGGCGTCAAACCAAGAGACGTTTTCGACCGGCCGCCGATCGTCGCCGGTGAAGTGGCTGGGATTATTGCTGCCGACGACCTGCTGGTATTCGGCCTGCGTCACCGGAGAGACGCCAAGGTGAAAACCTTTCGTCAGTTGCACCTCGTGCTGTGGGCCTTCGTTGTCGAATCGCCCGGACTCGTCGTCCGGCGAGCCCATTTTGAAACTCCCGAAGGGAATCGCCGCCAGCTTCATACCAATGCTGTTGGTGATGATTGAATCTGGAGCCCGCCCCACCATTGCCGAGCCAAGCGGAAACCAATTGCGTGGGCCAGGCACCGATAATGTCTGCTCCAGCCGCTGCACCAGCGAATCCAGGTGCTGGTTAAACATGGCTCCGGGGCGAACATCGAAAGCAATTCGACGAGCCAGTCGGCGGAGACACTCCGGCAATTGATCGGCTCGGGGCAGGGTGGCCCCTTCGACCAGCACGGGGACCACGGGGATGTCCCGCTCCAGAGCGGCTGCAATCTCGATCCGCACGAAATCGTCTTCCAGATCTAATCGCCGCCGGCCTTGCTCGTCTTCAATGCTCAACCACTGCCGCCCGATCACGGCCACCAGCACTTCGCAGCTTTGGACTTGTTCGGTCAGGAAGAGATGAAAATCAATCCCCAGCGGAATCGAGTCGACATCGAAGAACACATGCTCCGCGCCAAACTTATGTGTTAGCCGTTCGCAAACGACATGCGCCGCCGTCGGTGCATCGAGGCGTCGATAGGAGATGAAGAACTTGCGTTGGCTCATGGTGTTCAGAACTATGACGACTCATGGCGTTGCGGTGAAAGCAAAAACGGAACTCGGCCGGACGTTCGAGCCTCGTGGCCTACCAGCCCGGCCGAGTTCCTTGGAAATTTGGCCCGGCCGCGAGGTGCCAGCCGAACACAGGACGACGACCTGAACTTTGCACCTGACGCACTCCCGGCGGGATTCCTGGTGGGCCGCCCGCCGGTTCCGACGTTGCGGACTCGGTGGCCTGCTACAAAGTGCTCGCCGCACGAAAACCACAGTTTTGGTTGCGATTGTCGGGTGGGTTGTCGTTGCGGATCGCGGACCGGCAATTGCGCGGGTTGTTGTTCCACGAGCCGCCACGCCAAACGCGGCCTTAACGGTCTTCGCCCTTCTGGAATCGGAATGTATCGAACAACTCTTCACGCCACACCGCCGCCGAACCTTGTCGCGCGTGTCCCAACCAGCTCATCAGTCGTGGTTGGATTTGCTCGGCCGATAACTTCCCGGCCGCATATTCCTCTTGCATGCGTCGTACTCGCTTCCGAAATCGCCGTACGTTTTCTTTGGTCACGACGCGCCGCCACGGAAACACGCGATAGCCCAAGAATCGAATGCCCGCCGTGACCGGGAACACCTCGGACTTTTGCGGATGCAGACGAGCGGGATTTGTTTCTTGCCTTCCGGCCCGAAGGGTCGAAACTCGATAGCCCAGGGCGCAGCCCTGGGGCACGAACCCGCACGATCTCGTTAGCCCCAACGGGCAACGCCGTTAAGTATTTTTACATAGCGAGCGTTAGGTGCTGTTTGAGTTGGAGTTTGTGTTGTCGTGTGGCGGCGATGATGTTTGGTTTTCCGGCGTGAGGCTTGTCTTTGTTGTCGGGACGGTAGCGTGCTTGTTTGGATTTC
>CAMDPX010000318.1 GCA_945905295.1 Planctomyces sp. SH-PL62 | reverse complement strand
TTCAAAATTGCCTCGGCAATTTTGAAATTTGAACGCCCGACCCCTGACTCTCAACGTTGCCAAATTGCAACAGCGTGCGTTGCCGAATCACCACTCGATTGAGATCACTCGGAGTCCTGTGTGGCCGAGTCTCGCGGTGATTTTCAGCGATGCTGCGAACTCCGTGAATTGGCACCGACGCTGCTCTGCATCGAAATCACACATCCGTGCTCGATGAGATGCCCGCGTTCGTTCGCCAACGTTCGGAGCCATTATGCCTGTGCAATCCGTTCCGGATTTCTTGCGAGTGCTCACCGACAGCCAATTGCTGTCTGCGAAGTCGCTCCGGCAGATTGCCGAACAGGTGCGGGCCGCTCCGAGCGAACTGTCGCTACCGCGGCTCATCAATTCGCTCCTCAAGGCGGGAGTCGTGACCGGCTATCAAGTGCAGCGGCTATTGTCCGGGCACACAGACGGCTTTTATTTGGGGAAGTACAAGCTGTTTGACGTACTGGGCCAGGGAGGCATGGGGACGGTGTATCTCGCCGAACAGACGACCCTGAACCGGCTGGTCGCGATCAAGATCATCAAGAATTTCGCCGACTGCCCGCCGGAAACGCGAATCCGATTTGAACGCGAGGCGCGTGCGGCCGCGTCGCTGTCGCATCCCAATATCGTCCAGGCGTATGACTGCGACGAGATCGACGGCGTGCCATACATCGCCATGGAATATGTGGAGGGCATTGATGCCGTCGAGCAAATCGAACGCTTCGGCAAGCTGCCGTGGCGTCAGGCGGCCGACTACATGCTGCAAGCGGCGCTCGGCCTGGAGCACGCGCGACTGCACAATCTCGTGCATCGCGATGTCAAACCGGCCAACTTGCTGATCGCCTCCGACGGAACGGTCAAGCTGCTGGACTTGGGATTGTGCCTCGTGACCAATGATGCCAACGACATGCTCAGGACGCGAGACCTGCAAGTCGGCACGGTCGATTACATGGCACCGGAACAGGCGCTCGACTGTCACGCGGTCGATACGCGTGCTGACATCTACAGTCTGGGCTGTGTCTTCTACGCCTTGCTGGCCGGGCACTTGCCGTTTCAGGCGAAGAACTCCGCGCAGAAATTGTTGATGCACCAAACGGCTCATCCGCGGCCGATTCACCAGCATCGACACGATCTGCCGACGCCGATCTCCGACATTATTCACACGATGCTGGAAAAGAGACCGGAGGATCGCTTCCAGACTCCTGGTATCGTCGCGGAAGCCTTGAAGCCGTGGGCGGAGCGTACGGTTCCGCCGTTTCCGTTAGGCGCGATCGAGCGTCAGCGCGATCGGCTGCTCTCGGTCATGGGCCGGGCGCCCAAGCTCTCGTCCATCGACGTCGGGCAACAACTGCGGGGCCTTGCTTCGGAGGGGCACTTGGTCCGCGAACATCGCCTCGCCACCGTGGGCACTCGAAATTGAGACCGGCGAGCGGGGTGGCGTCAGGCCCCCGGTGACTTCGCCGCAAGACCGGGGGGCTGACGCCACCCCGCTCGCCAGAATGTCTCACTGCGGAGCCGCGACGCCCAGTTCCGCGATCTCGTTCCCACGCTCTGCGTGGGAACGAGATGATTTTGTCAAATCCGCACCGCCCCATTTGACAGCCGCCGAGTGCGACCTAGGTTTGCAGTGGCCGCTCCAACAATTCGAGAACGGCTGCGTTTGCGTGGTCCTAGAGGGAACTGCCGGAATCACACCGTCAGTTCCCTGCTCCACGTCCCCCTCACGACGCTCATCTAGCACTGGGTTCCGACAAGGCTCGCCTTGCGGATCCCAACACGCCTTCGCGAAACCGGACGTTCGCGATGTGTGCTCGCCACAGTCTCAGAACTGCGGCATAAGAGGCTGACGATGTTGGGCTTCAAGTCTTGGAAGCAGCGATTCGAAAAATCCTCCTCCTCCAAACGACTTCAGCAGGCCAATCGGCGTGCTCCGGCGGTTGTCGAGCGTGCGACGAGCGTCGAACGCTTGGAAGACCGGATTCTGTTGTTCGCCGTCTCGGGCAACGCCTGGCCGAACAAAAACCTGATCACCATCAGCTTCATGCCCGACGGCACCGCCATGGGTGGCGGCACCAACAATCTCAATGCCGCGTTCAACCTTAAGTTCGGAACGGCGGCCGCTTGGCAGAATCAGGTTCTGAAAGCCGCTCAATACTGGGCGCAGCAGACGAACATCAACTTCGCGGTCGTCTCGGACAACGGCGGGGCGACCGGTTCGGGATCGAACCAGCAGGGCGATCCGAATTTCGGCGACATCCGTATTGGCGGTTTCAACTTTGGCAACAGCACGCTGGCTCAGGCGTTTCTGCCGCCGCCGGTCAACAACTACTCGGTGGCCGGCGACATTCAGATCAATACCGGGGCGACGTTCAACATCGGTGCCGCCTCGGACCTGTTCACAGTCATGGTGCATGAGTTCGGCCATGCGTTGGGCTTGAACCACGCCACCAGCACTTCGGCCTGCATGTATGCGACCTACAACGGCATCGATTCGGCGTTGAACGCCGACGACATCAGCGGCATCAAGGCCATCTACAGCGCCGGGGCCGTGCGTGCAAAGGACGCCTACGATTTGGCGGCGTCGAACGAGACCACCAGCACCGCCAAGTTGGTAACTCTGGACACCACGTCGAAAGCCCTCGTCATTAACGGTATGGACCTGACGACCAGCACCGACATCGACTACTACAAGTTCGTGGTGCCGACCGGCTCGACAACCACGTTGAAGGCGACCGTGGTCAGCACCGGCCTGAGCTTGCTCAGTCCGAAAGTTGAAATCGTCGTTGGCACCACCACCGTCGCCACCGGTGCGGCGGGAGCCACGGAGTACGGCTCCGCCGAACTCGCGACCTACACCAACGCCACCAATCTGGCGGCGGGCAAGACCGTGCTCATCAAGGTCTCCAGCGCCAATGCACTCGCCGCGTTCAAGACCGGCAAGTACGCCTTGATCTTGAACATGGGGACCGGAGCCGATCCGGTCTACACGAAACCGACGACGACTCTGGCCAACGGCACTCCGTTGAGTTCCGGCGGTGGCGTGGCCCTCAAGCTGGGGGCCGAGACATTGGTCAATGCTGCTTCCACGGCGATTCAACAAACCAGCGACCGATCCGTGGCGACGTCCCCGAATGGCGAGTCGGTCGTCACCTGGGCCAGTCAAAATCAAGACGGCAGCGGCTGGGGAGTTTACGCTCGGCGATACGACGCGAACGGGGTTCCTCTGGGCAACGAGTTCCGCGTCAACACCACCACCGCTGGCGATCAACTGGAGCCGAGCGTGGCCGTGGATATTGCCGGAAACTTCACCATCGCCTGGACGAGTCCGGATGCGAACGGCACGGGCATCTTCGCACAGCAATACGACCATTTGGGCACTGCACTCGGCGGCGAGTACCAAGTCAACGTCACAACGGCTGGTAACCAGTCGGCAGCGAACGTCGGTATGGACGGGGTGGGCAACGTGCTGGTGAGTTGGACCAGCGCCGGCCAAGACGGCAGCGGCGCGGGAATCTACGCCCAGAAATACAACACGGGATTAGACGTGACGACGGGTATGTTGAAGGGCATGCTCGGCCTGGCAACGCTGACGGAATCGTCGAGCACCTATGGCGGGGGAGAGTTCCGCGTCAACACCGCGACGACGGGCGATCAAACCGATTCCTCGGTGGCGATCAACCGGACCAATGGCGACTACGTCATCACTTGGACCAGCGCGGGGCAGGACGGCAGTGGTGCCGGCATCTACGCCCAGCGATTCAGCGGTTCGACCGGAGCTGCCGCCGGAACTGAGTTCAAGGTCAACACCACAACGGCCGGCGATCAGACCGACGCGTTCGTCGCCGTCAATCGCTTCAACAGCGAGTTCGTCGTGACCTGGACCAGTGCCAGTGATGGCAGTGGTAAAGGTATCTACGCACAGAGATACAACGCTGGCGGAGTCGCTCAGGGAGCACAGTTTCTGGTCAACACCTCCACCGCGGGCGACCAATTCGATTCGACCGTGGCGATCGACGGAGCGGGGGAAATCTTCGCGATGTGGACCAACGCGGGCGTGACCGCGAACGGCCTCCAAATTTACGGACAGCAGTTCGACAAGTTCGGCGTCAAGAAGGAGGGCGAATTCGTGGTCAACTCCACGACGACTTCCGACCAGAGCTGCGCCTCGGTCTCCATCGACATGTTTGGCCGAGTGATCGTGGCTTGGAGCGGCAACGGGAATGGTGATGCCAACGGCGTCTCCTTCCAACGCTTTCGCACCGACTTGCATGGGCTCGAAGCGGAAGGACATGACCATGATCACGGCCACCAGGGCGAGGGCAGCCACGCGGACGATGACGAGTATTTCGACCTCGATCCAATCTTGGACGCGATGTATGGCCGAGCCGAACAGAGCCACAACCAGCAGCACGACGTGAATCCAGGAAGCGGCGCGGGAGCGGATCGACGTTACGAGCAACCGGTCACGCTTCGTCTGAACAATCTCTCCGAACCGCCGTCGGCGACCGAGTCGCTGGATCGGGGCAGCATCAGCCGACATCACGTGGGGTTGGCCGAACTGGCGGAGCTGCCGCTCGACATCGACTCGTTGTTTGGCAGCGACGCCTGGCTCAACGGGGGCCACTACCGCGGTGTGAATGGCCGAGCCTGAATTTGTTCGCGAGCCCTGCCCGACTGAGGAATCACCATGTTGTTGTCCAATCCCTTCCTGCGAAGAACCGCGTCCCGATCGGCGACGCAGGGGCGAGCGCGGACGTGGAGTCGAGACCGCCTGACCGTCGAGTCGCTGGAGATCCGCAATCTGTTGTCGGCGACTTGGCCGGGACTGCTCAATCCGCACGTGGAAGCCGAGCCCAACAACACATTGGACGTCGCTCAAGACATCGGCAGCGTGAGCCGCGGAGCAGCCGCTGGGTTCGTGGGTACGATCGGAGACATCGAGTCACGGAGCGACTCGTCTACGGATGTGGATTGGTTTTCTTTCACGCTGGCGTCTGCGGGCCGCGTACAAGTGACAGCGCTTCCGGATGCCGATGGTGCGACATCGCCCGTCGTGTTGACGTTGTACGGTGACCAATTGGCAGAGTTCGATCCGGCGGTGCCATTGCAGCATCAATTGCTCGGCCGTCAGGAAGAAGTCGCGAATGGCTCCGCGCGGCCGGTCGATCGGCGACTCGAAGCCGGAACGTATTTTGTGGCAGTCAGCGGTGCCGGGAATCGGTTCTTTCACCCCTTCACCGCCGACAGCGGAGTTCCCGGCGAGTCCACAAACTACGGCGTGCGGATCGCCGTGACGAGCGGACAGCCTCCCGCGGGCAATCCCGATCAATTCGCTCCCGTAACGGAAAAGGGTCGCAGCGGCGACGACACGCCGGGGACTGCCAGCGACCTCGGCGATCTCACCACCATTGAGCGATTGCAGGTCACTGGCACGATCGGTGACGACCGCTTTTACGATGTCGCCAGCGCAGACCCGTTCGCGATGAATCCGGCCGCGGATGTCGACCTGTATCGTTTCACGATCACGGGCGACGGCACGTTCGGGTTGATTGCCGAGTCCTTCGCGGGACGTCTCGGTTCGCCGCTCGATCCGGCACTGACACTGTTCCGAGCCGATGCTGGCGGCGCGTTGCAGTTCGTGGCCACAAACAACAACTCGCTCAATCCCGTCGTATCGACCAACGGCCAGTATCCCTTCGCCTCCGACGCGGTTCTGTTCTCAAGTCTGTCGGCCGGCGAGTACTTCCTGGCGGTTTCCAGTTCCGGCAATGACGCGGAGTTCGGTACCGATGGCGTGTTCGATCCACAATTCGCGCACAGCGGAATCAACGGCGGGTCCGTCGGATCGTATGTCGTCGACCTGTTGGTCTACGCGGACAACGTTGCTCCGCAAGTCGTGGGGCACGTTTTCAACGTGCCCGGCTTGGGCGAGGTGGAACTCTCGGACGGGCACGTTGAAAACGTGCCCCACGCGCCGACATTCCTCAACGTGCAATTCAGCGAGTCGGTCAACGTGCAACAGTTGGCCAACGCCGCGTTCTCGTCCGTCGATCCGAACTCGGCTCGCGCGGTGTTCATCGAAGGCAGCGACGGCACACGTTACTTCCCACGCTTGCAGTCGTATGACGCGGAGACGGAAACCGCGCGGTTTCTGATGCTCGACGGTTTGCCGAACGGCGAATTCGAACTGCATGTCTCCGGCGCTTTGGGCCTGACCGACTTGGCCGGGAACCCTTTGGTCAGCAACGACGCGAGCGGCGATCATGTCACGCGCTTCGTCGTGGCCGACACCTCTCCTGTTGCGGACGCCAGGCTCCACAACAACGCCGCCGGCAACGATTCGTTGGAAACCGCTCAAGACCTGGGAGTGCTGTTCCCGCACGACCTGCAATCGGGGGTGACGCTCGTTCGCAGCGCCGCGACCAATGCCGATCAGCCCGCCGACTCGGCCGACTTCTTCCGCTTGGAGTTGCTGCAATCTCAATCTTATTTCTTCACGCTGTCCAACTTCGGTGCAGGCTCGCCACCCGCGATCAAAGTTCTCAACGACGCGGACCAAATCGTGCGGCTGGTCTCGCTGCCCGGCGGCAAAGGGGTGTTGGGGTTCCTGCCCGCCGGAAACTATGTGCTGCGTCTCGGTCCGTGGGACACCACCTCCGCGGCGAACGTCACCTATCAAGTCGACATCGAGCTGGGTGGTGCGTCCGAGAATCCGACGCCGCTCACCAGCGGAGCAACTCCGGCCGTCGGCATTCGGCTGGCAGGTCACGGTCCGGCGCCGGTCTTTGTTCCGCCGGTCGCCGTGGACGTTTCGCAAACACAGGTGGCCCCGATTCCGTCCGGGTTGCTGGCGGGACTCAATGCCCCGGCGCTGGGTGGGCAGGGTCTCACGGTCCCGGCCTTCACGTCAGACAACGCGCTCGTGCGACTGTTTGGATTCGGCAACCGCGACCGATTGTTCTCGCTGATCGATTCCTCGCTGCCCCGCACTCCCGAGGCTCCGGAAATCACGCAGGCCGAACTGACCAACGACGAGCTGCGTGATCTGCTCAATCAGAACCGCACAACCTTGAAGGAAACTTCAACAGACGAAGGCGCGGCGGAGACTGCGAACGAGGAAGAGTTGCCCGCCGACAGGCTCGAGACCGGTCGCAACGCAAACTCTCCGACCAACTCCGCCGAAGAGGTCGAGAGCGCTTCTCCGGCCGCCTCAAACAACGAACCACGCACTGTTCCACAACCTGCGGGCGGCCTGAAAACGACTCCCGCCCCCGTGACTCGCTCCCTCACGCCACGTCCTGCGCGAATCGAGAGTCAATCCTCGAAAGTACAACCACCCGCTGCGTTCAGCGCACCGTTTGCATTCGCATTGGCGGCCAGCCTCGCCGGTACGCTGCGAGATCGCGCGCGGCGCGAGAAAGAACCGATCATTGCCAGCCTCGTCCCGATCGCGGCGAATCCGCAACGAGATTTGAGATTTGAGATTTGAGATTTGAGATTCCCTGGTCATTGGAATTTGGACATTCCAAACACATCCCCATGAAAACCACGCACGACAACGACCGATCCCCCTGGTCCGCGCTGAACGATCCTCCGAGCTTTCTCGCCGTACGCAGTATCAAGCGGCAGTTGCTCGAGGAACTTTCCGAGCCGTCCGGCCCAACGAACGCCGATTTGGCCGACTTGCTCGGCCGTTGGCCGACCGACGCCGCGAAAGATCCCGACGTCGCCGGATTGCTGTTTGAAGATTTTCGGAATCGCAGCCTGCGCGGCGAGCCGGTCAGCCGAGCCAAATACGAGGCAGAGCATCCCGAACATCGCGACTCGATGGCGAGCCTCTTTCGTCGCCAAGATCTGCTGCGTTCGATCACGTCCGTCAGCGAGCCGTCGGTACCGACTTTTGCTCTCCCGAAAGTCGGCGATGAACTCTTCGGATATCACTTGCGCAATCAGCTTGGCCAAGGGGCGTTCGCACGCGTGTTTCTCGCGGAGCAATCCGAACTCGCCGATCGAAAGGTGGCGTTGAAGACTTCGGATCTCTCCGGCAGCGAACCACAGACACTCGCGCAGTTGCAGCACACGAACATCGTCCCGATTTACTCGGTCCACGAAGACATCGCCGCCGGCATCCGCGCGGTCTGCATGCCGTACTTCGGCGGCGCGAGTCTCTCGCAAATCCTGAGCGCCATCTGGATGAAGTCCACCCATCCCACCAGCGGGATCGCGATCGTTGAGGCACTGGGAAACTTCGCAGCGACCTCCAAAGAGGCGAGCCAAACGAACCCGAAGCGTCAGCGAGGGCGGACGCTTCACGGGGCTTGGCTTTGGGATCGTCGGAACTGGGGTTGGAAACTTCGTGAAGCGTTCGCCCTCGCTGACGCTTCGGGTTCGTTTGGCTCGCCTCTTTGGAGGTCGCTGCGAAGTTTCCCAGTGCCTCAACGATCGCGATCCCGCTGGTGGGATGGGTGGACTTCATCCAGAT
>CAMDPX010000317.1 GCA_945905295.1 Planctomyces sp. SH-PL62 | reverse complement strand
CAGCCCCCGGTGAGTTCGCCACGCACCAGGGGGGCTGACGCCGCCCCGCTCGCCTGAGCTTCTTGGATGGGCGTCACTCTCGCATGTCGCACACTTCTCTCGCCCCCGACGCCGCAGTCCTGCTGATCGCTCACGGCAGCCGACTCGCCACCGCCAACGCCGACCTGCTCCAACTCGCCGAGCAACTCCGCTCCCGCTTTCCCAACCGAATCATCGAGACCGCGTATCTCGAACTCACCCAGCCAACCATCCCGCAAGGTGCGGAGCGCTGCGTCGCACTCGGCGCGACGCGAGTCCTGCTGCTGCCGTATTTTCTCTCCGCCGGCACGCACGTCACCGAAGACCTGCACCGCTTCCGCGCTCAATTCGCCGAGCAATGGCCGAACGTTCGCTTCGACCTCTGCCCGCCGCTCGGCCTGCACCCGCTGATGCTCGACATCGTCTGCGACCGATTGAGTGAAGCAAAGTAGAAGAGTCACGGAGAGGCTGTGAAGCTTTCGTGGAGCACGTTTTCAACGTGCTCGAAAATAGTCTGATCGGGCACGTTGAAAACGTGCCCCACGTCATTTATTCGCAGCCTCGGAGTGACTCGTCTGCTTTACGGCTTCGGCTCGACCTGCTGCCGTTGCGACAGCAGATAGCTGACCAAATCCAAGAACTCCCGCTCGGTCAGAACCTCGCCGACATTGGCCGGCATCAGCGACAGATTCGACTTCACCCGTTCATCGATCTCCGCCAGCGGGACGGTGAACTCTTTCCCTTTGTTATCCACCAGCACCAGCGTCGCCCCTTCTTCGCGGCGAGCCAATCCGGAGAAGATCTTCCCGTCCTTGGTGACAACGGTCGTCGTGCGAAAGTTCACATCGACGTTTCGATTCGGATCGAGCACATCTTCCAACAGGCGCTCCAGCCCGCGCTGACCGATGCCGTCCAGTTGCGGGCCGACGATGGTTCCCTTGCCGGCGATCTGGTGACACGCGGCACATTGCTTCGTGAACAACGCTGCTCCCGCTTCCAGCGACGGCCGCTGCGCTGAGTCCTGATTCGACTGAGCCGACAAGAACACCGTCCGTCGCTGCTCGACCAATTTGCGGAGTGCTTCATCTTCGTCCGGCAGGCCGGAGGTCAACTCGGTGATTTGCTTCTGCAACTCTTCCGACTTGATCGTGTCGAGCCGCTGCTTGACGCTCGGCCGAGTCAACAGCCTCGGCGAGACATGTCCGTCCTTCACGAGTCGCAACAAAGCATTCGCCCCCGTTGAGTCCGAAGCGAGCGAGTCCGCGAGACGAAGTTGCAGCCGTTCGGGAATCGCTTGCACGACTGCGAGCAGTAACTTCGATTTCGCGTCGGCCGCGATTGGCGTCGCCGCGACAATGGCCGCTGACATTTGCTCGCGCAGCGACTCCGGCAACGAGACATCGGCGATCATGGGCGTGAGGGCCGAAAGAATCGAATCCGGTTGTAGCGCGAGTACCGCTCGCGCATACGCTTCTTTGGCTCGCGCATCCGTGTCACGCGAGATTAGTCGATCTGAAACTTGAGATTTGAGATTTGAAATACGAAAGTCCGCCACCAGATTCGCCGCCGCAATCTGTTGCTCAACACCTCGACTGGGATTCAACGCCTCCACCGAAAACCGCCCCACCGCGAGCCAGGCAAACCCGCTCCCTTCATCGGCATCAAGGAGTTCGATGTAGCCCCGCCGTAGGTCAGCCTTTCCAGGCTGACCCGAACGGGAACCAGCGTTCTTCTTGGCTTCGGCGTCGCGTGGTGCCTTCGGGTCAGGCTGGAAAGCCTGACCTACAAACTCCGCCAAATCCCATTCGATCCGCTGAGCCGTGTCGTTGCGCGGCGGCAGAGCCTCGCGCAGCAGCGCGTGAGTCGAGGCATCACGCAGCCGAATAAAATTCTTCGGGTTGAACGGTGTTCCCGGCACCCCGTTGTGTCCCGCGCACCAGAACGACAATTTCGCCGGCAACTCAAACGGCTCGCTGCGATACAGCCCGGTCAGTTGCTCCCCCTTCACCAAGCTGTCGAGGAACAGCGACCCCTTGTCGCCATCTTGCGAAACCCTCGCCCGCAGCTCCCACGGATTGTCCGGCTTCGGCTTCCCCGGCACGACGTCGTTCGCCCACGACAAACTCGCGCCGCTCGATGACTCCAGCAGCTTGCTGGCGAGTTCGCTCCCCCAATCGCGCAGCGAGCCATCGGGGGACTCGCCACGTTGTTGCAGTGCGACTCGCAAGGTTGAGAGCAGTCCGAGTTGTTGTTGAACGTCGTTGGCGAATCGCTTACGCACGATTCCGACAAGCTGCTTCGCCACGTTCGTGTCGGCATAGCGAGCGGCGTGTTGGACCATCGGCAATAACTTCTCAGCGGGCTCGTCGTATTTTTTGAGATGCCCAATCACGAAGCCCGACGCCTCCGCGGTTTTGACCGCGAGAGCGAACTCAGTCAACTGCCTCGAATAGCCTTCCTCGAGCGGCACGCTGGCCTGAGCATCGAATTGGCCGGGCCTGGCGAAACAATCTCGGATCGCGATTCTGACGACTTGCCGAAGGTGGCTGTCATCTGCTGCGATGTTTTCGTTCGTTGTCAGCAGCGCGGCGAGATTGGCGGGCGACGGCGCTTTGCCGAGAGCATCGGCGGCGGCTCGCGCGACGAACGGATTCTCGTCGCGGAGGAGACCGCGGATCCTGGCCGACGTCGACTCCGCAACGGACTCACTTGGCAAAAAACTCAGAAACTCGGCTTCGAGCTTCATCACCATTGCTCGAACTTCTGGTGCCGAGTCCTTCGTGGCGGTGACCACCTCGTCTGGGCCGAACTCGGTGGATGCGTCGAGCAAGGCGAAGGCCAAACTCCGAGCGTGCGGATTCTTCGATGTTGCAAAGACGTCCTGAAATGATTCGACGAGCTCGTCATACACATACGGGGGCTTAATAGGAGTGGGGACGAATCGGTTCTCTGTCATCCAATCGTGGAGTTGTTCAAACGCCAGCGAGCGGACTTTGAAATTCGCGTGGCCCAGCAGTTCAACCAACTCCGCCTTCTTGACCGTTCGCAGGTCCGGCATCTTGAACGGCGGCGTGGCCTTGTGGATCACTCGCCAGATACGGCCTCGATGCCGGTCTCGGCCGGGGTGTTTGAGATCGACTTCGTAGTGGCCGATGATCTTGTTGTAGAAGTCGAGGATGTAGAGCGCTCCGTCGGGGCCGCATTGCAGATCGACCGGGCGGAACCACGGGTCTTTCGAGATCACGAAGTCGTTCCGCTCCTTCGCCAGGATCGTCGAGCCGTGATACTCCGGAGCATCGACGTTGACTCGGCTGGTCATCACGTTGCCGGTGAAGAACATCCCTTCCCATTCCTTCGGGAAGTGCCCGCCGTAGTACGCCACGATGCCGCAGTTGGCGGTCGTGCCGTGCGTGTGGCTCATGATTTCCGGGACGTAGCCCAAGCCGTCATGAGGTTTGCCGAAGCTCTGGTAGTACCCGCCGCGCAGCAACTGCGTGATCGGCTTCGTGTGGCAGTCGGCGGTGAAGATGTTGAACAGCGGGTCGAAGCACATGCCGAACGGGTTGACCTGCCCGTGCGTGAAATGCTCGATGCGGCTGCCGTCCATGCGGAAGCGAAACGTGTTGCCCGACGACATCTCGACGACATGTCCGTCCTTTCCGGCGACTTTGCTGATGTTGTTGAAGCCGTGGCAGGCGTAAATCCAACCGTCGAAGCCGCGCCGAAACGCATTGCACATGCCGTGCGTGTCCCGCTCATAACCGAACGGACCGTAGAGCTTGATCCGCTCGTCGCAGATGTCGTCGCCGTCGGTGTCTCGCAAGTCCCAGATGTAGGGAATGCTGTAGACGATCGCTCCTTGAATCGTCTTGCCGGTCGCTTCGTCCTTGCGGCTGGGATACGGGTAAATGCCGATCGGGATGTTAAGCCCATCCGCAAATGTGATGATCTTGTCCGCTTTGCCGTCACCGTCGGTGTCGTGCAGGATCTTGACCGAGTCCCGTCCCGGCTTATCGAGCGGCGCGGCCCACGGGTACTCCAGCGAGTCAGTGATCCACATCCGGCCCCGCTCGTCGAAGGCCATGTTCATCGGCTTGAAGATGTCCGGCTCAGCGGCGACGAACTGCACCTCGAAGCCCTCCGGCACCAGCAGCGCCTTCTGCTCGTCCTGTGGAGAAAGCGGATCGGTCGGTCGCACGCCAGCCGCGAAAGGGTCTTGAGCGGCCAGCGGACTCACAAGCAACACGGTCAGAGCAATCGCAGACAGATAGGCGAGCAAGCGGTTCACGAGGATGGCTCCTTGAGGGCGCGGATCGAAGTTTCGGGATGTTATCGTGCCCGCCAGGTGGCTCCAAAGCTGACGACGATGAGCTGATGGCGACCTGACAAATCCGTGTGGTCCGCGTCATCCGTGTTCTGAGAACGAATCGAAAAGCACACGGATGACGCGGAGGACACGGATTCGGACGGAACCGCCAGCGATCCGCGACTGGTCAGTCTGGGACGTTGCGTGACTCGCGCTCGCAGGCCACACTGGCAATCCAACAGGAGTACGAGAGACATGCTGACTGCGACCGCCGAACAACTTTCGCTTGGACCTGCGGACGACATCCGAGTCGGCACGTCGCAGGTCTTCTACGTCGAAGGCCGCGAGATCAGCGTCTTCCGCCGCGAGCAAAACTGGTTCGCGATCGACAACCATTGCCCGCACAGCGGAGCCTCACTCGCAGCCGGGAAGTGCGGCGAGTCGGTCGTCACCTGCGGTTGGCATCATTGGCAGTTCGACCTGCACACCGGCGAAGCGATCGGCCGGCCCGGCTTCAAAGTCGGCACGCACGCCCTCGAAGTCCGCGACGGCGAGTTGTGGATCACGCTCTCCTCGGAGCCGGAGATCACTCATCAAGCGGTCGGCCCCGCCGACGATTCCGCGAGCGAGGTCGATCAGGCAGTCGATTGGCGAGATGCGTCGCGCTGTCTGGTCCGCTACGGAGCGATGGCGTGGACTGGCTACTTCCGATATCGCTCGGCCGAGCCGCTAGAACTCCGCCACGGTGAGCGAGTGCTGATCGAAACGCCGCGCGGAGTCGAAGTCGGCGAAGCCCTCTCGCCGCTGATGACCGATCCGCCGCTCAATGACGTCGGCAAAGTGATCCGACCGACCGGCGAGCTGCAACGAAAACTCACGTCGATGGAATCGTTCGAACACGTTCGCAGCCAACGTGATGCTCGGCAGCAATCGCTCGTCCAAGAGTTACTGGCCGAATCCTCGCGCCGCCTCGCCGAGCGTGACGTCGCCGTCGATGTCGTCGATGGCGAACTGCTGTTCCACGGCAAGACGCTCGTGCTGTACTTCCTCGGCATTCCGACAGACGACTTGGGAGTGCTCGCCTCGGAGCTCAGCGGAGGCCGCGAGTTCAACGTGATCTTCAACTCGGTCCTGGAAATCGCCGCCCCGGTCGCCTCGTGTGGCTGCAGCGGAGGCGGTTGCAGCGCAAAGTAGACCGGTCACTCCGAGACTGTGAACTTTTTGGTAGCTGAAGTCGCCAGACTTCAGAATTCGCCGAGAAAACTGAACTCTGGCGAGTTCAGCTACCAATTCTTTCACAACCACTCCGTGACCGGAAGTTTCGATTCACGGAGTGACTCGTCTACTTTTTCACCGCCGTTGCCGTCAGTGGATCGTCGGGCCACGGGTGACGCGGGTAGCGACGGCGGAGTTCGCCGCGAATGATGGGGTAGGCGTTGGCCCAGAAGCTCGGCAGGTCGTCGGTCACTTGCTGCGGGCGGTAGTTGGGAGCCAGCAGATGCAACAGCACGGGAACTCGGCCACGAGCGACTCGCGGGGTCTCGCGCAGGCCAAACATTTCTTGGATGCGGACGGCCAAGATCGGTGAGCGGCCCGATGCGTACTCCAACGCGATACGACTTCCGCTGGGGACGGTGAGATGTGTCGGAGCTTCACGCTCGACCGCCTGCCGTTGCGCGGGAGTCAGCGCGGCTTGGATCGTCTCCACCCACGGAGAGTTTTGCAGTTCGGCGAGCGACCGGCGTCCGAGGCACAGACTCGGCAACAGCGATTGCAACTGCGCGTCGTCGAATTCAGCGAGGTTGGGGTCCGGCAACCATTCGCGCAGACAACGAACACGCGCGAGGAATTGTGCAGCGGGCGAATCCTCCTTCGGCCGCACGTCCTCCCAATGAGTTGTGGCTGCTTCAGCCAACATGCGCGCGACCGAGTCGTCATCCGGCAGCGGGGCAGGGGACTCTTCGAGAATCAAGTCGTCCCAACAGACTCGTCGCCGAGCTTGCACTCGGCCGCTCGGCTCATCGAAGAAGACTTCCGTGCCGATGGTCAGCATCTCATCCGGTAACCAACTGCGATCGACAGCCGAAGCGGATCGGACCAGCGCTTCGCTGCCGCTCCCTTCGACGTCGAGACACAAAAACAATTCGGCTTGAGTGACTCGGCTCTGAGGGCCGAGCTTCACGCCGCGCCCGCCGACCATCACGCCGCGTGGGCTGTTTGCTTCGCGCCGCTTCGCCAAGCGATCCGGAAACGCGGCGAGCAGAGCGCGTAGCAGTGCGACGGGGTCGGGAGTCTTTTTCCGGCCGCCGCTCGATGAAGAGTTTGGAGGTTGTGACGACTTCGCGGCGGCCGGAAAAAGACTCCCGACCCCTTTGCCAATAAGCCGCAACAACTGCTCTTTCGTCTGCAAGACAAACTGCGCCGCTCCGCGCGAGATGTTTCCAAACGAGGTCGCTTCACGGCCCGTTCGCTCAAACTCCTCCAACGCTTCGACGCGATCAAGCACGTCGGACTCGCTCACGCTGTGGCGCACGCGGCTCGCGTGCGACTCAAACGGATCGCGCTCCGACAACAAGGCCGCTGCCATTGCCGCTCGCTCCGGTTGCCCAAGCCGCGCCCCCTCAACCAACAACCGCCCCAAACGAGGATGCACCGGTAACTTGGCGAGCGTCATTCCCGGCTCAGTCACGTTGCCGTGCAAGTCAATCGCACCGAGCCGTTGCAGTACCGACTCTGCATGTGCAATCGAGTCCGCCTTCGGCGGCTCGAACCACGGAAAGGCGAGCACATCGCTTTCGCCCCACGCTTTCAGTTGCAGGACGGGACCAGCGAGATCGACTCGCTGGATTTCCGGAGTCGAGTGTTCCGGCCGTGCGCGATGCGAGGCTTCATTCCACAGGCGAATGCACACACCCGGTTGCTGGCGCCCCGCTCGTCCGGCACGCTGTTCCGCACTCGCACGCGAGATCGGCAACAGTTCGAGTCGATCCAGGCCGACATTCGGATCGAAGCGCAGTTGCCGACTGAGTCCTGTGTCGATGACGGCTGTGACACCATCGACGGTGACCGACGTCTCCGCGACGTTCGTCGCCAGCACAATCTTGCGTTTCGATTGCCGCTGCAACGCCGCGTCCTGTTGCTCGGGTGACAACTCGCCGAACAGCGGCATCACCAACAGCCCGTGCTCTCGCGCGAGCGGTTCCAACTCGCGAGCCACCTCGCGAATCTCACGCTGCCCCGGCAAAAAGACGAGGATGTCGCCCAAGGGGTCGGGAGTCTTTTTTCGAGCGGCCATCGTGGAACTCAGTAAGTCGTGTGACGAATCGGCCGCTCGGAAAAAGACTCCCGACCCCGTCGCTCGCAACAGCCCTTCGACCGCGCGAGCCACCGCAACACCCAACGACACGTTGTCGCCACGAGGCTCGTACGAAACCTCAATCGGAAACAACCGCCCTTCGCTGGCAATGATCGGAGCATTCCCCAAGAACGCCGACACCGCTTCCACGCCGAGCGTCGCCGACATCACAACCATCTTCAGATCCGGGCGCACCGTCTGTTGAACTCTCCGAACCATGCCCAGCGACAAGTCGGTGTCGAGGCTCCGTTCGTGAAACTCATCGAAGACGACCACCGCGACCGAATCCAAAAATGGATCGTCCTGCAACATCCGCACGAGCGTTCCTTCGGTCACGACCAGGATGCGCGTCCGCTCGCACCACTTCCGATCGAACCGCACCTGATAACCGACTTCCTCACCGAGCGTGCCGCCGCGCTCAAACGTCATGCGTCGCGCGGCCGCTCGCGCCGCGACGCGCCGAGGTTCGAGCACGATCACGCGCCGTAGGTCAGCCTTTCCAGGCTGACCCGATGGGCGATCGACGCTCAATGGCGCTTTCGGGTCAGCCTGGAAAGGCTGACCTACGAGCAGCGCCGGCGGCACGCGCGTCGTCTTGCCGGCTCCGGTCGGAGCACGGAGCACAACGGAAGAAGTTGCTCGCAGCGCGGCGACAAGCTGCGGCAGGACATCGTCAATCGGAAGCGGTTCGAGCATTCGCAGAGTGTAGACGGCTTTCGGCCCGACTAAACCTTGCACCGTCATCCCTGCGACGATCAGGCGAGCGGGGCGGCGTCAGCCCAATGGTGCTGACTTTGATTTTGCGTTGGAATTGTCCGGACCACGGCATGGGGTTTGCGCGTAGCTGTCAGATTTCCTCACGGAGGTCATTCTGGCATGGTCAAGCACGGTAACGCGGGGGTTT
>CAMDPX010000316.1 GCA_945905295.1 Planctomyces sp. SH-PL62 | reverse complement strand
ACCTCGTTTGCAAAGCTTGTCGGACAACGCGACCAACTGGAGCAGCACTTGGCTCGAATCGCTGTGAGCGTCTAGGCCATCGCGTTCCTGGACGTATCAACCCTCGACCCGATGCCGCCGCGTCGATCCTGACGCAACGTCGGCGGTCGTTTTTGCTGATGCCGACCGAGATCACGGAAGCCGCCGCTTGTAGACTCGCATCGCGTCCCCCGTGGCCGTGCGTTCGAGGCATCGTTGGCCGGGTGTCATTGACACCCGACGAGAGTTTTTTTGAGTGTTTTTGGCTATTATTTGCAACGGCTGCAAATTGCGAAAAACACGACAAAACACGGAAAAAACACGCCTTTGAGGCAGTGTTTCCAGTGCTGCACAATCGGCCGCTCTGTCACCTCTCCGAGACGTGTCTGTCAGCCAACCGGATTCGCAGTTGTTAGGTCAACGCACTCGGCTGGCGGAGTTGGCTCAACTGTCAGCGTCGCTCGCAAAATTAACTGGCCGCAGTCGCTTCGGCGGAGGCCGCGGCTTTGCGTTGGGCAACCTCGACGTTGTTCGCTTCGACTCTGGCCACGGCGTTCAGCCGGTGACGGAGTTGGCGGCAACGGGCACTGAGGTTACGCCACTTGGCGTTGCGAGGCCGTGCGCCGGCAGCGACTTGATTTTCGTCGAGTTCTTTTTCAAAGGCAGATAACTCCGTGCTCGCGCGGGTGAGCTGCCATTCCAAATTGTCTCGTTTCATTCCCATGTTGATTTCAATTGCCTCAAACTGTCAGGAAGGTTCGCGATCCAGCCGAAAAACGAGGCGGGATTGTGGCAAGCAATCCGGTTTCGATCAACAGACGTCGCCGCTCAATGCACCTGAAAAATCGCTTCGATTTCAACGGCGATGTTGCCTGGAAGTGACCCCATGCCCACGGCGCTGCGGGCGGCGCGGCCGTTTTCGCCCCAGATATCCACCATCAAATCGCTGAAACCGTTAATGACTTTGGGATGGTTCTTGAAATCCGCGGTGCTGTTGACCATCCCCAGCACTTTGACGACACGGACCACTCGATCCAAGCTGCCGAGTTGCTTTTGGAGCGTCGCGAGGATCGCCAACCCGACTTGCCGTGCGGCCGCGATCCCTTGTTCTTCGGTCAAGTCTTGGCCGACGCGACCGGTAAACATCGTGTCGTCGGACTTAAGCGGGCCGTGACCAGAGACGTAACACAGTTCGCCAATCACCACGACTGGCAAATACGTGCCGGCAGGCTTGGGGGCCTTGGGGAGTTCCAGCTTCAATTCGATGATGCGGGCTTCGGCGCTCATGGAGCAGTCTCCTGATCGAAGGAATCTTGCGTCGATTAACCCGGAGCCAACGGCGAAGGCACCTTTCACCATGCCGTCGCCGTTGGATCGGGGTTAAACGAGATAACGTCTCATTAAATCACTCGGTCGCAGGGGCGTCCGAATGCGGTCGGCACGATAGCGGTTTCGGCACGAATTCCCAACCGCGACCGCCGGTTTGCAACCCACGCGAGCAGGTCTACAATGCCTCCCACTTCACGGATCAGCAAACTCATTGGGGAGACGTCATGGACAAGCCAATCGACATTTGGCAATTGGCATTGATGGGTGGGATCGTCGCCGGGTTGGTCATTGGCGCGGCGTTCCTGGTGATGTTTCTGATGTTTTTCAACCTGTGGCTGCGAGCCTTCGTGACTCGCGCGAACATTGGCATGTTGCGGTTGGTGACGATGAAGCTGCGGAAGGTCAACCCGCAAGTAATCGTGGACACCAAGGTCATGGCAGTGCAGGCGGGATTGGCCGATGTCCAGAATGCGGGCCTCGAAGCTCACTTCCTGGCAGGCGGCAATGTGCGGCGAGTCGTGCAGGCCCTGATCGCCGCACACCGCGCGAAGATTGATTTGAACTGGGACACGGCCTCCGCCATCGACCTTGCCGGACGCAACGTACTCGAAGCCGTGCAAACCAGCGTCAACCCAAAGGTCATCGACTGTCCGGATTCCAAACGGACCGGCCGACAGACGCTCGATGGCGTGGCAAAGAACGGCATTCAACTCAAGGTGCGTGCCCGCGTGACGGTGCGGACGAATTTGAATCAGCTCATCGGCGGTGCGACCGAAGAAACCATCATCGCGCGCGTCGGCGAGGGCATCGTCTCGGCGATTGGCTCTTCAGAAACGCATCTCAACGTGCTGGAGAACCCGACGCTGATCGCGCATGCCGTGTTGGCGAAAGGGCTGGATGCTCAGACGGCGTTCGAGATTGTCTCGATCGACATCGCCGATATCGACGTGGGCGAAAATGTGGGAGCTCGCTTGCAGGCGGATCAAGCGGAAGCCGACATGCGTGTCGCTCGGGCCAAAGCCGAAGAGCGCCGCGCAAAAGCGGTCGCCAACGAGCAGCAGATGAAAGCGCTCACCGCCGAGAACCGCGCAAAAGTCGTGCTCGCCGAATCCGAAGTGCCCAAGGCCATCGCCTCAGCGTTCCTGGCCGGGAACCTCCGAAACAAAGCGCTGTGACGTGATGCCGTGGGGCAGGTTTTCAACCTGCCCGATGATCTCCCATTGGAAATGTTGCGTGCAGTGTCGTTGAAGCCAATCTGGGCACGGGCGGGTTGAAAGCCTGCCCCACGTAAAGGGTCGCGACGTGAGCACTTTGGTCCGAGCCAATGCCTGGTTGGAAAACGCCTCCGACTGGCTGAATCCGATCCTGATCAAAGAGACTCGGCAGGCGCTCAAGAGCCGGCAGTTCATCGTCACGTTCCTGCTGATGCTGATTGCCTCCTGGCTGATCTCGGTCTTCGGAACGCTGATGGCCGGAGACTCGCTGGAGTTCGGCTCAGCGGGACGAGGGCTGTTCACGTCGTACTTCGTCGTGCTGGCGATGGCGATCTTCGTGGTCGTGCCGTACTCAGCCTTTCGCGGACTGCTGAATGAACGGGACCAAACGACGCTGGAGTTGCTCAACATCACCTCGCTGTCCCCTCGGCAATTGGTCTGGGGCAAACTGTGGAGCGCGATGGCTCAGGTCTTCATCTTTTACTCGGCGATCGCGCCGTTCATCGCGTTCACTTCAATGCTGCAAGGCTTCGACGTCGCGCTGGTCGCGTTCGTGCTGGCCATTTCCCTGGTGGTCACGCTGTGCCTGACGATGCTGACGCTGATGCTTGCCGCGATTCCTCAAAACAAACAGTTGCAAGGGTTGATGACCGGCCTGATCTTCGGGGGCTTGCTGTTCGTGATATCGCTGATCTTCAGCTTGGTTCCGTTGCTACTGATGGAAACGATCTCGTTCGATGAGCTCGAGTTTTGGGTCTGGACCGTCAGCTTTTTGGTTGCGGGGTTGTCGTTCTTCTTTCTGTTCACGCAGATCGCGACCGCGCATCTGACATTTGACGCGGACAATCGCAGCACCGGCATTCGCGTCGCGTGCTCATTGCAGTTTTTCTTGTATTGGCTGGTCTTTGTGGGCGCGCAGTATCTGCTGGGCCGAGGCAGCTTCAGCGGAGATGTGGATGGGATCGTGACGTGGAGCGTGCTGTACATGGCCGTGAGCGGCTTCTTCGCGGCCACCGAGCCAGACTTTGTCTCGCGGCGAGTCCGGCGCGGCATCCCCAAATCAACGCTCCTGCGATTGTTGGCCGTTCCATTCCTGCCAGGAGGGCATCGCGGCTTCGTGTTTCTGTTGCTGCACCTGGCGTTGATACCGGTGTTCCTGGAGTTGCTGTTCCGGGGGACGTTTTCGGGCAGCCACTGGGAAGGCTGGTGGACGATCACGTTTCTGTTGTACGTGGTGATTTATGTGGGCTTAGGCTCAGCATTCGGCCGAGCGTTGCGGCGCGTGTCGTCCGAAGTGCGGCCGATGCACGTGCGAGTCATCATCTTCATTCTGCTCGCGCTGGGCCTGATCGTCCCCTCCTTGCCGCTGTTGTTCGGCCCCAGAGAGTACGAGTGGCTGTCGCGCCTGTTGCGTGTCACCAATCCCATCGAAATCCTGAGACTGATGCACAACAACGCCTACAACCGAGACATCGCGACTCACGAAATCATCACGATCTGGTCCGCCGCCGGGTTGGGACTACTGCTCAACATTCGGCCGATGTGGGTCGGCGTCATGGAAGTGCTGCGGCATAAAGCCACGCCGACGGTGGCTCACGCTCCGAAATCCGCTCTGACTCCTGACTCCTGACTTGAACGTGGCCCAAAACCCAACGGTAGGGCGAGGCTCCCGCCGAGCCGTGACGGTCCCTGAATGTCTGTCGCACGAACCGGCTCGGCGGGAGCCTCCTCCTCCCAATCACACCGACAGAACCGCCTCATGCGATTCGCCCCCGAAGTGCAGCAAGCCGCCGCGAGATATCAGCTCGGACTACCGCGTATGCCGGTCTCCGGTCGGTCGGGAGAATTGTTGGGACGCGGTACAGGCAGCTCGCTCGAATTTCAGGAGTACCGCCAATACCAACCGGGCGACGACATCCGGCATCTCGACTGGGCCGCGTATGCTCGATCCGACTCGCTGATGGTGCGGCTATATCGCGAAGAGATCAGCCCGCGCATGGAAATCCTACTGGACGCCAGCCGCTCGATGACCTCGGTCGATCCAACGGGATCGCTACCAGAATCCGAGTCGATGAAAGCACTCGCCGCTCGGCAACTGGCCGGCCTGTTCGCGCTACTCGGAGGCAATCTCGGCGGACGCCCCGCGCTAATTCCGATCACCGACCACACACCGCTCGAACCGCTGCCGTTCGAGTCGCTCGACGGCTTGAGCACTCTGCCGTTCGACGGTTCACGCAACTTGTGTGAGGCCCTCGACGCGCACGCGATCCCGCTCAAACGCCAAACCGTGCGAGTCGTTATCAGCGACTTCCTCTTCCCTCACGATCCCGACCTACTACTGCGCCGCCTGGCCGGAGACGCCAGCGTGCTCTGGATCCTGCAAGTGCTCAACGCCTGGGAAGCTCGCCCCACGACACTCGGCGGACGCAAGCTGGTCGATCTGGAAACCACCGAAGAGGCGAACCTGCAAGTCGTCGAGAAAACGATCGCCGACTACTCTGCCCGATTGCTCGCATTGCAACAAGAACTCGCACGCGCCTGCCGCCGCGTCCACGCGACGTTCGCCATCCTGATTGCCGAACGCGGTCTGCTCGACCTGTGCGGAAATGAACTCTGCGCGGCGGAAATCCTGCGGCCGAGTTGATCCTCGTTTGAGATCAGTGCTAAAAGTGTGGCCATGCAAATCATTCTGACCGTCGTATCTGGGCCGCACTCCGGCCAGACATTCGAGTTTGACCAACACGATCACTTCTTCGTCGGTCGGAGCAAGTCCGCGCAATTTCGATTGCCGGAAAAAGATCCTTACTTCTCGCGCATGCACTTCATGGTGGAAATGAATCCGCCCGCCTGCCGGCTCTTAGACTTGGGCAGCCGGAATGGGACGCATGTGAACGGCAAGATCGTGCAGACGGTCGATCTGACTCACGGCGATGTGATCCAAGGTGGCAACACCGAGATTCGAGTCACGCTGCGAGACGGGCAGAATGACGATGCGCCCGAAACACTGGCACGGCCGCCGTCCACCACAGTTCCAAATCCACCCTCAGCAGTTTCCCAGATCGACTCCATTGAAACGGTGAATTGGCAACCGCCGGGATATGAATTCGGTGGCATCCTGGGCAAGGGAGGCATGGGCATCGTCTATCAAGCCAAGCGGAAATCGGATGGGGTGGATGTCGCCATCAAGATGATCAAACCAGCGGTCGCGGGAAACGCCGACGACTATCTGCGGTTCCGACGGGAGATCGAAATCCTCAGGCAACTGAACCATCCGGCCATTGTGCAATTCATGGATGCCGGCGAAGTCTCCGGGCTGTTGTTCTTTGTCATGGAGTACGTCCAAGGGGCGGATGCCAAAGTGTGGGTGGAGAAGCGTCCGAAGCCTCTGGCGGTTCCCGTGGGGGTGAAAATAATCAGCCGAGTGCTCGATGCGCTCGGACACGCTCACCAGCGAGGCTTCGTGCATCGCGACGTGAAGCCGAGCAACATCCTGATCTGTCAGGACGGCAAGAAGCTCGCTGTCAAACTGACGGACTTCGGCCTGGCGCGAGCCTATCAAGACTCCAAGCTGAGCGGCTTAACGTTGACGGGTGGCATCTGCGGCACGCCGAAGTACATGGCCCCCGAACAAATCACCGACGCGCGCCGCGTGCAACCCGCTTCGGACCAGTACTCCGCAGCGGCCACGCTGTACTGGTTGCTGACCCAGAAAAACACACACGACTTCGACGACCGCATGCACATCGGCTTGCAACAAATTCTCACCCAGGAGCCGGTCTCCATCCGCAACCGCCGACCGGATGTCCCAGAGAATCTCGATGCAGCGATCCGTCGAGCACTCAGCAAAGACCCAGCCGCTCGTTTCGCTTCCGCCGCAGAGTTCCGCAACGCCCTGCGCAAATCTCTGACGTAGCCGCGTTTCGCCAGAACGCGGGTCTTCGGGACGTCGACCATTCGCCCGCGTTCTGGCGAAACGCGGCTACCGTTTGCCCGCCGCGCGGAGGCAAGCGTCGGCCCAGACGGACTGTTCCGGCGACAACCGAATCGTGGGTGAGCCTGAGTAGTCCAAGTCGCGGTCGTACTCGAACAGGTCGTAGATCGTGCGGAAGGCGAGCGCGATATCGAGTTCCACGTCGTGGTCTCCATCGAGCAGCGGCACGGGCACAACCGGCAGCGGTGCTTCGAGCGGAATGGGCCAAATCTCAACTTTCGGACGTCGGTTGGCCCGGCTCAGGAAGACGAAGTAGGGGACCGAGGGCAACGGACCGGTCACCGGAAAGGACTCGCCAATCCGCAACAGATCAATCTCCAAGAGATGCACCTCGGAGGCCAGAATCTCGCGCCGCTTGTGCTGATATTCGGCAGCCCCCTCGCCCCGTTTATTGGTCGGCGACAACAGTTCGATCGCGGTGACCAATTGACCGTCGTTGACCGTGCGAATTTCGAGGAACGTCTCGGTCAGCGATTCGTTCGGCAAAAAATCCTGCGTCAGCGGAGCCACCAAAGTCGCCGTCGATCCGCCGCTGGCTTGAGGGTCGGTCGAGACCACGGACACGTCTGGAGATCTTCGCCGCAGCCAACCCCCTTCGATGGGATCGAGCGCAGCCACAACGACTCGTTCCTCGGTGCGTGCGCGATATTTGGGACGCAACTTGAGCGTCAATTGCCGCGCGAACTCCTCAATGAGGTTGTGATGCACGACGGACCACAACGGCCCTTCGAGGTACGGGTCCATGCCGGGAAACGGATTGGACATGCCAGGTCGCCTTCACCATGCCAAGGTTTGAATCACTGAGTCCACAACAGCGATTGTCATTGTGGTTCCGCCACCGCGTCAACGCGCGGCTAGGAATGAAACAGGCGAGCGGGGCGGCGTCAGCCCCCCGGTGCGTTCGTCAGCAACGGAAAGCAGAACGGTCACAACGGAACTCATGCGAAGTGAATTGCTCCGCGAAGTCCGGCTTCGCCGCCCCGTTCGATCAATTGGACCAAGCCGGCTCGCTCCAACGCTCGGCGCGGGCGACGGACCAGCACGATCAAACCAGAGAACGGATCGTCGCCAATCAACGACAGAAAATCGTCGCGATTGCAGGTGACCAGGATGTAGCCATTCGCGTTCGCGTAGCGAAAAACCTCGTCGTCCCTGGTTGTCGTTGGCAAGACGTCTCGCAATCGAACAACCTGGTGGCCCATCGCTTCCAAAGCGAAGGCCGCATCTTCGGGGACATCATGGTCGAAGAAGAAGGTCATGCTTCGGTCTGCAACTGACGTGACACCAGGACGTCAATCTCGCCGCGATGATCCTCATAGTACGCGAGACATTCATAGACTTGGGCGCGAGTCAGCGTCGGAAAGCAGTTGGCCACCACGGACTCAACCGACTCGCCCGTCTGCAGAAGTCCAATCACGTCATGCACGCCGATCCGAGTTCCTTCGACGATCGCCTGTCCGCCACGCACTCCAGGAGTGCTGGAAATGTAACGATAGCTGGATGACGGGAGTGTGGTTGAACGGCTCATGGCAATCAGAGTACGAGACTGGATTCGTTGTGGCTAGACAAAGACCGCGTACCGTCCACAGACGAAATAACCCGGCGAGCGGGGCGGTGTCAGCCCCCCGGTGAGTTCGTCGCACAACCGGGGGGCTGACGCCGCCCCGCTCGCCAAGTCAAGACCTACCGATTGCCCGCCTGGAAATCCGTCGTCCTAGAGCAGTGATTCGCGCAGCGCGACGGCATCCGGATGATTGATGGCCAGAACGGCGATGGTGACTCGGTCGATCGCGGTGCGACCCACGAGCCGAGGTCCGTCCCACTCGAAGTGGTGCGACCATTTGTGCCGACGCGGATGGAATAGCGGAACCAGCTTCCCGGTCTTCCGATCTCGTCCGGCAATGTTTGGTCCTTTATGAAGGTTGCACATCAAGCAAACATTCTGCTCCGAAGATTAAGAGGGATGGACCCTCTGAAGTTCAACCGGTAGTGTCTGTTTCGGCGTTGCTGAAGCTCGCCGATTGGATGGTTCAGCGTATCGCGTATCAAGGAGGAGTTCGATGCAAGGCT
>CAMDPX010000315.1 GCA_945905295.1 Planctomyces sp. SH-PL62 | reverse complement strand
CGGGGGGCTGACGCCGCCCCGCTCGCCTAAGCATTATTGCAAATCCGGTTGCAGCCACTTCGCGGGTCGTCCGATTTTGGTCAGCACGTTTTCCGCCGCGAGGAACCCGCTGCGCACCGCCCCCTCCATCGTGGCCGGCCAACCGGTCCGCGTCCAATCCCCCGCGAGTTGTAGGTTCTCAATCGGCGATTGCTGAGGCGGCCGAAGTTCCTCCGATCTCGGCAACGGCGAGAACACCGCGTGATGCTCAACGATGACTCGCGAATGAAGCAACTTCGCATCCGCCGCCCACGGCCAAATCGCCTTCAACTCGGCAACAACATCTGCGACGACGTCCGACTGCGGACGCTCCGCCATCTCGCGTGCATTGCTGATGACGACTTGATAGTAGAAGGGGCGAGGAGCGAGGGGCGAGGAGCGAGGGACCGGCATTGAGGCATTCTCGCCCCTCGCCCCGCGCCCCTCGCCCCGCGACCGATTAAACACCCACTGACTCAAGCGTCCCACCAACACCGCGTGCGGCAACAACGTGATCGGCCTGTCGAACCACAAATGCACGCTGGCAATCGGAGCCGTCTCCAGCCGCTCGATCGCCGCAAGTTGCGGAGTTGTCCGAATCGACTCCGGCAACAGCGACAACGCTCGCTGCTGAGTCACCGCCAGCACGAACTGCCGCGCCGCGAGCCGCTCGCCATTTCGCAGTTCCACGGAGGAGATGGCTCCATCATCCATCACGAGCCGTTCAACCCCCGTCTTCAACCGCACCTCCACGTCATGAGCCGCCAGCCACTGCGAGAGCGTCCCGGAATACAACTCATCGAGCGGCACCGTCGGCAGCGAAACCTTCCAACCTTCGCGATTCGTCAGGAAGCCATCGACGAACACCTTGCGCCCGGCGGCGAGGGAGATACGGTCCAACGATTCGCTCAGCGCGCTGACCAGCACGACGTTCCAAAAGTATTCGATCGCGTTCGTCGGCTGTCGCTGACGACCAAGCCATTCGGCAAACGAAGTTCGATCGTTGGTCAGCGGCTTCGCCATCCGCAGTGAAAACAGTCCACGAGCAATCGCGAATTTGTCTCGGAGCGAAAGATATCCCAGCCCCCACAACGCCCGTCCCAAATGAAACGGAGCCGATATGAAAGGTGTCGCCGCGAATCGACAAAACTCGGGCGGCTGCCGACCGCTCGGATCCGGTGGGCCAACAAAGGTGAGTTGCTCTTCGTCACGAAAGAACGGAGCTAAACCGGTCACGCGGCAGAAGTGCCGGAAGTTGGTGCAGCACCCCATCGCGACATGCTGGCAGTTGTCGATCAACTCCCCCGTCGCCGCATCCTCAAACGAACTCGCCCGCCCCCCCAACCGCGGCCGCGATTCCAGCAACGTGACCTTCACTCCCGCCTGAGCCAGCGCCACGCTCGCCGCCAGTCCGGCCAATCCCCCGCCAATCACAATCACGTCGCTCATGCAGAGACTGTAGTCAACGTGCCGATCGCATTCATCGTAGTCGACGCGATTCTGTTGCCCCTGCGCCATGGAAATTGAACGAGTCGATCAAACGCGAAGAGCCTCGACTTCACACGAAGCCGAGGCTCTTGCTGTTAGTGATTTTGATCGACTCGGATTACGGCGTGTCCGGCCCGGTGCAGCGGATCAGGTGGTCGTGGTCGATGTAGACGACGTCTTCCGTCTCGTCGCTGTGCGTGAACGGTACTGGCCAGTACGAGCGAATTGTCTTGTCGTAATAGACCGTGCATTTGTAGTGGCAGTGGTGCAGCCGAGCGGGACCGGCCAGCGGATAGAAGCGGCACTCATCGACGCGATCCACGATGGGTTCCACGACGATGCGGATGTTGTTGCGAGCTGTCTCGGCGAGGAACGCGAAGCCTCCCGCCGCTTTGTCTGGCAAGGCGCGGACGACTTCATCCGGCGTCGGCGGATCGAGACAGAACAGCGGAGCATTCTCCCCTTCGACCGCGTCCAGGATCGGAACTCGCGTGTAGCGTTCCTCTTCCCAGTAGGTGTCCTCGATCTGCTGGCTGTAGTACGGGCTGACCGGGATCGGCGGCGTCGTGATCCAGAACTTACTGAAGGCGGCAGCGGTGACCACGGCATCCTTGAAAACGTAGCAACCGCTGCACGCGGTCGTCATCGTTCCCAGCAGCACCAGCATCGCGAGGCGTCGATAGATTTTCATAAGACACACCTTTTCCCGGATGGAATCGGAAGGGACGTGGGAGATCTATCGGCTGTCAAACCCTGCTGACTTGGGAGAATTTGACGATTTTGACGATCGTGAACCGCACGGCGCTAGCCGCGGGTTGTTCTCAAGCACTCGCGGCTAGCGCCTTGCGGCTCACAGGACATGTTCAACACCGATGGCATCCAACGAAAAAAAAATCTCCGAGCGCCTGCACGCTCGGAGATTTCGGGAAAGGAGCCATCAGACTGTGATGCCCGTTACCAGTTGTCTGGCTTGAGAAACCAGAACCATTTTTCGGTACGCGGCCGGAAGTTGAGATTCCAGTGCCCGTCGTCCCATTCCAACTGAGCCGATCGCCAGCCCAGCGGAACTTGCGGATACGGATAGAACGGGCCGATGTAAGGCCACGCACTCGCGCTGTATTCCTTCGGGTAGGTGATCGCCGCCGAGTTCGGATACTGGGCGTAGCTGGGCCAGGCATAGTTCGGCAGATTCGGCATGTCGTTGATCTGTCCCGCGTTCGACCGCCCCATCGGCATGGGAGGCATCGGCATGCCCGGCATCGCGCCACCCATTGGGCCTCCCGGCATCGGACCGCCAGGCATTGGGCCACCCTCTTGCTGGTACGCGGCGGGATGAATCGGAGCACGCGTCATCTGGGGACCACCGTAAGCGGCTTGATTCCCATACGGACTCGGGCCGCCGCCATAAGCGGCTTGACTCGCATACGGAGAAGGACCGGCCGGCCGACGAACCGCCGCTTGCGGCGTGACCGTCACCTTGTTGTCGACCGTCTCGACGCCATCGAGGCTTGAGACCACTTGCGTTATCCGCGCCCGCTGAGACGGATTCGCCACAGCACCGCCGATCAGAGCTTGGCCCTCTTGGAAGCGAACTTCCAAGTCGAAGCCGCTCATCCCGGCTTTGCCGAGCGCACCCGCGATTCGTTCCGCCATTTCTTGATTCGTCGGCGGAGCACTTTCCGCGGCGGCAGCGGCCTGTTGAATTTCTTTCTCGGCCTGCCTGGCCGCGACCGCTTTGGGCGGAGAAACCACCAGCCGATTATCGACCTTCTTCACACCCTTCGCTTTTGAGGCGACTTGCGTGGCTTTGTCTTTCTGAGCCGGATCGGTCACTTCGCCGGTCAGGATGGCGGTCCCTTCCTTGACCTCGATGCCGATGTCATAGCCTTGCAGCTTGGCTCCACGCAGAGCACCAGCGACTTCGTTGGCCGCCTTCTGGTTTTTCTGCTTGGCCGCTTGCTGATTCTGGGCCGAATTGCCCCACAATGCCGCGTCGCTGGCCGCCGGCACGATGGCCAGCAGACCCAACGCCATCAGCCATTTCCCAAGATGTCGCATGAGTTCCACTCCTTCGTCTTCGGCAGGTGCCCGCGTTGGCGGGTGTGTGTCGAACCGCTCTCCTTGAACACGGCTCGCGCAGTCTGATTGCTTTTCCAAGGATCGGTTGGCGGAGTCCGGTTACAGAAACTTTTCTGATTGTTTCGAGGAAAATGGCAGCGACTCTTTCCGCGAGCCAGTTGGCTGGTCGCCGCCGGTTTGCTATTCTCTCGCCCCTTCGCCAGCCTCCCGCCGCCGGAACCGGTTCCGGCAAATGGGTCTCTGGCAATTCAGGCGTTTATGGGAGAAGCCAGAGAACATGGCAAGCCGTTTGGATAAGCGCAGAGAAGTTGAAGCCGCCGATGCTCGCGATGCCGCCGAAGGCACGGCGGAAAAGGACGGCAAGAAGAAGCGTGCCGCGCCCGGGGTCAAGAAAAAGGCAGTCAAAAAGAAGCCCCGAACGAAGCCGGTCGAACGACGGCGCATCGTCTGGGTGATCTATAACAGCACCCAAAAGGAAGAGGACCGCTTTCCGTTTGATCAAAAGAAAGCCGCCGAAGAACGGCTGGACGTGCTGCGTTCCAAGAGCAAGCGGCTCTATTGGTTGCAGGCCGTGAAGGAGGCCCTCGGAGCCCCGCCACCAGGCACCCTTCCCCCAGAAGTGACCTACGTGCCAGAAGTCGAAATTGAAGAGGCTGAGGTCGAAATCGAACTCGAAGAGGAAGAAGAAGAGGAAGAAGAGGAAGAAGAAGAGGACGACGACGAGTGATGCGCGTCATCTCCGTTCCAACGGTCCGAGAGTGCCGTTCTGAAAGATAACGCTGCGATAAAAAAAGCCCTCGTCGAAAGACGAGGGCTTTTTTGTTTCCGGATGCGTTTCGACGAATCCAAGTTCGTCGGAGAGTCGCAGCTAGGGGGCGTTCATGCCAGCGCCACTGGTCGGGCCAGCGCCGTTCGGGCTCAGGCGAGCCAATCGAGCGCGGCGTTCCGCTCGGCGGCGGTTGCGGCGAGAGATTTCACTCGGCTTCTCGTAATACTCGCGGCGGCGCATTTCCTTCTTGATTCCAGCGTGTTCCACCAACTTTCGAAACCGCTTCACCGCGTCTTGAATCTTTTCGTTATCTCGCAAACGCAACTTAACCACGAACGGCCTCCTTCATTGCAACCTCCCGGAAACGGAATCTCGGGGTCTCGCCGCAGCCCACGGCCGCAGCCCAAGAATGACTTGGAATCGTCGAAGAAATCCAGCGATTTCGATGATTCCGAATCGGCGAAGGTATATGCGGGGTTCGTTTGAGTTGTCAACGCACGGACTCACGGTTCTGCATGTCGTCCTCGACTTACCAACCCTCTTGATTGCCAGTGACCCGCCACGTACGTTGGCCCGCCATGAGCGTTCTCTCGCCGACTGCCTGCCGAGATTTCTTCACCGCCGCGCCGATGCGCCGCCGCGAAGTGCTGCGTGCCGGAGCACTCAGTCTCGCAGGACTCGACCTGCCCCAGTGGTTCCAACTCAACGCCGCCGCGCGAGCTAATGCAGCGTCATCGATTAGTGGAGCACGTCCACGAGCAAAGGCCTGCATAGTCCTGTTTATGTGGGGTGGTCCTGCTCAACAGGACACCTGGGACGTAAAACCGAACGCTCCCTTGGAATACCGGGGCGAGTTTCAGCCGATCTCGACAAGGCTCCCCGGAGTTCAAATCTGCGAGCACTTGCCGCAACTCGCTCAGCGAGCTGACAAGCTGGCGATCATTCGTTCGATGACCCACGGTGACGTCGATCACACGATGGCCACGCACTTGCCGCTGACTGGCCGAGCCGTCCCACGTCGCGGCGCGCCGTTGGCCGAAGACTGGCCGAGCATCGGAGCCGTGATGGCCCGGCTGGGTCGAGGTCGCGGGCCGCTCCCGCCGTTCGTCTCGATGATGCCCGTCGTCCCCAACGGCGCTCCGCGATTCGTTGAGGAGTCTCACGGCCAAGGAGCCGGCTGGCTCGGCCCGACATTCTATCCGATGCGCATCGACGCCGACGCCAGCAAACCCGACTACAAGGTCGGCGATTTCGCGTTGCACGCCGACGTGCCGGAACTGCGATCCAACAGTCGGCGCGAACTGCTCGCCGGCATCGACCAACAACTTCGAGGTCTCGAACAACACGCGAACATCGCGGCCACACGCAGCCACTACGACCGAGCATTCTCGCTGCTGTCGTCGCGCGGTGCGGTCGAGGCGTTCGATCTCTCGCGTGAACCACCAGCCGTCCGCGAGCGCTACGGCATGAACGCGCATGGCCAATCGGTGCTGCAAGCCCGGCGCTTGGTGGAGGCGGGAGTGCCGTTCGTCACTGTCTTCTGGCCCAACGACGGCATCACCAACGTCAGCGTCTATTGGGACACTCACAACCGCAACTTCATCGACTTGAAGACGCGGCTTTGCCCCGTCACCGACCAAGCCTTCAGCGCATTGCTCGACGATCTGCAAGAGCGCGGCATGCTCGACGAGACGCTCATCGTCTGGACCGGCGAGATGGGTCGCACGCCGCGCGTCGCTCAAAGCGTGGTCGGCGGTGCCGGTGCTGGCCGCGATGGGCGAGATCACTGGCCAAGCTGTTTCACATCGGTTCTCGCTGGCGGCGGCGTTCGCGGCGGCATCGTCCACGGCTCCAGCGACCGCTTCGCCGCTTATCCCGCGAACAATCCCACGTCGCCGGAAGACCTCGCGGCAACCATCTATCATTGCCTCGGCGTCGATCCGCATCTGCAACTGCCCGATAACCTCGGCCGCCCGCTGACAATCTGCGAGGGGACGCCAATTCACGCGATCCTGTAGCAAGGATTCCTCGACGAATCATCTTGGCTCACTGTGCGTGGCTCTCGTCAACCGGTCGTTCAGAGCAACTCCGAGTCCGCGATTCGGGAGCAGTTCGGCGATAATCCATTCGACCTGCGCCGCATCGAGCCGTCGCAAGGCCGCAAAGAAATTCGCGGCGGCCTCGGTCAAGTTTCCGCTGGCCGACAGGACTTCGGCAGCCGCAAAACGATGCGCTGCCAAATGCGGTTGCAGCGTCAACACCCCGCAACGCTCCGGTGAGGTCCACTTGGCGATGTCGTCCACGACCACCAACGGCGTGCGCGGCGCGTAATGCTGCGGCAGCAGACCGGGCGACAGAGCCGCTTGATCGTTTGCTGTGGTCGTGTGCGATCCCTGACTGAGCAGGCCGATCTCGGCTTCAATCTCTTCTAACGCGACGCCTCCGGGACGAAGCAAACGCACGCTCCTGTCTGACTCCAACAGCAGCACCGTCGATTCGACACCGACGGCACACGGGCCGCCGTCCAGCAGATAGTCGATCTGATCTCCCAATCGATCCGCAACGTGCTCCGCGCAAGTCGGGCTGAGCTGTCCGAACGGGTTCGCGCTCGGCGCGGCGACCGGCACATCGGCGAGCCGCAACAATTCCAGCGCGAGCGGATGCGATGGCATTCGCACTGCGACGGACGGCAGCCCGGAGGTCACGAGGTCGGGGACCAACGTCGTCTTCGGCAGCACGAGGGTCAGCGGTCCCGGCCAGAACTTCGCTGCGAGTCGCTCGGCCGTTTCCGGCCACGACGACACCAAGCGGGGCAACCACGAACGCTCGGAGATGTGAACGATCAATGGATCGAAGTGCGGCCGGTTTTTGACGGCGAACACACGCGCGACCGCGTTGACGTCGAGAGCATTGGCCCCCAATCCATAAACCGTCTCGGTCGCGAAGCTCACGAGCTTCCCTTCCCGCAGCAAACGGGCGGCGTGTGCGACATCAGTTCCGATCGGGCAAGTCATAAATCAGTCTCAGGCGAGCGGGGCGGCGTCAGCCCCCCGGTGGTTACGATGGCGGCCAATACCGGGGGGCTGACGCCGCCCCGCTCGCCTAATCATCAACGCGCGTTGTCACGCCATGCTACTGCCGCGAAGCGATGACGAAAACCAGAGGACTCACTTTGAGAGCATCTCTTCTGAGAGGCTGACCCAGTCCGCCTACTCGATTCGACAATCACAGCCGACGCGCGAATTTGCGACATGAGAACGCACTCGCTTCAACACTTGGCGAACGTCGCGCATACTCCGGTTGGCCGTTCGCTCGCGGCCTGCGGTTTGCTCGTCCGAAATGCTCGTCGGGCCATTTCACGACCGATGTCTCGCATCGGTCAGGAATTTCCGTGGGATTCGCAACGATGAGGTGACAGCGCATGTCTGGTCGATTGCTGGCGAAGGCAGCATTGCTGCTCGCCGCCGTGACAGGATTCACGACGGTCGCCGAAGACCAAGGACGGAATAACAACCCAACCGCCGTCAGTGCGACGGTCAACTCAGCCGCGACGGAGCCTCGTCGTGTCGTCCCGCGCAAGCTGCGGGTGCTCTTCATCACAGCGAAGGGCTGCGATAAGTGCGAGCAAGAATTGAAACGCTTGCGTAAGCCCGGCGGCGAATTCGAGTCCATGCAGGCTCGCGGCTGGAAGATCGGTGAGTCTCCCGACAACCACATTCAAATCGTCGATCGCGCTGACGTGCCGGAGTTGGCAGAACTGCTTGAGGCTCGCGAACAGCCCAGCGTCGTCTGTGTCGAGGACGGCGAAGTCCTGCGTTACTTCAAGCATGGCTGCACCACTCCGCTGGATGCCTGGACCTTCGGCTGGCTGATGAAAGGCCAGAACGAACGCCCGAAGGCCGCCGTTCCGGAAGAGATCCAAGTCGCGACCACCGGTCACTACCAGTTGCGTGGCAATCATTGGTCCGTCGAAGGTGACTTCAATCCGACCTCTGCAACGCTGGTGACTCACCTGCGCGGTCCCAATCACGGCAGCCAACTCGCCGCCGATTGGAAGATCGAAGAGTGGTCCGTCGAGGAACTCCGCTCGCTGCACGACGACTTGCACGAGCGCGAAGGGTTCAGCGGCTCATTCACGCAATCGCCCGCCAATCAAACGGGAGTTGGTCAATTTGGAGCCGGCCGAAAATTCTGAGTCGTGATCGCCATACTGAGTTCCCTCATGTCTTAGCGATCTGCTGCTGACGTTCGTTTCGCCACCGTTGCCGACGTGCCCGCGAACTTGCCGAGTACGAACGGCTGCTGGATCAAATGATCGCGGACGAAGTGTCGTTGCGCCGCGCACTGTTCGGCGAGCGGGGCGGCGTCAGCCCAATGGTGCTGACTTTGATTTTGCGTTGGAATTGTCCGGACCACGGCATGGGGTTTGCGCGTAGCTGTCAGATTTCCTCACGGAGGTCATTCTGGCATGGTCAAGCACGGTAACGCGGGGGTTTCGGGTGATTC
>CAMDPX010000314.1 GCA_945905295.1 Planctomyces sp. SH-PL62 | reverse complement strand
CACCAATCGAACTGCGAATTCGGCCGGCCTGAAAAAGACTCCCGACCCCGTAGCGCGACTTCATGCGGTTGCTTCAATCGCGCAGAGAACTCGAAACGACATCACCTCCTGCGTTTGGTCACAACGATGGTATCGATTGCGCAGCAACGCTACGGCCCGCACAACTCGGCAAGTTTCCGTTTGTCCGATCTTTTCACTCTCTGACAAGGTTTCGCCAAGCCCACTTTGACCCGGTTGTTCGTGCGCCTGGAGGTGATTCTGCAAAGGAAGACTCAAGCCTCCGAAGTGCCGCGCGGAACTCGTGCTAGAGTTGTTTGTCCTTCCCGGACCGCCTTCGTCTGCACGATCTCGCAGCCGTCGCGACTCGGTGATGGGGCAGGACAAAACCCACTCGCACGTCATCCGTCCCACGAGAGCACACAATGGGCTTCCTCAAAAAATTCATCAAGAACACTTTCCGAGATGGCCAGCAAAATCGTGGCCAGAGCAGCTTTGCGAATCTCTCGGAAGAGCAGCTTCAAAAGCACTTGAAGGTCGCCGACTACGACGGCTTCGCATTGACCGACGCGGTGCGGCCCTCGTTCGACCTGCAAGTCATCCCGCGAGCCGGTTATCGCCACGACAAATACACCGACGACCGCACCGGCGTGGATATTCCAGTGTTGATGGTCTCGGCGTCGCGAGAGAATGTCTTTGACCTGTTTGTCGACCTGATGGACCCCATCGGTGGCGAAGTCGATGTGGTGCTCGAAACCAGCCACGAGAAGGCCAACGGCCATCACGAAGACATGTATCGCGAGCACATCGACCTGCCGATTCTCAAGAGCGTGCTGTACGACTTCGAGGAGATGCTGCTCAACGACGGCTGCACCGGTATCGCCGTGCTGAACCCGCGCGTTCCGGTCGAGGTCCAATTTGACGAACACAAACTGCTGATCATCTACGGCCACGACCTGAGCGAGTTTGAATCCGTGCTGGCCGATCACGGTATCGAGCGCGACGACGAAATCAAATTCCTCACGGAAGCCGAACACGTCCACTCCTCCAGCGACGAGTTCTCGCGGCAGTTCGAGGAACTCCGATACCGTCTGGGCATCGACAACTGATGTGCCTCAGGCGAGCGGGGCGGCGTCAGCGCCCCGGTACTTGTGGCGATAACACCGGGGGGTGACGCCGCCCCGCTCGCCAAATCGTCTTACGAACGCACTCCCCAATCGCGACGATCATGGCTACGCTCGCAAAGCAATCCCGTCCTTGTAACACGGGTGCTCTGCCGTCTGGCTGGCCTCATCATGTCCGTCGTCCACTTTCAATGTCCGTCGTGCCAAGCTCCGCTGCGGTTAGAGAACCGCGCGTTGTTCGTCGGCCGAACGTTCGATTGCCCGGACTGCGGCGAGTCATTGTTAATCGAGGCCAACGGCTCCTCTGGTGTGAAAGCGAAGCGATCCGACACACCAACCCGACGCGCGAGCGAGGGATCGGCAATCAACAGCGTCGCCCCGTCACCGACACGTCCTTTAGGCCACGAAGCCGCGTCGAAAGTTTCTGACCGAGGCGTGGACTTACAGACTCCGAAGTCCGCTTGGGATCGCTTGAGCCGACGACCGGCGCTTTTGGGCTGGATCGTCGCCGCGTTGTTCGCGTCCATATTACTGGCCGTGATCAACTCTGGTCCCCAGCAAGTCGTCCCTAAAGAGGACACTCCGGTTGTTGCTGATAACAAGACTCCAGAAACCGCACCGCAAGAATCCGCCGATCAGAATCCCAAGACCGCTGTCGAACCCGATCCAAATTCGCCGCGGGAGAACGACCAATCGCCTGATACGACGAAGCCCAAAGGCAACTCGGACCAGCCACTGCCGGATGCCACCAAAGATTCTCCACGCGACAATCAACCGCCAGCCGCAGCAGAATCCGCAGAGAAACCTGCTGCGGAAGAGCCGAAGCCCGTCCCCGTCCCGCCAGAGCCAGAGCCAGAACCTGCACCGACACCAGCTTCATTCGTGCTTTCTTCGGAAGCGATCGAAGCCAAGCTGCGGCAAAAGATCGCGCGGTTTGATCAGCCGAAGCCGGTCGCGTTCGTCAAACTCTTGGACACGGTCGAGGAACTTGGAGGAGTCCCCATCGTCTGGGATTTGGACCGCGTCACGGACGAGCAACTTCAAAAACCAGTGATGATTCGATTGAACGCGACAACTGTGGGTGAGATTCTCGATACGCTGCTCAAGCAGGTCGGCCTCGAGCGTCGAGCCGTCGCAGGCAAAATCGAACTGGTCCCGCGAACCGAACCTGAGCCGCTTCCTTGAGGAGTCCACGTCGTGGAGTTGGATGACACGATTTGCTACTGCTTCCACATCTCGAAGCGGAAGATTCTCAACTTCCAGCGGATTCACAATCCGCGCCGCGCCAGCCAACTCTCCGAGTGCGGCGGGGCCGGCACCGGTTGCGGTTGGTGTGTGCCGTTTCTGAGACGCTACTTTGAAGAAGCCAACAACCCGCAGGTGATCGACGATTCGCTGACTCCGGATCAGTACGCCAAGCAGCGTGGCGAGTACATCAAAGCGGGCAAGGGAGTCCCGGCTCCCGGCGCGATTCCGCTGCCGGAGTGACGGGGTCGGGAGTCTTTTTTCAGGCCGCCGTCAATGAAGCGTTCAAATGTCGTTGAATGATCGGCGGCCTGAAAAAAGACTCCCGACCCCTTCGCACTACTCCTTCAAAACCATGTCGATGCACATCACGGCTCCCACGATGAGCTGCCGCAACGGACTTTCGGCCGGCACCTGCTCGTCGATTTGCAGCACATAGTTATCCGCCGTGGTGAAGAGTTCCTTCCCCAGCCCGGCCCATTTTTTGGTCACGCGAGCCAGTTGTTTGTCGCCGGCCATGAAGCTGAAATCCCAACCGGTCCATTTCCCTTTGAGCTGGCAAAGCGGCTCGTCGTTAGCGTCCAAAACCGTGAAGGCCCCGCCCATCGAAAAGAACTTCTGCTTGAAGCCACCGATCTCCTGGTCGTTCTCGTCGAGCACTTTCACCTTCGAAAGGAAGATGGAAACGCCACGAGTCACTCGCACAATCTGCTCGCCTTCCGGCGAGCGAATCTCGACATCAAACGGCGTCATCCGTTTGTAGTCGGTGAACCGCAGCATCTTCGTAATGAATCCCAACTTCTCCTCGCGGCACTCCATCACGATCTCACCGGTTTCCGGATCGTGGATGTCGTAGTTGTTTGCCGCTTTGAAAAAGCCGGTGTGTTCTTTGACGAGAAACAAATTGGCATTGAGCGCAGGGTGCATGGAAGAAGTCTCCTGTTGGGGATCTGGGTGGCACGCTCTGACCATCGGGAAGGGCGTGGGATTCGTGAGCGACTCAGATTTCCACGCCCTTCCCGATGGTCAGGGACGTGCCACCCACTGCCGACCCGCTCAGTTCTTTTTCGCCGCCGGCTTTGGCGGGTTGAACAGCTTGTCGTTGATCTTCTTGACTTGCTGACCGGCCGGAGCGACTTCGACTTTGCCGCTGAGCTTCAAATTCTTCGGCGGCTCACAGCGGTCGCTGCTACAGGCTTGGTATTTGACTTGGAGTTCAAACTCTTCGGTCTTTCCCCCCGCGGCTTCAGGGACTTCGATCGTGGCGAACAGAACGATTTGGCCTTCGTAGACCAGCAGTGGTTCCAGGAAGCCGGGGAGCTCGAACTTGTGTCCCTTTGGGTACTTCACGTTGAGCAATTTGCTGCCATGCTTCGACTTCATCGTGAACGTGGTCGGAATCTGCAACTCGTCGGCCGGCGGGTTTTGGTTGATGTGCCACCCCTCTTTGATGTCCATCACCAGCGCGATGCGGCAGGTGCTTCCCGCGGGAAGTTGCTCGACGTTGAGATGCGCCTCGGCGGTGAGGATTTCGTTCTTCTTCTCTTTGTCGGTCTTCGTGTCCCCTTTCGGTTTGTCGGCCAGCGGAGCGGGATTCGTCGGCTCGCGTTTGGGTTTGGCGGCGACGTCGATGACCGCTTCATCGGACACGGGGACGATATTGAGATCGGAGTTGCGGCGTGACGCACCGAACTTCGGCTTGTCGAGGAACTCGAACAGGCCGAGGGCCATGTTGGCGAAGCCGCCTGGAGCGTCCTGCATCGAACCGGCCGCGGCTTTCAGAGTCTCTTCGGCCTTGTCGCGATAGCTGCCGTCGCCAGTCAGGGACGCAAGCCGAATCAAGTTGCGAACCGCGACACTATTACCCGACGGAACGACCGAGTCGTAACGGTCCTTGGATCGCGCGAGCAGTTCTTCGTGGTCGGTTGCCGTGAAGAAGAAGCCGCCGTTCTTGTCATCCCAGAACAGCTTCAGTTGATCGTCGGTCAATTTCGACGCAGCGTTGAGCCACTTCTGTTCGCGAGTCGCCAAGTGCAGCGCGATCAAGCCGTCAACGAGGTACGTGTAATCGTCGAGATACCCTTTGATCGGACTCGCCGTACCGCGAAATGAGCGGTGCAGGCGGCCTTCTTTGTCGCGAAGATCGGTGATGACAAACATCGCCGCACGTTCGGCCGCGCTGAGGTAATCGGCTCGATCGAAGCGTGCCCCGGCATTCGCCAACGCACGGATCATCAGGCCGTTCCAACCGGTCAGCAGCTTGTCGTCCGTCATCGGCTGCGGCCGGCGATTGCGAGCCTTGAGCAGCTTCTGTTTCGCGGAGTTCAACCGACGATCAAGATCGTCGGGTGACAACTTCAGCTTCGCGGCCACCTGGTCGAGCGGCTGCGATTGATGCAGCACGTATCCGACCTCGAACGTGTTCTTATCCTTCATGCCGTAAGCGAGTTTGAAGGCCTCGGCATCCGAACCGAGCAGTTGGTCAACTTCCCGTTCGGACCACACGTAGCTCTTGCCTTCGACGTCTTCGCTGTCGGCATCCAAGGCCGAGAAGAATCCGCCGCGCTTGTCGGTCATCTCGCGGAGCACGAAGTCGCAGATGTCTTCGGCGATCAGTTTGTAAGCCGGATCTTTCGTTTGGCGGAACGCTTCGACATAGACGTCGGCGAGCTGCGCGTTGTCGTACAACATCTTCTCGAAGTGCGGCACCAGCCAGGCTCGGTCGGTGCTGTAGCGATGAAAGCCCCCCGCGAGGTGATCGTGAATTCCTCCGGCCGCCATCGCGTCGAGCGTGAATGTGACCTTGGCTCGCAGTGCGTCGTCTTTGTCGCGATTCGCCGCGTACAGCAGCAGCGCGAGTTTGCTCGGTACGGGAAACTTCGGCGCGTTCACGCGAGCGGAATTGAAGTCGAAGCCGCCGAACTTCGAGTCGTGCGTTTCAGCCACGTATTTGGCGGTCGCTCCCGCGAGTTCCGCCGTCAGCGGCGTGTCTTGCAACGCGACTTTGGACGACATCACGCGGCGGATGTTGGTCGTCAGAACTTCCGAGTTCTGTTCGAGCGCTTTTTGATCGTCACGCCACAGATCGGAGATCCGTTTCATCACGGTCGGGAAGCCCATGCGGCCGTCGGTGTCGTCGGGGGGGAAGTACGTGCCACCAGCAATCGGCTTGCCTTCGGGAGTCAGGAACATCGACAGCGGCCAGCCGCCGTTTTGATCGGAGCCGCTCAGACGGAAATAGACCGACAGTGCGGTCATGTAGATGTCGTCAATGTCGGGGCGTTCCTCGCGATCGACTTTGATGCAGACGAAGTTCTCGTTCATGGCTTTAGCGATGGTCTCGTTCTCGAACACCAGCCGCTCCATGACGTGGCACCAGTGACAACTGGTGTAGCCGATCGACAGGAAGATCAGCTTGCCTTCCTTCTTCGCCTTCGCGAACGCTTCCGGTCCCCACGGGAACCAATCGACCGGGTTGTGCGCGTGCAGCAACAGATACGGGCTCGACTCCTTCGCCAGCCGGTTGGCCTTGCCGGGTTTGTGAGTCGTCTTCTTCGCAGCCGGCTCTTCGGCGAATGCGGCGCGGATCGGTGACTTGCTGGGGATCTCGTCGTCGAGGTCATTCCCGAGCTTGTCCGCCTCACTGCCACCGGCCGTTCGGATCAACTCATCGACCTGAGAGAGTTCTTGTTCGAGTTCCGGGGCACTAGCGCCATTCGCACGGCGAGTCGGCTTGCGAGTGGATGAGGACTCGGACACAACCGAACCACTTTTCGATCTCTGCGGCTTGACGACAACCGCCCCTTGATCGGCGTCGATGCAACCGGCGGCCAGAGCCAGCAGGCAGCCAGCGAAAGCGGTCGCCGTGGAAATGCGAAATCCGAAATCCGAAGTCCGAAACGCTCGGCATCGCGTGCTTGATGATCGGTGACGACGGTTCGAGTCGCTCATAGTCGATCCCCGTTCCTTGGGGGTTTGCGGTCGGCATTCGGATTTCGAGTTTCGGATTTTGAGGTTTGCCTCAGCCTTGATGTACCTCAAATCGATCATTTGGGAACAGGCGTCTTTTCCAAGATTTGGCGAATGACGGACTTCACGCGATCGCGCTGGCCCTCGCGGATCAGGCCCTTGCTGATGGCTCGGTGAGCCAAAACCGGGACGGCCAGGCGCTTGATATCGTCGGGGACCACGAACGCTCGCTGTTCGAGCAGGGCGTAGCATTGAGCGGCTCGGTACAGCGTCAACGCCCCACGCGTGCTGATGCCCAGCGAGAGTTCCGGGTGCGTCCGAGTCGCATGGACGATCCGCAACAGGTACTCGTTGATCGAGTCCTCGACGCGAACATCGCGGACCGCCTGCTGCAACTCCGCAAGCTGCTCGAGCGTCATGACCGGCTGCAACGCATCGACCGGCTCGCCGCTGCGGTGGCTGGTGAGGATCTCCTTTTCGACGGCGAGATCCGGGTAGCCGATGTCGATGCAGAGCATAAACCGGTCGAGCTGGTTTTCCGGCAGCGCGAACGTCCCCTCGAACTCGAACGGATTCTGCGTCGCCAGCACAAAGAACGGTCGCTTGAGTGCGTAGGTTTGTCCTTCGATCGAGACCTGCAACTCGTTCATCGCTTCCAGCAACGCCGATTGCGTGCGGGGCGTCGTGCGGTTGATCTCGTCGATCAGCAGGATGTGCGAGAAGATCGGCCCTTGCCGGAACTCGAATTCGCCCCGATTCGGCAGGTACACGCTGCTGCCGAGAATGTCGCTGGGCAACATGTCGGGCGTGCATTGGAGCCGCTTGAATCCACAGTTGAGGCTCTTTGCCAATGCCTTGGCGAGCGACGTCTTGCCGACACCGGGAGCGTCTTCAATCAGGATGTGCCCCTCAGCCAGCAGCGCGACAATGGCGAGATGCACCGGCTCCGGCTTGCCCAGCAGTGCCTTGGCGACGTTGGCTTCAAGGGCTTTGATCCACGCGAAATGTTGTTGCGACACAGAGACTCCCGACAGGTTGAGGAATAAGCAGTGCGGGAGGAAAGATAGAGGATGTGCTCGTCCGCTTCATCTCTGCTCGTCTGAGTTCATCTGGTCAGCGAGCCACGTCGCTCCCAGATTGCCAACCCGCCCAGCAAGGTTCCAATGACCGCCGCTGTCACCAATCCGGTCGCCAACTTATGCGAGGAAACAATGACGGCCATGAGAACGCCGCTCAACAGAGTGAGATTCAGCCACGTCACGACTCCCAATCCGCCGGGCAGAAAGCGTCGAGCGGCTCCCGCCTTGCCTCGGAATTCGTTGAGCGTCACGGCCAGCACGACCAGCACTCCGACGATCAGACCTTGAAACTCATCAGGCTGAGTCTTCACCGTCTTCGCGACCGAGTCGATGACGACTCGCAGAAACAACGCACCCAATGCAATGCCCGGAATCGTGCCGATGCCGCCGGCGAGACTGCATCCACCCACCACGCTGGCCGCGATCGCGTTCAGCTCATAGCCAATCCCCGCCGACGCGGGATTCGCCACGCCCACGAAGCTCGTGAAGAGCACACCCATCAGCGCCGCGGTCATTGAACTGTAGCAGTACGCCAGCCACTTCAATCGCTCGGTGCGGATGCCGCTCAGCCGAGCGGCTGCTTCATTGCCACCCATCGCGTAGAGATGCCGGCCCGTCACTGTCTTGCTCAACACCAGCCACGTCGTACCGGCCACGATCAAGAAAATCACCAGCGGCGCTTCCCACGAAGTTCCGAGACCGCGAAAGAACTTGTCCGAAATGTAAATCTGTGTGTTCCGCGTGCCGGTCACTGTCTGAGTGACGTCCTGCATCACCACGCGTGAGAGACTTCGCAATCCGACCAGTGAGGCCAACGTCGCCACAAAGGGAGGCAAACGGACGACCGTGATCAACCAGGCATGCAAGCTGCCGACCATGAAGGCGGCACCCATCGTCCCCGCGAACGATGCCGCCAGAATCCATCGCGGCAGGTCGGTCAAGATCGGAGTCCCGCGCGCATCGACCGGTGCCAACGCATACGCGATCGAGGCGAATACCGTTCCGCTAAACGCGATCATCGAGCCGGCCGACAGATCAATCCCGCCGGAGATAATGACCACGGCGGCTCCCAGAGCCAGAATCCCCAACTGCGCGCTGTACAACAAAATGGCCTGCGCGTTGTCGCTCGGAGCACGAAAATAGGTGTGCTTCGGATCGATCCACGTGGCGAGCAAAATGACCACGACGATCGCGACGATCAACGAGAACTCGGTGCGGTGCTGCCGCAAGTATCGGACAAGAGGTGGTGCGTCGGTGTGTTCTGCCATGTTCCTAGTTCGACTGACTGACTTTTGCCGTGATGACCCCATCCGGCTTGGGGCCTGTCGGTTTAATCGGAAAGAAGCCCTGTTCAGTACATTTACACTAATTTGAATTTGGCACTTTAAGCGTCCGAATGACATTTTTTTGAAGTGACCTGCAATTTGGACGCTTATACGCGAACACG
>CAMDPX010000313.1 GCA_945905295.1 Planctomyces sp. SH-PL62 | reverse complement strand
CGCTAGCCCCGGTTCATGCGGTGTAACCGGGGCTAGCGCCGCGCGGCTAATTGTCGGGATGCGTATTACTCGGTCAATTCCAAGCAGGGGTCGAGGCCCATGCGGCGGTACATGTCCATGCGGTGGCGTTCGGTCTTGAGCAAGTCTTTGCGTTGGCGGAGGTGCGTCTTCTCCAAGAACTTTTGCGTCTTCTTGAAGAACGCGATCCAGGTGCGGAAGAGTTCTCCGCTGGCATCCGGCCGAGCTTGGCGACGCTCGGAGTCGAGGTCTTCCGGTTCCAGGCAGCGCAGCAGTTCGTCATCCAGTGAGAGGAAGAATTGATAGCTGCCGGGATCGCCCTGCCGAGCGGCTCGGCCGATGAGCTGGCGGTCGATCCGCGCGGAGCTGTGCATTTCCGTGGCGATCACATGCAGGCCGCCGTTCTTGACGAGCTCCGGATCCAGCTTGATGTCGGTGCCTCGGCCAGCCATGTTCGTGGCGACCGTGACTTTGCCGACTCGGCCGGCGCGGGAGACGATCTCGGCTTCCTTCTCGTGGAAGTGAGCGTTGAGGATTTCAAACTCGATCCCTTTGTCGGTCAGTTGTTTGCCAAGCGCTTCGGAGGCTTCGACGGATGGCGTGCCGACCAGGACGGCTCGGCCTGCGCCGATGAGTTCTTCGATGCTCTTGAGGATCGCGGTCCGCTTGGCGTCCATCGTGGCGAAGACGCGCGTGGGCCAGCCCACTCGGATGCACGGCTTGTTGGTGGGGATCGGTGTGACGATCAGGCCGTAGGTCCGTTTGATTTCGCCGATCCCTTGCACGGCAGTGCCGGTCATGCCGCTGATGTAGTTGTAGAGCCGGAAGTAACTCTGGACGGTGATGCGGGCCGCTTCACCCGAGGCGGCCGTGACCGGGACGAGTTCTTTGGCTTCGATCGCTTGATGCAAACCGTCTTGCCATTTTCGGCCGTCCATGACGCGGCCGGTTCCCTCGTCAACGATCTTCACTTCGTTGTTGACGATGACGTAGTCCTTGTCGCGAATGAACGCGAACCGGGCCGTGAGAGCCTGCTCGACATGTTTGTAGATGCGTTCGGTATCGACCGAGTCGATGAGGGCGGGCTTCGCCAACAGCAGCACCTTGCGGCAGCCGACGTCGGTCAAGTAGGCCGAGCGGCGTTGCGGTTCGTAGACGAAATCGGTGTTGGCTTCGAGATGCGAGATGGCTCGCTGGCACCAGCGGAACAAGCTGACGGTAGCCGCGTCGTTGGGCATCGTCAGGCCGATAATTAGCGGCGTCCGAGCCTCGTCGATGAGGATGCTGTCCGCTTCGTCGATGAGCACTCCGTAGTGGCCCCGTTGCACAGGCCGCTCCTCGCCGGCGCTGCCGGCGGCGCGCTGCACAAAGACATTCGGCTTGTGAGCGTCTTGAGCACCGACGCCCAATCGCAACCGGTCGCGGAGGTAATCGAAGCCGAATTCTTTCGCCGTTCCGTAGGTGATGTCCTGAGCATAGGCCTGCCGGCGTTGATCGGTCTCATCGGGCGATGTCACGCAGCCGACGGACATGCCCAGCGCGGCGTAGATCGGAGCCATCTCTTCGCAGTCCCGTTTGGCGAGATAATCGTTGACGGTAATGACGTGATAGCCGCGGCCGGGAAGCGCCCGCAGGTACGACGGTAATGCGGCGGTCAGGGTCTTCCCTTCGCCGGTCTGCATCTCGGCGATGCCCCCTTCGAAAAGACCGATGCCACCCATGATTTGCACGGGGTAATGCGTCATGCCGGTCGTGCGGCGCGACGCTTCGACGACCAGCGCATACGCCTCCGGCATCAACTTGAGCAACGCGACGCCGGCCTTCGCTCGCCAGCGGACTTCCAGGCTGGCTTGCAGGAGTTCGCGATCGTCCAGCTTTTTCAGGAGCTCGATGCGCCGCCCGATCGAGCGAGCGACGGAGCGCCAGCGAGAGAGTCGTGACGGGATCGGCCGACCGCCTCCTTTGACCAAATGAAACGCACGATCAACCACAGACACGGGACGCTCCTTCTTGGGGACACTGTAGCCCGAGTGACTCGGTCGATTGTCGCACTCCGGCGAATCATCCAGGCCACAAGGGTCTGGGCTACAAATTTCCGGCGGTTTGTACCGCAGCACCGGCGGGCGTGCCAATTGGAGTTGTTGGCCGGCTGAAACGGTTGCAACGGTCAAACCAGCGACCACATTTCAGAGCCGGGGTCGGGTGTTCGGTTTTTCGGAATTGGCCGGAGTGGGTGTCATTCACGATCAAAACTTCGGGCCGGCCAATTCCGAAAAACCGAACACCCGCCCCCGGTGATTTCCGATGAACTACACCATTGCCGCTCCCGCGACTGCCGACGACGTGAAAGGTGACTTGCTGCGCTTGATGCAGTCGAACTTCCCGTGGGGGCACCAAGCCGAGCTGTGGTATCGCTGGGGTTACGAGCAGACGCCGTATCGGCCCAATGTCTGCTGGCTGGTCGAGACCGAGGCTCGTGAGCGGGTCGGTTTCACGTCGCTGATGCCGCGACGTATGAAAGTCGGAGAAACGGTTTGCGAAGTCGGACAAGCCGCGAACCTCAACGTCGCGGCCGAGCATCGCAACGCACTCGCGGCCGTCAAGCTGCAACGCGCGGTCGTGTCGCATCTGGACCAGAGCGAAATGGCTCTGGCGTTCGGCATCACGCGCAACGCCGTGGCGGTGCTGTGCCGAGCGGGCTATCGTGATCTCGGCGGGTTCTCACGCTGGATCAAATTCTTTCGGACCGAGCACAAGCTGTCTCGATGGATTCCGTGGGACGGGCCACGTCGAGCAGTTGCCTCGGTGGTCGATCTGGGACTCCGACTCCGAGCCACCGAGACCTATCAACGGCCTCCGGCTGGTTGGCAGGTGCTCTTCGATCCCCCCTTCGACGAGCGCTTCGATGAACTGTGGCAAGCCGCCTCATCCCACTTCGCGGTCGCCACCGAACGGACCAGCGAGTATCTCCAGTGGCGATTCGGTCGCGATCCGCAGCTTCAGTATCGCACCCTGGCTGTTCAGGACTCAGAAGGGAGGTTGCGGGGTTCGGTGATCTACTTGTTTCCCGATCCGGAATCCTCGCCGTCGATGGCGGCGATCGTGGATCTGCTGCCCGCGGACACGGACGGCTTGCAGGTGCTGTTGGCAGCGCTTTGCCAGCATCTGCGCCGCGAGGGTGCGGTGGGCGTGCAGTTTCTGTATTTCGGTTCGCCGTTGATCGAGACGGCGCTGCGTCGATTCCAGTTCTTCCGGCGTGAGAGCGAATTTCGCTTGCTGGCGCATCTGCACCCGAACTACCGGGATCGCCATGCCGAACTGCTTGACCCGACCCGTTGGCATGTGACGGACGCCGAAGCCAAGTTCTGAACGTCCTAATTTCATTCGCCACCGTTGCGGCCACTGTTGAGCAGTCCCGACGGTGGCGGACCTCCTCAATCGAGCATCGAGAGCTATTCCGCCGCTTCGATGGCGATCTTCCAGCGTGCCTGCAACTCTTGGTTCGAGCCCCCCTGAGCGTCGCGGACTTGCACGCGCAGGCGATTGGCTCGTTCATCCGTTGTCGCGACGCCGACCAGCAGGATGATTTCCTCGTTCTCGCCCATTTGAGCCACCGGCGCGAATTCCAGCTTGCCCGTCGTGGGCAGCGAAACCGTCTCCCCCTCTTTGGAGACGAGCGGCGCGTTCGCGGGCGAACTGATGATGACGGCGACTTGAGTTGCTGCCTGGCTACCGATGTTGCGCACACGGACTCGGCACCAAGTGGTGTTGGCCGGAGCTTCGGTCGTGGGTGACTTGGTCATCGGCGCGGCCTGAGTGACAACGGGAGCGGTCGCCGTCGCCGAGGTCGGGCTGACCGGTGGCGCGGGGAGTAGTTCGACGTTGGCCGGTGCCGGAGTCAACGGCTTGATCGGAGCCTGTGACGGCGTGTTCGACGGCCGAGCGTTCGCGTTGGCGGTGGGTCTCGTTGAGCTGGCATTGTCCGCCAACTGTGGCGCGGGCGCGTTTGGGGATTTTGTTGAGCGCTTGGCCCCTGACTCCCAGACATCCTCCATCCGTTCGTTCGTGCGTGCGATCAGGTCGCTACTCGCACGCCACGGTTGAGCGACGTTTTGAGCCACTTGGTCCCAACTCGCGCATCCCGACACGCAGCCGAGCGACAGCGCGGCCCAGGACAACCAACTCGAACAACTTTGGTGACCGAAATGGATGCGTGATGTCATTTGTCTGTCTCCTGTTTCCTGACTCTGGACTCTGGACTCTGGACTCTGGTCTCTGCCTAGGCCGCTCCCACGAGCGACTCGGTAATTCGTTGCAGCGCGGCTTGCGCGGCCACACGGACTTTTGCCGCGATGTCGCTAATGGCCGCGACCTGCAAGGCGGTCTTGGCTTCGCGACCGTGTTGGCCGAAGCGGCCCAACGTCGTCGCGGCGTAGCGACGCACCTCGGAGTTCGAGTCGGTCAGCGACTGAATGAGTTCTTGCACCATCGGTCGGCTGACGACTCCGAAGTGTCCCAAGCAGTCGGCAGCCGCGCTGCGCACGTCAGCATTCACGTCATGCAGCGCAATCAGCAGCGGAGCCACGGCCGAACGTGCCTCGGCTCCCACTCGGCCCAGCGCGTGGATCAGCGACCGCCGCACGTCGGGATTGCCATGACTCAATGACGCGACCATCTCCGGCACCGCGGACGCGCCCAGTCGCGACAACTCTTGCGACGCACGCCAACGCACGTCGCTGTCGGTGTCTTCCAACTGAGCGATGAAGTCGGTCGCGTCGAGAATGTGTTCGCTTTGAGTCACCGGTTCCGTCGCGACGTTCTGTTCCGGGCAATACAGCTTTAGAGTTTTGGCCAGCAACGAAATTGGCGAGCGGGGCGGCGTCAGCCCCCCGGTAGTCGAGACATCCGCAGAAAACCGGGGGGCTGACGCCGCCCCGCTCGCCTGTGAGTCAATCGTTCTGCCAATCCCCAACACCGCGGCCGCGCACTGTCGCACGTCGGCGTCCGAGTCATGAATCGCTCGTTGCAAATCTGCGGCCGAGCTAACCGCGTCGATCAATCCGAGTGCCGTCACCGCGCAGCGCCGCACGCCGGCATCCGAATCGCCGAGCGCGTTCCGCAATGCTGGCCGAGCGACGGCGGTGTCCGCCCCGATGCCCCCTAAGGCCGAGGCGCTGTTTCGGCGCACCGACACATCGGGATCGGACACCAACCGAGCTAACTCTTCACCGGCTCGCCGAGCGGCCGGGCCGATCTGGCCCAACGCGAACGCCGCGCGTGTCCGTACGGCGGGAAACTCATCGGACAATGACGCGCGCAATGCCGGAACCGCTTCCATTGCGTAGGGACCAAACGCAGACAGCGCGAACGCCGCCGCCGCACGCACGCGCGGATCGGCATCGGATAACGCCGACGTCAATTGCGGCACGGCATCAATCGCGCCGAGTCCGATTTGTCCCAGCGTGACCGCGGCCGCTTGTCGCACACCGGCATCCTCGTCTTGCAACGCCTGCACGAACGGCGCGATCGCGTTCGCGCCCAGACCACTCAGAGAGGTCACCGCCAAGTCACGCACTGCGGAATCGCGGGAGGCCATCGCCGCGAGCAACTGCGGCACGCTGGCGCTTGTCTCAAGCGAGGGGTCAGGCACCGCAAAATTCAAAATTGGCGGAGCTATGTCCTGAGTACTTCCAACACTTGGTTCCGCCAATCTTGAGTTTTGCGGTGCCTGACCCCGGCTGGGTCGAGTCGCTTCGCACGTTGGACTGACGATTGATTGTCCCTTCGCCGCCGTGCGGCGCGACAAGCCATACCACAACAGTCCCACTCCAATGCACGACGCCAAACCGGCGAGCGTCGATCTCCAAGCACCGCCCAAGGACGCTTGTGCCTGCGACGTCGAATTCCGTGTGGCATGAGATTTCACCGGCGCGGGATCGCTGGCTGTCGCTGGCGAGTGAACGTGTTCTTCGCCCGCGACCAGTTGGATGCCGTCCATCAATTGACGAAATTGCCCGGCGAGCCGCGCGACTTCGGCAGAGTCTTTTCCGTGACCGGCCAGCGTCTTGGCGGCGATGCCGCAGGGGCGACGCAAAGCGGTGCGGTGTTCCGCCTGGAGTTGATTCCAACGTTGATCCACCTCGTCCGCGAGTCGTCCCAATGTTCGCAGCGCCGCCGCGCGGACATGCTCGTCGAGATCATCCGCCGCGTTGGCCAGCGCGGGGATCGCTGGAGTGGCGGGCAAGCCCAGATCGCCGAGCAGCACGGCCGCCGCCAATCGGAGATCGTCATTGGCGGTCGCGAAGACTCGGCCCAGATGCGGAACGAGCATTCGCTTTTCGTCGTCGTCCCAATGCGATCGGATCGCCACCGCTGTCGCAATGGCTTCGGATTGCACGTCGGCCACGGGGCATTGCAAACATTCGCACAACGCCCCCAGCGCGGCGCTGTGTTTAGAGACCGAGACCGTTCGCAACGCGATCAGTGCGGCGCAGCGAACATCCACGTCGCGATCCAGAGTGGCCTGCCACAGCGCAGATTCCGCACGCCACGCTTTGCGGCCGAGGTGTCCTAACGACGTGGCAGCCCCGCAGCGGACTTTCGCATCCAGATCCGCGAGCGCGGCGGTCAACTCCGCAGAGAAGTCGCCGACCGCGCCCCCCATTTGACTCAGTGCCCAAGCCGATGACTGGCGGACCAGTCGTGACTCGTCGCTCAGTCCCTCTGCCAGGGCGGGAATCGCGTAGAGGTCTTGCGCCTGTCCCGCTTGGATCGCTTGAGCGGCCAGTGGTTCCGGATCGTCGGCGAAGAGCGACGAACCGGCCGCGCAGGAAATCGCGCAGCCGAGCCACATCAGGCTTGAGATCGTCAGTCGTCGCATTGGTTCGTCTCCGTGGGGAGGTCCGCGGAAAGGGGTCGGGAGTCTTTTTCAGGCCGCATCAGAACAAACTGAGGTATTTCGATGGGCGTCGTGCGGCCTGAAAAAGACTCCCGACCCCGTTTGCCGGAGGTCGTGCAGTCGCTGTTGGAAATCTTTCAAGGTGAGAATCGCCGGCTCGGGCTTCTCGGCAATCGGAGCTGCGGCGGGTGGTGTCGCGTAGGGCAACGCCGGCTGCGCTTGCGTCGCGGATTCGGCAACCGCTTGCAGTCCGCGCTGGGCGACACGCAGTTCGTCACTCACTCGCGACAAGTGCTGGCCGAAGAATTGCAGACCGTTCTCCAAGACCACTTGCTCGCGGCGGAATTTCTCCAGCCACGTTTCACGCAGCTTGTCGAGTTCGGCCCGCTCGGCCCGCACCTGAGCCGCTTGGGCATCCTGAACGTGCCGCAGTTCGTCCTCTTGTCGTTGTCGTGCGATGGCCAGCTCCGACTGCATCTGGCGGACGCGCGCGTCGAATTCTTCTCGCTCATGACGAAGTTGCGAAATCTCCGTTTGCCTTTGCCGAGCGAACTCTTGCTGCTGTTGCAATCGTTCCTGCTCGAACAGCCGATGAGCTTCCGCCAATTCCGCTTCGGCCTGCTGACGCCACTGCATCAGCTCTTCACGCTCGCGGACGCGCTGCGTCGCCATCTCGTCTTGGAGCCGCCGCTGCGCAAGTTCGTGAACGTGTTTCGCGCTGTGCAACGCGGTCCATTCTTGATCCCGTTGTGCCGACCAAGCTGCTTCACGCGCCGACAGGTCTTGCTCGAAAGCCGTTCGCAGCCGAGCCAATTCCTGGGAGAATGTTTCACGCTGTTGGGTGAGACTCTCTTCCACGCACCGTTGATGTTCGATGCGCTGCCGCAACGCCCCTTCGTTCGCCTGCTTGAGCCACTCGGTGTGCTGAGTTCTGTCCGCGTCCAGCGTGCGGTCCTGCGTCACAAGTGAGGGGGCAGGCACCGCGGAATTCGGAATTGGCGGATCGAGACTTTGTGGAACTCGAACGTTTTCTTCCGTCAATTCTGAATTCTGCGGTGCCTGACCCCGGCCGCCTGTCTCATTCGTCATCGGCACGACAAGTGGCGCGGACATGCAAGTGGTGATCGGCTGCCAGCCATCGAAGAGGTCGTTCTCCAATTCGGTGCGCTGACGCAGCCACACGTCATGCACAGAATCCGGAGATGGGACGGAGTTTGATTTGGCGGACGACATGACAACTCCTTAGGGACGGTTCTTGAACTCATCGTCGTCGAGCAACTTTTCGGACGGCATTGCGTTGGCGGGAACTGCGTGCTCATCGACGTGCAGCCGTTTTGGTTCCGCGGCGACGCTGGCCTGTTTCGCAGACAAAGTCTCTTCCAGGGCCGACTCGCGTCGGGTGACGATTTGCTTCAGCCAGGCGGTTCGCTGCCGAGCCTGGTCTAAACGTCGTTGCCGCAAATCTTCGAACACTTGCTCGACAAGCAGGGCCACGTCGCGCGGCCGAGCGATCTGTTCGAGGTCCGCGTGCGGTAAGTCGGGCGAGGGGTTGAGGGTGTCTGTCACGTCAGGCAACTCCTTCGCGGAGACAGGCGGAAGAGAACGGGGAACACCCGGCTGAATCACTGGCACGGAAGTTCCCGCCGGAATGATCGACGGCAACGGACGCGGAGTGGTTGGCTCGCGCTTTCGAACAACGACGACTTCGTCGTCCTCGACGGGAGGAGCGAACTTTCGAGGAACGCTCGTATGTCGCAGCGGGATCGTTCGCTCAAACTCGGCAAAGACTTCGCGTGCCGGCGTCTGCATGTTCGCGGGCGACTGCGGAGCACGGACCGTCTGAACCACCGGTGGAACCTGATTCCTTGCTCGGTCATCCATGAGATGCTCCGGCGAGCGGGGTGGCGTCAGCCCCCCGGTGGATTCGCTCAAGACCGGGGGGCTGAC
>CAMDPX010000312.1 GCA_945905295.1 Planctomyces sp. SH-PL62 | reverse complement strand
CAACTCACCCTCAACATCGCCCAACAAAAAAAACTCCCGATCCGTCCTCACCGCAGCTATCCCAGACAAGCTCTCCCAAAACGTTCAAAATCCACCAGTGGAACTCGAAAGACCAAACCCAATGCGACAAAGTAAGTGCCATTGGGCGTCAGCCCCCGGTCCTGTGACGAATACACCGGGGGGCTGACGCCACCCCGCTCGCCAGAATGACTTTCGGACGCCCATCAGTTCGCCAACACTCGGCATTTTTTCTCGTCGCAAGCGTCGATGTGGATCTTGCGGCGAGTGATCTCACGGTTGCCGGTTTTCAGTACCAGAAAGTAGTCGCCAGCTTCCAGAGCTTCGCAGGCTCGGTACAGAAAATTGCCGCGCAGTTGCGAGCGAACGACGACTTGGCCGACACGGTCGATGCACACGTTGCTGGCGTCGTGCAAGTTGCACTCGACCCACATGTCTTCGTGCGGAGGACTCAGCGTGCATTGAACAATGATCGGCTCGCCGTGGCGGAATGTGTTGCGTCGATCGGTGACCATGCCTGCGAACATCGTGGTGCCCACGTCGAACGACAAGTACTTGTCGTACTCGCGCAGCTTCACATCGCCCACGAACATCTGACGGACTTTCTCGGGCGGGATCTCCTTCAGCGAGTAGGGGCCGGAAGGACTCCGCTCGCCGTAGGGGTCGAGCCGATACTCCACCTCGACCGCTCCGACGGCAACAACTGTCATCAACAGGCCGAACGCGCCGAGCGATGTGGAGGTATTCCAGCGTTGGCCAATCGAATTCCAAATCGGAACTGAGCCGATCCTGGCCATGATCGTTCGCGGCAGCCGAGTCACCGCTTCCAACCGCGGCAACCACGTCTTGCTATGACGTCGCTTCCAGCTTCGCCAGCGTGCCGCCCAAACCACGACGTCGTCCGAGTTCGCGAAGGCGAAGTAGGCTGAGATGCAGGTGATCGGAAACAGATACAAACCGAGCGTCAACGTCGTCATCAGGTGAAACGCCACGCCCAACGTCAACATGCACACGCGGCCCCAGCCACGCCAGCTCATGAAGAGAAACAGGATTTCCCAGATCACCGCCAGGTAGGCGAACACCACCAACGCGGCGGGATACAACGTCATCCACTCACCAACCGGATTCGAGTTGTTGACGTTGGTCATCATCCAATGCAGCAATTGATCGCCGCTGAAGTAAGCGGGCGTGTGCATCTTGGTCACGGACGCTCCGAAGTAGATGACGCCGATCAGAATCTGAATCAGCCGCCGAGGCCAGGCCGCGAACTTCGGGTGATCGGCCAGCGAGCGTGGCGGGTGCAAACCCAACTGCCGACGACGCAGCCAGGCATCCACCGACCAGACTGCTCCGCACTGCGAGAACGCCAACAGGAACAACAGGTGCGACGTGATGACCGAGTACTTCGTCATCGTGCTCAAGCAATCGAGCAAATTCAAATACGTGTAAAGCACCGCCGAGATCCACAGCGACGTGCGCGTCCACCAGCCAAAGCACGCGGTCACACAGCAGAAGCTCAGAATGGTCATGAGCGCGACCGCGGCACCTCCGGAAGGAATTGGCAACAGATCGTAGAATCCGTAGTTCACCGCCAGCGGAGTCGGTGCTCCGTCCGTCGAGAAGAGTTCGCGCGTATGAATCCACCGGGGCACCGTCACCATCAAGCAGGCGATGGCGACACAGATGCGAACCAGCGCCAGCCCAAAGGGAGTTTCCTCGGCGAAGAAGAACTCCGCGACACGGGCGCGCAGGCCCGGCTGAGTCTCGCTCATCGAAATCCGTTCGGTCGTATTCATGGCTTTCTTCCTTGATGGCCAGATTCAGACGGCTCGTCGCGGCAATCGACTCCTCGAAGCGGCGACGGCGGGGCGGCGATGTACTCCAATGCCGAAAAACCGGCAAGAGGGCCTGACCCATAACCATTCGTCGTGGCGCACGACGCACTTTGCGCGCAAGCCGGGAGAGCCGGGGTCAGGTGTTCTGATTTCTGTTTTGGCTCCTCAATCGCCGTCGATGTACGTTGCGAATCAGTCGTTGAGACCACGATTGACTCCGTATGTGACGCCAAAACAGAAATCAGAACACCTGACCCCTCGGCCGCTGGTGCTTGAGACGCGGGATGGAGCGTTGGACAATCGCGGCGTTCGCTCCCGCTGGAATTACCTCCCACCACTCCGCGAGATCCACCGTGCAACGTCGCTTGTCTTTCTTCATGGCGTTCTACGTCGTGTTGGCCGGTCTGAGTGGTGCGAGCAATCCTGCTGCTGCTGCTGCCACGCGGATTGAATTGGTCATCGACGAACCTTTCGTCGATCGCAAGGCCGTTTGGCCGATCACGACTGGAGTGCCGTTTCCGCGCGGAAAGCTAACCAATGCCGAACACTGCCGGTTGCTCGACGACCGTGGACAAGAGCGACCTCTGCAATCGCAAGTGACGGCGACCTGGGACGCCGAGCGGAAGAGCGTGCGTTGGCTGACGATCGACTTTCTCGCCGAACCGGGACGCAAATACGCGCTCGAATTCGGCGACGATGTCGTGCGACGATCCCCCACGACGCCGCTCGTGGTTGCTCAAGAATCGGCTGCCCAAGTTTCAACCGGTGTGCTGCGGGTGGTGTTCTCCGCCACGGGGCCGACCGCGTTGCGGACCATCGAGGCGGATCTCAATGGCGACGACCGCATCGAACCGGAGGAAGTCCTCGCCACCGGCGCGGCGGAAGGTGAGCATTACTATCTCGATCAAGCCGGCCAGCGGTTCTCCAGCGCGCGTGACGGTGCGGATCGTCGCGTCGTGGTGGAATCCACCGGCCCGGTGCGAGCCTGCGTGCGGGTGGATGGTTTCTACACCGGACCGAATGGCGAGCGGATTGCCAAGTATCGGACGCGCTACCATTTCTTCGCCGGTCTGCCGCTGGTGAAGGTGATCGACGAGTTGGGCTTTGTCGGCTCGACGAAGCAGACGCGATTCGCGGACATCGGCTTCTCGCTCGATCTGAAAGTGAAGTCCGCCGGTCGCCGAGTCATGGTCGATGCGTCCGGCGAAGCGGGCAATCAGCCGCTCGACGTGCCGTGGCTGTCCGACACGCAATCGGTCGCCAGCTTTCAGAAGACGTTCCGTCACTATGGCAATCTGGAATACGAAGCCTCTGTCGTTCAAACAACCGCGCAACAGACAAAGACGCTGGCGCAACCCGAACGGATGGGCGAGTGGCTGCAAGTTTCCGACGATCGCGCCGCCGTGACCGGTTCGCTGCGTTGGTTCTGGCAGCAGTTCCCGAAAGAGTGGGAAGCGACGCCGAATCAATTGACGCTACATCTGTGGAGTTCGCGTGGCGGCGAGTTGGATTTCGGAGCGGCCGGCATCGAACGATTCTTCGGAGCCGGTGGTGCGAAGTATCTCCGCGCCGGCCAAGAGAAAGCCGCTCTCAGTCCGCTCGAACCGTTCTTTTTGTTCGCGGATGTCCCGGCCATCAAACGCGGCGCTGCCGACGGATTGGGGGTCAACAAGCACCATGAATTCTGGCTGCACTTCGGGCCTGCCAACCGTCGCGATGAGGGAGCCGAATACGGACGACTCGCCGCGTCCCAGCCGCTGGCGTTGGCGAGCGGTGCGTGGAATTGTTCGGCCGATGTCTTTGGTCCGCTCGCCGCGCGGCCGAACGACTCGGCGGCAGAGGCGGCTGTGGACCGCATCTTCGATCTGACTCGGCAAGTGCAGGATGATTTCGGTGACTACGGCTGGTGGCTGTTCGGAGCGGGTTCGCACTACAGCTATCACTGGGATGCCGAGACGAAAAAGTTCTTCGCCGATTCGCGTCGTTTTGAATTTCACACCTACGGGAAAGAGACGCAGCTCTGGTGGAACTACCTGCGATCGGGCGAACGAAAATTCTACGACTGGGCGATCCCGAGCGAGAATCATTGGGTCGATGTTGCCGTCTCGCATCAGCCGACGACCATCGAGTGCGATTGGCGCGGCGGCGAACCGGAGCATCGCACGCTGCACTGGCGACCGGGGGATTGGAGCATCGACAGCCCGACGCACTACGTCCGCCATCACGTCCGCGGCGAAGCGTGGCTTCGCGGTGGAGCACAGTTCTGGGCCAGCTATCACCGGACGCTGGAGACGACGACGCTTGCGTACTACCTGACCGGCGATGAACGGTACAACGACGTGATCGAGTATTGGCGAACGTACTTCGGCGAGTTGGCCGGGGTGACGAACGCGTCGAAAGACGTTCGTCCGTGGTATCGCGAGCAGCCGTGGTTCCGTAGCTCGACTCTCCGAGTCGAGGCAGTACCCGACTCGGAGAGTCGGGCTACGGGGAAGAGTTGGGCCGCGATGATCCGCGACTACGCGCCGTTTCATTCCGGCACGCGGCATCAGATGACGATGTTCTTCAGCCTCGCCACGCTTTACGAGCACACTTGGGATCCGCGCGTTGGCCAAGCATTGCGCGAATGTGCCGATGCGTTTCTCGATCCCAAACATGCGACCGGCACCTGGCGACCGCAAGACAGCGACCTGCCGGCGCACGCCGATGCTCCGTCGATGGGACACTTCTGGGTTCCCGCTCTGTGGAAATACAGCCGAGTCACCCACGACCCGCGCATGCCAGACATTTTGGCCCGCTACTTCGTGGCCGGTTACGCCGCCGATCCGTTCCGCGAGCACGAAACGGTCGGCGTCTATTCGAATTCGTATCTCGGCTATGCGTACTACTTCACTCGCGATCCGCGTTTCCTGCCGCTCGCAGTGAAAGAGTTGGAGTTGCTGCGGCCGTATGCCAACCCGCTGACGAAGCCCGACGAGATCGGCGAGCGGATCTACAACCCCTACGCGCCGGCACGAACCTTCACCGGCACACCACGCTTGCTCTGGGCACTCGAAGCGGCGCGAAAGAACGGAGTGCGAATTGGACCCCAGCCGCTGCCTCCGCAACGCACGGCGATCGCGATTCAGAAGCTCGCGGGCGAAGAGTTCCGCGCGACGCTGTGGGGCTTCGATCCCGAACTGATCCTTCGCGGCCCAGACGGGAAGTCGTTCCGCGATTTCGAAGTGAAGACCGAGAAGTTCGCGTCCGAGATTCAGCCGTTCGATCGGATTGCGTCACAGTACGAAGTCTATCTGCATCGTGTGACGATCACTGCGACGGCTCCGGCGGGACGTTACGTGTTCGCGCCGAAGCTCGAGTTGGCGGTCCTCGATTGGAACAACTCCGCCCTGCCAATTTGGAATGCCGCGCTGCCGCTGTCGATCAAGCCGGGCGACGCCGTCGTGCTGCCGATCTCAGAAGGAGAACAATCATTGAAACTGGAATCGGCCGAAGCCGCATCGCTGCGTCTGCGAGACCGCCGCGGTCACGAGGTTGTTGGCAAAGTCAGCGGCAACACCGTGACGTTTGACTGGAACGCGGAGTCCGATCGGCAAGTGCGCATCGAGATCGTCAACAAGCCAGGTTGGTTCCGCATCGTGAACCAACCGGAAGAGTCGTGCTGGGTGACACCGGCCTCCGTGGCCGACGTCGCTCGCGCCGGCCCCAAGATTCGGCTCGCGCCCCCCGATGTGTTGAGCGAAGAGCACGAACCGTTTCTGCCCGGCCGCTTCGGCAGAGCGGTGCAGATCGTCCCCAAGCGAGCCTTGCACATCCCCGATCACATCCTGCGCGACGGCGTCGACACGCCACTCTTCAACGAACAACAAGGGACGATCGAGTTCTGGGTCCGCAAGCAATGGGACGAACGGCTGTCGCCGATCAAGCTGCCCAACCTGTTGACCAACGGAGTCCTCACGTTCCCCACGCCGAGCAAGCTGAAGCTCCACGAATGGACGCACGTCGCGCTCGTCTGGGCTCCGTATCTTGGCGACCCGAATCGAACCATCACTTACACCTACATCGACGGCCGCGATGTCGCCTTCTACCGCAGCGCGAATTGGGACGGCTACGGCAGCGCTCGCGCGTCGTTCGGACCGAAGACCGGCAAGCGTCTGATGGATTTCGTCAGCCGGGCGGTCGCCGGGACGGCTTTCGCCATCGACGAACTGCGCATCTCCAGTGTCGCTCGCTATGCCGATTTGAAAGTCGAGTTCGGTCCGCAGCAGACCTTCAATCCGATTCGCTTTGAACCACCGATCGCACCGTTCCAACCTGATCCGCAAACCACTTTGCTGATGCACTTCGACGAAGACATGAAAGCCGCGGTACCAGAACCGTTCCCGGCCGCTCGGCTGGCTGAATGATGCTTGTCATCTTCCTGTCAGCCATCTTCTTGACACTTCAAGTCCCTGATTTGTCAGGAAGATGATTGGCAGGAAGAAATCACGAGACCAATACTCTCAACGAACAAAGTGCTCCGCCGTTCGCCCCACGAGAATCGACGACCATGTTCACCGGACCTGAAATCGAAACCGTCTTCGCCGAGTTGGGGATCACGCACGTTGTGTGGATCCCCGATACGGCAATCGGTCCGTGGGAAGCGGCACTGGCCGGCTCATCGCGACTGCGTCTGGTTCGCGTTTGCCGAGAAGGAGAAGCCTGGCCGTTGGCCGCTGGGTTGCATCTCGGAGGTCAGACTCCGCTGGTCGTGATGCAGACGACCGGGCTGTTTGAATCGGGCGACGCACTGCGGAATGTGCTATTCGATTTGAAGCTGCCGATCTACTCGCTGATTGGCGTCCGCAACTGGTTGGTGCCGCAGTCGCGTGACACGGCCAAGACGTTTGCCGAACCAATCCTCAGCGCATGGGGGCTCAACTGTCAGTGGATCGCCGATCCGGCCGACAAGCCGAAACTGGCGGAGCATTATCGCCGCTGCCGAGCCGCCGGTATTCCCGGTGTCGCGTTGATGGCCGAGGGAGCACCGTGATGCGAACGCTCAACGACAGATCCCAAGTCATGCCGGTCGTCGATGCGCTGCGAGTGCTCGCCGATCTGTGCTGCGACGCTCAGATTGTCGTGACCAATCAAGGCTCGGCACGCATCTGGCCGAAGTTGCGTCGGCGGTCGCTCGACTTTCATTACAACCCTTCGACGATGAGCGGTGCGATCCCGCTGGCGCTCGGCCTGGCATTGGCTCAACCGCAGCGAGAAGTGGTCGCGGTCTCTGGCGACGGCTCATTGCTCATGAGCTTGGGTTCGCTGGTGACGGTTGTCGGCAGCGGCGTGACCAATCTGACGATCGTGTTGCTCGACAACGGACTCTATGAAGTCACTGGCGGACAAGAGACCCCCGCCGCACGCTCGGCCGTGGATTACGCCGGCCTCGCGCGAGCCGCCGGCTTTCCTTCGACCGCAGAGTTTCGCGATCTTGCCGATTGGCAAACGCAAGCGGCTGACGTTCTCGCGTTGCCCGGCCCGCGCTTTGTTCGATTGGTCGTGAGCGCGGCACCGGCAGAATATCTGACGAGCAGCACGCCACCCCTCGCGGAACAACTGACCGGATTGCGGGTCGCTGTTTCAAACGAATGAGTTTTGCCTCAGGTCACGAAGAAGCTGAAGATGACGACGTTGCCTGGAGTTGGATTGCGGACTGGAAAGTATCGCGCTTCTACGACGCACACGGATCTACGAATCGTGCGCCCGGCCTCCATCCGTGTGCGCCTCTCGCATCCGTGTGCGAAGCGCATCGTGTTCGACTCCCCCCGAACTAAAAGTGTGTGACACAATGAATGATCTCAAATCCATCCGTCTCGGTTTCATCGGCGCTGGCGGCATCTGCGAGCAACGGCATCTCCCAAACCTTTCGCAGACGCCCGGCGTCGAGTTGGTCGCGGTTTGCAATCGCTCGCCGGAGAGCAGTCGCCGCGTGCAAGAGAAATGGGGATTCGCACGCACGGCGGACGATTGGCGGCAGATCATTGAGGCGAGCGACATTGATGCCGTCTTCATCGGCACCTGGCCGTACCGGCATTGCGAGCTGTCACTGGCGGCGCTGGCGGCGAACAAACATGCCTTCTGTCAGGCGCGGATGTGCATGGACTGGGCGGAGGCACGCCAGATGGTCGCGGCCGCTGACAGTCATCCGGGGCAAGTGACGATGGTCTGCCCTTCCCCGTTCCGAGTTCGTTGGGAGCGCACAATTCGCGAGCTGCTCGCCTCGAAACGATTCGGACGGTTGTTGTCGGTGACGGTGAGCTCGATGACTTCCGCGAACTGCGAACCGCAGCAAATCAGTTGGCGCGAACGCCGCGAGCTGTCGGGGCTCAACATTCTGCAAGTCGGGATCTATGCCGAGACCTTGAACGCCTGGTGCGGCGATTACGTGTCGTTGACCGCGACAACCGCAACTCCGCTTCAGAAGTTCGATGCAAATGGGCGACCGGTTGAAATTCTGATTCCACAGATCGTCGCAATCACTGGCACACTCGAAGGTGGAGTTCTCAGCACCGAGTTTCACTCCGGACTCGCCGTCGGGTACGAGCGTGCCGAGATTCTGCTCTGCGGTTCCGCCGCAACTTGCCGAGTCGATCTGCTGGCGCAACAGGTCGAGCTGTTCACGGCGTCCTCCAAGGCCGGCGAGGTGATCGACTCAGTCGGCGATGAGTGGCACGTCGAAGCCGAGTTTCTCGCCGCCGTCCGTGCAGCCCGTCGCGGAGAGACTTGGAATGTTCGTCCGAACTTCGTCGAAGCCGAACGCTACATGCGGAAGATGCAGACGATTCACGAGTCCGCACGCGAGACGAGAAACGCCCCCATCGACCTTGCGTCGATGGAGCGCGAGATCGAGAGCTAATCCGCGACACCACGAGCAGTTGCCGGACCCCATCCGCCTTGGGGCCTGTCGGTTTAATCGGAAAGAAGCCCTGTTCAGTACATTTACACTAATTTGAATTTGGCACTTTAAGCGTCCGAATGACATTTTTTTGAAGTGACCTGCAATTTGGACGCTTATACGCGAACACGCTTCGATTAAACCGACA
>CAMDPX010000311.1 GCA_945905295.1 Planctomyces sp. SH-PL62 | reverse complement strand
GCATCGGCTACACCGGAGCCGTCAACATCTGGGACATCGCCGCCGGCAAGCCGGTCTTCTCGTCGAAGCTGCCGACGATCACTTACGGCGGTAACTTTGTGGCTGGCGGCGCTCGCATCGCGGCCACCGCGACCGACGGCAAAACCTATGTCGTGGATCTGCCGGCCGAGGCCAGATGACTGCGTTGCTCATGAACGACATTGCCCTAAACCCCTCCGAGCTTGCCTCGGTGGTTTCGGGCCTTTGCACTACGCGGTCCGATCAGAGAAGTTCACTCGTAGTGCAAAGGCCCGTTTCCACCGAGACAAGCTCGGTGGGGTTTGTGTCATTGCTGACTGTGTGCGGTATATTTTCCTCCCGCCGCTAACTTGGAGATCGAATCATGAACTGGCTTCAGGAATACCAACGCAACGTCACGCGACGTTATTTCTTCTCGCAAGGTTCGCAGGCCCTCGGTTGGGCATCGCTCGCCTCGCTGACGGGGCGTGATGCTGGCGCGGCGGAAGCGTCATCCGCCGACTCGCGGCCGAAGACGAACCTGACCCATCACATCGCAAAGGCGAAGCAGGTCATCTATCTCCACATGGTTGGTGGTCCGCCTCAAATGGACCTGTTCGATTACAAGCCGGTGATGAAAGACTGGTACGACAAAGACCTGCCGGAATCGGTTCGCAACGGCCAGCGGCTGACGACGATGACCAGCGGACAGGCTCGCTTTCCGATCGCGCCGTCGAAGTTCAAGTTCCAACAGCACGGCGAGTGCGGCATGTGGCTGTCGGAACTGCTGCCGTGGAAAGCCAAGATGGTCGACGACATGGTCTTCATCCGCTCGATGAACACCGAGGCCATCAACCACGAGCCGGCCATCACGTTCATTCAAACCGGCAATCAATTGACGGGCCGACCTTGCCTCGGCGCGTGGGCGTCATACGGATTGGGCTCGCTTAACGAGGACTTGCCGTCGTTCGTGGTGATGGTCGCGAAGCCGACGAACACCGAGCAGGTGCAAGCGATTTCCGCGCGGCTCTGGCAAGCGGGTTATCTACCGGGCGAGCACGCCGGCGTGTCCTTCCGATCGGCCGGCGATCCAATTCTCTACATTAACAACCCGCCCGGTGTCTCCACTGAGATTCGCCGCAAGACGCTCGACGGTCTCCGACAGCTCAATGAGCTGACGCTGCAAAAAATTGGCGACCCGGAAACACGCACTCGCATCGAAAACTACGAGCTGGCGTTTCGGATGCAGACCAGCGTGCCGGAACTGACCAACATCGCCACCGAATCCGAGGCGACGTTGAAGCTCTATGGCGATCAAGTGCAGAAGCCCGGATCGTTCGCCAACACGGTGCTGCTCGCGCGGCGATTGGTCGAGCGAGGCGTGCGATTCGTGCAGGTCTACATCAACAACTGGGACACACACGCCAACGTCGCCGGTCGCCTGCCCGATCAATGCCGCGACGTCGATCAGCCCTGCTATGCCTTGATTCAAGACCTCAAGCAACGCGGACTGTTCGACGACACGCTGGTCATCTGGGGCGGCGAGTTCGGCCGCACGATCTATTCGCAGGGGGGCCTCTCACCTCAGAACTACGGCCGCGATCATCACCCGCGCTGCTTCACCTGGTGGATGGCCGGCGGCGGCACGAAAGGGGGCACCATCCACGGCGAGACCGACGATTTCTCCTACAACATCGTCAAAGATCCGGTCCCCATCCGCGACTTCCACGCGACCGTGCTGCATCTGCTTGGCTTCGATCACGAGCGGTTCACGTACAAGTATCAGGGGCTCGATCAAAAGCTGACCGGCGTGGAACCGTGTCGGGTCGTCAATGAGTTGCTGGCGTGATCTGTTGCCGATTTGACCCCAACGGCCTCGTGCCGTTGGTGAAACAGATGGCGGGCTAGTACCTATCGTCGCACCACTACTCACTCTCCCGTTCCTCCGCCTGCGGCGGAGGAACGGGAGAGTGGGGAATTTGGTGGGTTCTCGCTTGTTAGCTCGCCATCTATTTCACCATCCGGACAAGCCGGATGGGGTCTTCTGCGATTCATCTAAACCCAGTCTTCCAGGGTTCGCTGTCTTCACGGCATGAGCCATCGCATTCAAGAATCTCCTCTCCGCGCACTTGGCCCAGAGTCTTACGATCCCGCGCGAACTGCACTCCGATTTTAGTTTCTTGGTCAGTCAGACGATGGAGCTATTCAGACGCGAAAGGATTCGCGTCGGCGAGCAGTCGCACGCGGCAGGATCGCGACGAATTCCGGGAAGGGATTCCCTCATGGACAGACGAAATTTTTTGGGTCTTGGAGTCACGCTCATCGCCGGTGTGGCGGGTTGTCGCGGCTATCAAACTGCCCGCGTGATGAAAAACAGCGAACGGGACACGGTCGGCAGTCACGCCGCCGGAGCGGAGACCTACAAGCCGCTCATTCAAGAATCGGTCTCCAAGCTGTTGGGCCGAGCTTGCTCTCCCAGCGAGATCCAGCCCGCCGCGATGGTCGTCGGCGAACGCAAGAAGATCTGCTTCATCGGCGTCGAGAACTGCACCGCCGAAGAGATCGGCGACTTCCGCGAGCAGATCTATGAACTCATCGACTCGGCCATCAACGAGTCGAGACAGTACGAACAACTGAGCCGCCGCTACGTCGAGAACGGACTCAAGCAACTGCGACTGCGGCCGGATGAGCTGTTCGTGCAAGAGAACCAGCGCAACTTCCAGGTGGTCATGGAAAAGATGGAGCAGCCGTTCGACTACTTGCTGTACGCCAAGCTGACCTCCGGCACGACGAAGAGCAACGGCGATTACCAGCGCGATTACCTGCTGACTCTGGAGTTGGTCAACATCCACGACGGCCACTACGAAAAAGAATCGGCGTCGATCCGCAAAGGCTATCGCCGCTCGCTGACGGACAAGCTATTCCACTAATCGCGGGATTTGAGATCTGAGATTTCAAATTTGAAATTTGAGATCTGAAATTTGAGATCTGAAATGTGTGTGCGACGCGCATTGCGACTAACCCGAAGCGTCAGCGAGGGCGAATGCTTCACCGAACTTCGTGTGGGGTGTCGTATGAAGCGTTCGCCCTCGCTGACGCTTCGGGTGAGTTTGATCGCTCTCCTGGCGGCGGCGGGTTGTTCGTCCTACGCCGATCGCGTGCGTGATGTCCGCAACGGGTTCTATTCCGGCAACATCGCGACCAGCGAAAAGATCATCGCTCAGGAACTGCGCAAGAAGCGTCATGCGAAAGAGGCGGACGTCCTCAAGCTCGAACGAGCGATGATCGAACTCTCCTCCGGCAAGCCTGCCGTCGCCGAGCGAACGCTGCGTGACGTTCGCGACCGTTTCGATTTCCTCGAACAGAAAGATCTCGCCGAGGGAGTCGCGTCGTACCTCACCGACGACACACACCGTGCCTATGCCGGCGAAGACTACGAGAAGGTGCTGATCCGAGCGTTCCTCGCGCTGAGCAATCTGATGCACGACGGCGGCGATGCGAATGCCTATGCCCTGCAAGTCAACGACAAGCAACGGCAGATCATCGAAGCGGCCGGCAACAATGCCGACAAGAACCCGAAGCTTGAGTACAAACGCGTCGCGCTGGGAGCCTACGTCAACGGAATGCTCCGCGAATCGACGCTCCGGGATTACGACGAGGCCAAGCGGTCGATCCAGCTTGTCGCCAATTGGGAGCCGGAGTTCGGCTCGGCGAAACAAGACCTCGAACGAGTGACCAACGGCCGGCATTCGGCTCCGGGCCACGGAGTGCTCTACGTCTTCACGCTCGTCGGCCGAGGGCCGTACAAGGAAGAGCGCAACGAAGTACCGACTCAAGCGGCGATGCTGATCGTCGATCACATCCTGTCGGCGGTCGGCAAGCACAGCGTGACTCCCACGTTCGCACCGGTGAAAGTCCCGGTCGTCGTCGTCCCGCGCAACCAAGTGCAATCGGTGAGTATCACGGTCGATGGCCAACCATCCGGGCTGACTGAAACGATCACCGATGTCGGCGAGTTAGCCGTCCAACAATACGCCGCAATCTTTCCGCGAGTCCTCGCCCGCACTGTCGTGCGTCGCACCATCAAGAAGGGATCGCTGTACGCCGCGAAGGAATTCGGCCAAGTCGACAATCCACTCGCCGAACTCGCCATCGACGCGGCCGGCGTGGCGTGGGAAGCGACCGAGAACGCCGACACACGCTGCTGGGGACTGCTCCCCAACAAGATCCAAGTCCGCCGCATCGAACTCCCCGCCGGGTCACATCAAGTCGCATTGCAACCCGCGAGCTCATCCGGCCAACCGTTGGGCGGTTCGCAAATAACTCAGTTACAAATCTTCGACGCTCGCAACACGTATGTGCTCGCAAACTTTCCCGGCACGTCGATGGTCGGCCAGATTCTGGTCAATCAAGAGGCGAGCGCTGCTACTCCGCTCAATGGCGAGCTGACCAACGAACAGCGAGAGGCAATCATTTTTGGTGAAGGCGTGTGCTGGCCGAAGAAGGGCAAACCTGGCGACTTTCCAGAGCCTCCGAGTGAAGACATCCCCTGAGGCCAGCTAGGCATCGCATGGCACTGTTGGTCGGCATAAACTTGGATTCGTTAGATGTGAGTTCCCATCGGCCATTCGTGCGGAGCCTGATGATGTTTGATCAAATCCCCGTGTCCGTCTTAGAGCAGTACGAGGGACAATGGATTGTTTGGGACCAAGACGACCACAAAGTTGTTGGCTCCGGACTGACGGTGGACGAAGCGGAAGACCAAGCCCAGCTCGCACCGGTCGACCATTTGCTCAGAGTGCATCATGTCTTGCCTCATGACGCGGAAATCTCCGGGATGCTGTGATGTTCGAGTTCCCGTACATGCAGCTTCCTGGGGGAATCCTCCGGCCAATGATCGCTGTCGTGGTCGAAGGTCCGCGCGGCCGACGACTGCTTGACGGCCTGTTAGACACCGGCTCCGACCGAACGATTTTTCCACATCGCGAAGCGCAGGTGCTCGGAGTCGCATTGCCTGCCAAAGCGGATGGAGTTCTCAAGACCGCTGGCGGAGTGGTCATTGCCTATCGAATTGCGGACGTCGTTCTCGAACTGCGTGCTTCTGGAAATGTGGTGCGTTGGAAAACTCCAGTCGCGTTTGCCGAGGAGCCACTGTCGATCTTGCATCTGGGAACTCGCGGTTTTCTCGAATTCTTTCACACGACATTTCGAGGACCAGAAAGTCAGGTCGTGCTGACGCCACAGTCCTCACTGCCGGTCGTTGCCTGATTGGACTCCGTGACGACCGGAGAACCCTCCGTTGGCAATGAAGCGACCACCGAGGGGGCTTGCTCTGAGCATTCTTGCTCGACGCATTCGATCGGGGGCACAGCCGGTTCGGCGAGAGCTTCGACCAAGCTTATCTGATCCGCCGCGCGAGCCGCCGGTGTGACTGATCCGACTCCATCCTTGACCCGCTCCCAGTCGATCGGAGCACTCACATCCAACTTCGGCAACTCAGAGCGAATCGCTTCGACGTACTTTTGAGCGGCACCCGTGTTGAAGATCACGACCTTCTCATTGGGGCGAATCCAGCCGCGAGCCGTGAGCGATTCCAACGCTCCGACGCACGCTGCCGCTTCGGGACAGACGGCGATCCCTTCGAGACGACACGCCAACTCCATCCATTCGCGAATGCGGTCTTCCTCGACAGCGATCGCTAATCCGCCGCTGGCGCGCACGGCGTCAAGGATCATGAAGTCACCGACAGCCGCCGGAACCCGAATGCCGCTGGCGATGGTGGCCGCGTTCGCGAACAGCTCGGCGAAGCGTTCGCCCCGATCAAACGCGGTCACGATCGGAGCACATCCCGTCGACTGCACGGCGACCATGCGCGGCATGCCTTTTCCCTTGAGCCAGCCGAGTTCTCGCAGTTCTTCAAACGCCTTCCACATGCCGATCAATCCGGTGCCGCCGCCGGTCGGGTACAGGATCACGTCGGGCAACTTCCAATCGAATTGCTCGGCGAGTTCCAGCCCCATCGTCTTCTTGCCTTCAATGCGATACGGCTCTTTGAGCGTCGAGAGGTCAAACCAGCCCATTGCCTCCTGTCCTTCACGCACGATCTTGCCACAGTCGTTGATCAGTCCGTTGACGAGAAACGTTTTCGCGCCGGCCAGTTGGCACTCGTATTGATTGATGACCGGCGTGTCCTCCGGCATGAACACGAAACATTCCATGCCGGCTCGCGCGGCATAGGCTGCGGCCGCTCCGCCTGCGTTACCGGCCGAGGGCAACGCGACGCGATTCACTCGGAAGTGCTTCGCCATCGTGATCGCCATCGCGAGCCCGCGGCTCTTGAAGCTGCCGGTCGGCAAGTGCGATTCGTCTTTGATCCAGAGATCGCGCAGCCCGAACTTCTCAGCCAACTGCGAGCACTCCAGCACCGGCGTCATTCCTTCACCGAGCGACACCGGCCGCACGCCGTTGGGCAGCGGCAGCAGTTCGCGATACCGCCACATGGTCGGCTCACGATCGCGCAGTTTTTCTTTTTCGAACCAGCGGCCCACGGCGTCGAGGTTGTATCGCACCCACAACGGCCGGCCATTGTGCAGTGTTTGCAGTTGATTCGACGGCAACTGCGTACCGTCCAGCGCGCTTTCCAAATGGGTCACGAACAAGATGCGGTCTCCTCAGCGAGAACCATTGATGGGGACGTCCGTTAGCGGTCGGCCAGTTTTTCGACGAAGAGTTTGTAGCAGTTGGTTTGCTGCCGAGACACTTCCGGCACTTGGAACACGCACACAAAATAACTGCCCCAAGAACGACGAAGTGTCTTGTAGGGTGGGACCAGCGGCGCTTCGCCGCGCCGGCCCACCACCAGAGGAACAACGCCATCAATGTCAGCGAGCATGGTGGGCCGGCGCTCGAAGCGAGCTTGTCCCACCCTACGGAGCCACGCTCGCCAAGAGCATGGGGATTGCGGCTCAGTGTCGCGAGAGCGGGCAGCCTGTCAGAATCCGAATCGTTCCGCTGATCGTCGGATCGGGATAGGTTTGGAAACGTCTTTCGTCAATTTGGAGTGACCATGAAGAATCGACTGTTGAGTGCTGCGTATGTCTTGGCGTTTGCGTCGTCTCTGTCGGGCGCGGATCTTCCGAAACCGCTGGTCACGGGGATGACGAATCCCGAATCGGTCTGCCTGGGAGCTGACGGGCGGATGTATGTGACCGAGATCGGCGAATTCGGAAAGGATGGCGACGGACAAGTCTCGGTGATCGTGGACGGCAAAGCGAAACCGTTTGCGACCGGACTGGATGACCCCAAGGGGATCGTCGCGTTTCAAAACGCTTTCTTTGTCACGGACAAGACGCGAGTCGTGAAGGTCGATGCGAACGGTAAGGCCACGACCTTCACGGCCGCCGACAAATTTCCGTCGCCGCCGCTGTTCCTCAACGACATCGCCCTCGAACCGGAGAGCGGCTCGTTGTTCGTGAGCGATTCGGGCGACTTGAAAGGCATGGGCGGAGCCGTCTATCGGATCAATGTGAAATCAGGCCAGACGGAACTGGTCGTCGATGCCAAGTCGCTTCCCGGTTTGAACACTCCGAATGGTTTGGCGATGGACGGCGCGTCGCATCTGCTGCTGGCCGACTTCGGCAGCGGTGTGCTGTATCGCATCAAGCTGGCGGACAAGTCCTCGCAGAAGATTGCCGAGGGCTTTGATGGCAGCGACGGTTTGGCGTGGGACAAGCACGGGCGGCTCTTCATCACGTCGTGGAAGACAGGAAAAGTTTGGGGCATTCCGCGTCCCGGTCAGAAGCCGGTGTTGCTGAGTGAAAAATTCGAGCAAGCGGCCGACAGTTGTCTCGATCCGACCGGCCGCTTTCTGCTCGTGTCCGACATGAAGGCCGGGACGCTCACGGCTCTGCCGACCACGATCGCTGGCTGGGAAGTGGATGACTCGCCGCTGACGATTGGAACCGAGGTCGCGTTTCCCAAATTGCAGTGGACCGGCTGGAGCCCCGAGACCGAAGGGGGCAAGGCCACGCCGCTGCGACCGATGTTGCTGACTCACGCCGGAGACGGATCGAATCGCGTGTTCGTGCCGCTCCAAGAGGGAGTCATCCACCTCTTCCCGAACGATGACGCGGCAGCGAAGACGAACATTTTCTTAGACATTCGCGACCGCGTGCGCTACTCCGACAAGCAAAACGAAGAAGGGTTGCTCGGCCTGGCGTTCCATCCGAAGTTCAAGACGAACGGCGAGTTCTTCGTCTTCTACACCGACGTGAAAGCCAAGATGGCGAACGTCGTGTCGCGGTTCCGGGTCAGCAAGTCCGACCCGAACAAAGCCGATCCCGCTTCAGAAGAGGAGCTCATCCGCTTCGAGAAGCCGTACTGGAACCACGATGGCGGCACGCTCGCGTTCGGGCCGGACGGTTTTCTCTATGTCGCTCACGGCGACGGTGGAGCCGGCAACGACCCGCACGAGAACGGCCAGAATCTGAAGACGCTGCTCGGCAAAGTGCTGCGGCTGGACATCGACCATCAAGCCAGCGGGAAGAAGTACGCCATTCCGAAAGACAACCCGTTCGTCGGCCAGAAGGACGCCGCGCCGGAGATTTGGGCCTATGGACTGCGCAATCTCTGGCGCATGTCGTTCGACCGCAAGACGGGCGAACTGTGGGCCGGCGAAGTGGGACAGAATCTCTACGAAGAAATCATTCTGCTCAAAGCCGGCGGCAACTACGGCTGGAACCTGCGCGAGTCGCTGCATCCGTTCGGCGCGAAGGGCGTCGATGTCCGTGACAACCTGATCGACCCGATCTGGGAATACCACCACGACCTCGGCAAGTCGATCACCGGCGGCGGCGTCTATCGCGGCGTGCGAGTGCCGGAACTCAACGGAGCCTACCTCTATGCCGACTACATCACGATGCGCATGTGGGCCTTGTGGTACGACGCCGCGAAAGGCCGCGTCATCGCCAACCGCGAAATCAAAGGCCCGGCACTTCCCGTTCTCTCCTTCGGCGAAGACGAAAAAGGCGAAGCCTATTTTCTGGCCCTCACCGGCAATGGCCGAGCGATCTATCGGTTCGTGAAGCCGAGCAAGTAATACGCATCCCGACAATTAGCCGCGCGGCGCTAGCCCCGGTTACGCCGCATGAACCG
>CAMDPX010000310.1 GCA_945905295.1 Planctomyces sp. SH-PL62 | reverse complement strand
CCGAAGCGTCAGCGAGGGCGAACGCTTCACGAAGTTTCCAACCCCAGTTCCGACGATCCCAAAGCCAAGCCCCGTGAAGCGTCCGCCCTCGCTGACGCTTCGGGTTTGTGTGAGTCGCCGGGCCTTTCGAGACTTGCCAGCTTTGACTTCCCCAGCGCCTGCGCCTGGATCATCGCGCGGCTCGCCGACGGACTGCAACACGCGCACGATCGCGGCGTGCTGCACCGCGACATCAAGCCGGGCAACATCCTGTTGGGCGCGGACGGAACGCCGATGTTGCTCGATTTCAATCTGTCGCACGACGAGAACCAATCGCATGCGCAGGTCGAAGCGACGCTCGGCGGCACGGTGGCCTACATGGCTCCGGAACATCTGCGAGCCCTCAGCCGCCGCACCAAAGAAATGGTCGCACTGGTCGATGAACGCTCGGATCTCTACGGACTGGGCATGGTGCTGTTCGAGATGATCACCGGCCAAAATCCGTTCGAGCAGTCGGTTAGCTACGCGCCGATCCCGATTCTGATCGAAGCGATGGCCACCGAACGCAGCCGCTCGATTCCGTCGCTCCGGCAATTCCGAGACGACGTGCCGTGGGGGCTCGAAAGCATCGTCCGCAAGTGTCTGCAACCCGACGTCGCGACGCGCTATCAACATGCTTCCGAACTGGCGGAAGATCTCGACCGCTGGCTCGAAGATCGTCCGCTGCGGCACGCTCCAGAGTTGAGCCGCGTCGAGCAATTTCAAAAATGGAGACGCCGGCATCCGCAGCTCGCGACGTCCGGCCTGATCATCTCCGCCGCAGTCCTCCTGCTGACGCTCGGCGGGTTCGTTCTGCGGGGGACGCAAGCTCGCCTCTCGGCCGCACAAGCGCGAGTCGTCGAAACCGAAGGAGCCGAAGCTCGCGAACTGCAACATCGTTTCGAGCAAGGGACTCTCAAAGCCCTCTGCCTGCTCAACACGCACAGCGACCTGCACGACCATGCCGAGCAAGGTCGCCAAGTCTGCGAAGACACGCTCGCGTTGTTCGGCATTCTCGACGACTCGAACTGGCAAGATCGTGCGATCTGGAAACGCCTGAGCACGACCGAGCAACACAAGCTCGCCGAAGACGCCCGCGAGTTGCTGTTGCTGCTGGCAGGAGCGAATCTCAAATCTCAAATCTCAAATCTCAAATCTCAAATTTCCCTGCTCGACCGCGCCGCAGCGATCCGCAACCTCCCACCGTCCGCTGCCGTCTGGCACACGCGAGCCGCGCTGCTGCGGCAACTTGGTGAAACCCAACAGGCAGACGCCGCCGACCAGAACGCCAACGCGATCCCGCCAACATCCGCGCAAGATTTCTATCTGTTAGCAACCACGCATCTGCAAAGCGGAACACCGGACCGATACGCGCTGGCAATTCGCGAACTGCGCGAAGCGTTGCAGCGAGATCCGCAACACTATTGGTCGTGGATGCAAAAAGGGCTGTGTCATCTCGAACAAGGAGAACCACAACTCGCGCTGGCTGACTTCGGAGTCTGCGTCGGCGTGTGGCCCGAGTTCGCCTGGGGCTACTTCAACCGAGCCTTCACGCTGGACCAACTCGGCCAGAAGTCCGCAGCCGTCGCCGACTACTCGGCCGCGCTGGACCGCGAACCCGAATTGCTCGCCGCGCTGCGAAATCGCGGCATGGCTCGGCTGGAGCTTGGACAATCTGCCGAAGCGCTCGCCGATTTTGACCGGCTGCTGTCTGCTCTTGGCGAGCGGGGCGGCGTCAGCCCCCCGGTACTCCGCGAACAAGTCGAGACAACCGGGGAGCTAACGTCGCCCCGCTCGCCTGAATTCGTTGTCCTGCACGCTCTGCGCGGACAAGCGCTCGCCGGTCTGAATCGCCACGATGAAGCGGATGCCGCGTTTGACATCGCGCTGAACTCGGACCACCTCGCGACACTGCCGGCCCCGCAGCAGCATCAGTTGCTTTGCTCTTATGGCTTCGCCGTCTCGGCTCGCCGGCCTGGCGACGCCGACAAAGCTTTCGCACGCATTCCCTCCGACGATCCGAAGTCTCCCGAAGCCTTGTACGGCCGAGGTCTGCTCGCCGCGAACGCGAATCGACTGGAAAGAGCCTCCGAGTTGTTTGCTCAGGCACTCGCTCAACGACCGAGCTTCGGCGAGGCTCGCCGCTTTCGCGCGATCTTGCTCGCAAGATTGCATCGCTTCAACGAAGCGCTCACCGAGATCAACACGGCGTTGCAGGCCGCTCCCAAATCGGGAGCGACGTTGTACGCCGCCGCCTGCGTCACCGCGCTGGCCGCCGAACAAGCACCGACACCCGCCGCCGCTCGCCAAGCGGCCGACGAGTCGATTCGCCTGCTGCGTCAGGCTCTCGCGAACGGATACGGACAACACGCCGCGACCGACGAAGATTTGAAAGCCATTCGGAAACACCCGGATTTTGAACGACTGACTCAGCCCCAAGGGGGCGTAACTCGATAGCCCAGGGCAACGCCCTGGGTAGGAAGACGAAGGAGATTCTTGAGCCCTGAAGGGGCGCAACTTGCGCGGATGCGATGCGAGTTGCGCCCCGTTGGGGCTAACCGCCGGTTGGTGTTGCACCAACCCAGGGCTTTGCCCTGGGCTATCGAGTCTGTCCCCGTTGGGGCCAAGGCAGGAGGGCCGGTGACATACATTCCAGTTCCATTTTCAATTGGCCTAGTACCAACCTTCGCTGTCATTTGCCAAACGCCCGACTCGAAGAGTCAGGCTACGAAGAGACACACCATGATCAAACTTGCTCAACACGCGAAAGCCACCGCCACGGTTTTGCACGAAGAGTTTCGCGTTCCGTTCCAAGTCTTCGATGGCTCGACGGCGACACGCCTGTGGCCGGAGGCAGAAGCGAATGGCAACGTGCGATATCGTTCCGACAATGTTGGCACGTTCGCCGGCATGGTTGGCAGCCGGAAGGTGCAGGTGACACCGCATCCCAATGGCAAGTTTCGCTTACGAGTTCCGTTTGTCCTGGGCGATGTGACTCTGGTCGCGGAAAGTGTCTTGGCTCGCATCGCGACCGAAACCGAGGACATCGCCGAAGAACAACGCCGGCTGGAATGCTGGGCGCAAGCGGTGCTGGATCGGCTGTTGCAAGCCGAGTGGCTCCGCTCGCAACGCTCGGCGGAAGACGACCTCAAACGGCAACTGAAGTCCGCCTGGGAATTGAACCTGACGCTCGAACGACTGATCCGCCACCTGCGGATTCATCGCGAGCCCGCCTCGAACCTCAACAAGATCCTGGACGCCGCGCTGCCGTTCATCGAAGCCGAATCGTTGATCTGGGTGCCGAGCAGTCTGGAAGGCATGCAAACGCGCGGCGAGACGGTGCTGGCGGATGACGACGTGCGCGATTTGGTCAAAGCACTGCGCCGCTCGACGGAACTGCGCGACACCGGCCTGTTGCTCTGCCCTCGCGTGACCGAAGCATCATGGGGTGCGGCCTTCTCGCACCTCCGCAGCGTGCTGGTCATGACGGTCCCGTCGGGCCGGGACTTCGGATGGCTGATCGCGGTCAACACACGCGGCTCGGATCGACAGACTCCGTTCTGCAACGCCGATGCCGCCGCGATGGCTCCGTTTGCCGCGCTGATCGGATTGCTCAACAAAGCCTGCGACCGCTATCAGGATCTCAAGGATTTGCTCGTCGGTCTGACTCGCTCACTGGCGTCGGCGGTCGATGCCAAAGACACCTACACCTACGGACACAGCGAGCGAGTCGCACGCATTGCGGTTGAACTCGGCCGCGAATTGAAACTCGGCGAGGACGAACTGAGCGACGTGTACCTGGCCGGCCTGCTGCACGATGTCGGCAAGATCGGCATTCGGGACGACGTCCTCTGCAAGCATGGCCCGCTCACTCCCGAAGAGGAGCTGCACATTCAACAGCATCCCGCGATCGGCCACGCGATTCTGAAAGACCTGCATCAGATCAGCAGCCTCCTGCCCGGCGTGCTGCATCACCACGAACGCTACGACGGAGCCGGCTATCCGGCCAAGTTGGCGGGCGAACAAATCCCGCGCATCGCCCGCATCATCGCCGTGGCCGACAGCTACGACGCCATGAGCACCAGTCGCACCTACCGCCAGGGACTCGCCCCCGATCGCGTCGAGAACATTCTGATCGCTGGCTCGGGACAACAATGGGATCCACGCATCATCGAAGCTTTTCGACGCATCGTCCCACGTCTCCGCAGTATTCGTGAACACGGTCTGGGAGAATCGCTTCGCCAAGCGCTGGACGGCGCGCTCCGCGACACCGGCAGCTCGCAAGTCATGCCCGTCAACATGATCGTGCCCGTGTCGACAATTTAAGGTGGGGCAGGTTTTTAACCTGCCAGTTCGGTTTATGGTGGCATGACCCGGTGAATCAGGACCAAACTCAATTTGAGCCCGGCCGGGCAGGTTGAAAACCTGCCCCACGCCGCTCCGCAAAACCACTGATTTGATCCCCTCCGAACGCCGCACCGTTCGTTGTTCGGCAAGGGCTCTTCCACTACGATTCGCCCGCCTCGAAACCGCTCGTTTTGAGGCCGTCTGCCCGGTGAAATTCCCAGGCCATGAAGGCCGGAATGGGCAGGCGATTTCGCGAATCTTGGACAGGAGTAGCCCAGTTGGCCGACGGTCACGAAGAACAACAGCCGGGGACAGGCGATAGCAGCGAAAACCTCCCTCCGGTCTTCACAGGCAACATCGTCCCGCTCGCGATTGAGGACGAAATTCGCACCAGCTATCTGACCTACGCGATGAGCGTCATCATCAGCCGCGCGCTGCCTGACGTGCGCGATGGGTTGAAGCCTTCGCAGCGGCGCATTCTCGTCGCGATGAACGATCTCAGCCTGGGGCCGAACTCCGGACGCATCAAATGCGCGAAGATCTGCGGCGACACGAGCGGAAACTATCACCCGCATGGTGAAGGCTCGGTCTACCCGACGCTGGTCCGCATGGCTCAGAACTGGAACATGCGCGAGACGCTGGTTGATAAGCAGGGGAACTTCGGCTCGCTGGCCGGGATGCCTCCCGCCGCCATGCGTTACACCGAGGCACGCCTGGCCGGACCGGCCGCCGACATGCTGCACGATCTCGATCGCGACACGGTCGATTTCATCCCGACCTACGATCAGCGCAACATGGAGCCGGTCGTTCTCCCGGCCAAGTTTCCCAACCTGCTGGTCAACGGCTCGAACGGCATCGCGGTCGGAATGGCGACCAGCATCCCGCCGCACAATCTTGGCGAGGTCTGCGATGCGACGGTCCTGCTGATCGACAACCCGAATGCGAACCTCGGCCAGATTCTCGAAGTCATGCACGGCCCCGACTTCCCCACCGGCGGAATCATCTGCGGTCGAACCGGCATCATCCAAGGTTTCGCGACTGGCCGCAGCACGCTCACGCTGCGAGCACGCACGCACTTCGAGACCGAAAAGAACGCCGACGTCATCGTCATCACCGAGATTCCCTACCAAGACACACGCGACCGCATTCGCGGCAAGCTCGAAGAACTGGTGAAAGAAGAACGGATCAAGGGGATCGCCAAGGTCACCGACTACACCGACCGCAACGACAAACCGTGGCAGGTGCAGATCCACATTCAACTGAAACGGGACGCCGACAAAGAAGTCGTGCTCAATCAACTCTTCCAGTTCTCGCCGTTGCAGCAGACGGTCAGCGTGATTCTGCTCGCTCTCGTCGGCAACCGGCCAAAGGTGCTGAGCGTCAAAGAAATGTTGCAGGAATTCATCCTGCACCGTGTTGATGTCATCCGCCGCCGCACCGAGTTCCTGCTGAGCGAAGCTCGCAAGCGCAAGCACACGGTCGAAGGTCTGATGATCGCGCAGATCGACATCGACGAAGTCATCCGCACGATCCGTCAGTCTCCCAGCCGAGCCGAAGCCAAAGTCCGCCTGCAACAAATTGCCGTGCCAGGCGAACTCATCGCGCGAGCACTCGGCGAAAGCGGCTTCCGACAATTCCAAGACGAGAACGGCGCGAAGCCGACCTACTCGCTCTCGCCGAATCAATCGGAAGCGATCGTTTCGATGCAGCTTGGCTCGCTGGCGAACCTCGAACGCGACAAGCTGGTCGAAGAGTTCAACAAACTGCTGGCCGACATCACCGGCTACCTGGCGTTGCTCTCGGACGAAGCCAACATCCGCGCCGCCGTGCGACAAGACATGCTCGACATGAAGGCCAAGTACGGCGACAAACGCCGCACCTCCATCGAAGAGGGCGAAGCCGAAGACGTCAACCGCGATGACCTCATCACTGAAGAGCAAATGACAGTCGTCATCTCGCAACGCGGCTATGTGAAGCGCACGCAGTTGACCGAATACGAAGCTCAGAACCGTGGCGGCAAGGGAGTCATCGGTGCCAAGACCGAAGACGACGACCCGATCCAAAACCTGTTCGTCGCCAGCACGCATGATTGGCTGCTGTTCTTCACCGACAAAGGCAAAGTCTATTGGTCGAAGGTCTATGACCTGCCGCTCGGCACCCGCACCGCGAAGGGCCGAGCACTCGTCAATCTGCTGACGCTGAGTGAAGGCGAAAAGGTTTGTAACTGCGTCGCCGTCCGCGCATTCGACGATCGCGGTTTGATGATTGCCACTCGCAACGGCACGGTGAAGAAGACGCCGCTCGAAGAGTACGGCCGAGTGAAAAAGGGTGGTCTCATCGCCATCTCACTGGTCGATGACGATGTCGTGGTTGACGTGCAACTCGTGTCGAAGGGGGAGAGCGTATTGCTCGCCACCGCCAACGGCATGTCGATCCGCTTCGCTGAATCCGACGCCCGCAGCATGGGCCGAGCGACTCAAGGGGTCCGCGGAATTCGCTTGAGCAAAGGAGATTTCGTCATCGGCATGGTCATCGCCGATCCAGAGAAGTCACTGCTGACCGTGTGCGAAAACGGCTACGGCAAACGGACCCCATTCGGTGTTGGTGAAGCGGAAGCAACGGATGACAGCGACACGCTCGTCGCTGACGGTGCCGCCGACACGTTGACCGCGGAATTGAATTCCGACGACAGCGCTTCTGGAAACGCTGCCACCGATGAGGTTGAAGGGACGGAAACGACAGAAGGGACCGAAGAGGCAACTAAGAGCGGTGCTCAATACCGCCTGCAAGGCCGAGGGGGCAAAGGGGTCCGCGACATCAAAGCGACCGCTCGCAACGGCAAAGCGGTGGACATCGTCGCTGTCACCGATGCCGACGAAGTCCTGATGGTCACCGCCAGCGGAAAGATCCAACGCCTCCGAGCCGGCGACATCAGCGTCATCGGCCGCAATACCCAAGGCGTCCGCATCATCCGCCTCGAAGACGACGACAAGCTCGTCTCCATGGCCTGCATCCCCGCCGAGATCGCAAAGGCCGATGACGCTGGCGTGTAGCCGCGCGCTCGTAGTGACCCGATTTATCGGGTCCGCTTCACACGTTCGACCCCATAAATGGGGGCACTACAAGCGCGTCACGCCATCGGCGCGAACGCACGCACCACTTGCTTCGCGCTGATTAACCCATCGACCGCCGCACTGATGATGCCCCCGGCGAAGCCCGCTCCCTCACCCACCGGATACAGACCAACGCAAGCGGGAGACTGACGTGTCGCGAGATCACGCTCGATCCGCACCGGAGAACTGCCGCGCATCTCCGGGCCGATCAGATTCGCGTTGCGTAGAAAATCGCCACGCCACTTGCGGTCCATCAACGGCAATCCCGATCGAATCGCCGAGAGCGCCACCGGCGGCAACACGTTGTCCAAGTTCATCGGTGCCAAGCCGCGCGGATACGAGGATTCAAATCGCTGATCCGGCGACGGCGATCGTCCCGCCAGAAAGTCCGCCGCCGTTTGAATCGGACAAGCGTAATTCCGTCCGGCCAACTCGAACGCCGCCGACTCGAACTGGCGTTGCAACTCGACGCCGGCCAATGGGTGCGAGCCGCCGAACTCGTGCGGTTCGATCGTCACCATGACTCCGCTGTTCGCGAACGGGGTGTCATGCCGCGAGTTGCTCATCCCATTCGTCGCGAAACAATTCGGTTCGGAGATGCTGGGAATCGCGATGCCGCCGGCACACATGCAGAACGAGTACACGTCACGCTCACCGCGAGCCGTCAGCGTGTAATCCGCCGCGCCGAGCAATTCGAGATACTCCGGTCGGCCGTACTTGTGCTGATTGACTTGCTCCTGCGGTTGTTCGATTCGCAGCCCGAGCTGAAATGCTTTCTGAGTCATCGGGATGCCGGCCTCAAGCAACATGCGATACGTGTCGCGAGCGCTGTGTCCGATGCCAAGAATCGCCTGTGTCGTCGCGAGATAACCGCTCGACGTGTGCAAGCCGCGCAAGCGACCATCGACGAGATCGACCCCCTCGAACCGGCAGCCGAAACGATACTCGCCGCCGAGTTCTTCGATCTTGCGGCGCAGGTTGCGAACGATCATCGGCAACCGATTGCTCCCCAAATGCGGCCGATGTTCATAGACGAGCGATGGCTTGCCACCGCATTCCACGAATCGCTCCAGCACCCATTCCACATCGGGGCCGCTCATTCGGCAGGTCAGCTTGCCGTCGCTGAACGTGCCGGCTCCCCCTTCGCCGAAGAGGTAATTGTTTTCGGGATCGTGAGCACCTCCGGAATCGAACAGACGAATCGCGGGGACTCGTTCTTTGACCGCCTGCCCTCGTTCGAGGATCAGCGGCCGATACCCCTTCGCCGCCAGATAAAACCCCGCCAGCAACCCCGCCGGCCCGGAGCCGATCACAACCGGCCGCTGCTCCAACGGCGCAGAGCCGGAGGCGACATCCTCGAAGCGTGGCGGCGTGAACAGCTCAACGTTGTCTGGCGTCTTGGCCAGCAACTTCGCGGTCTGTTCATCGTCAGGCAACTCGACCAGCAATGTGTAGACGAACTTCAAATCGCGCCGCGATCGCGCATCGAGGCTCTTGCGCAAGATCCGCCAACGAGCAACGTCGGCAGGCTTGAGCCCCAACTTGCGCGCGAGCCGATTCGGGAGTTCCGTCTCCGGCTCGAACACGTTGGTCGTCAGATTAGAGATGCGTAGCGAAGTCATGGCACCAGGGTTTGGGATAACGGCTATCGGCGAGACATTTTGGCGAGCGGGGCGGCGTCAGCCCCCCGGTTGAGTCGCGAACACACCGGGGGGCTG
>CAMDPX010000309.1 GCA_945905295.1 Planctomyces sp. SH-PL62 | reverse complement strand
GACGGCAGGCTGATCACCGCCTTGACGATCGCCTTGCCGCCGTGGAACTGGCCGGTCTCGGCGTCCTTCTTCCCCATGATGTACTCGCGGACGTACTTGTCGCCGCTGTTGCACAGCACGCCGTCCGGCAAAATGATCAACAGCCGCCCACCCGGCTTGAGCAGTTGCAGACAGCGGTCGAGAAACAACACCGCCGGATCAATGCTCGTCGGCTTCACCGCGTTCCAGACTCCCTTGCTGTTGGGATTCCCCCCCATCGCCAGCCCGGCGACCGACGGCTCGTAGGTGTACCCGCCGCCGCGACCTTCCCGCTCCGTCAGGTCCGAACGGAACTTTTCGAGGATCTTCCCCATGTCCTCTTCATACTGCTCGCGCGACTTCTCCTGCCCCTTCTTGAACTTCGGAGTCCCGAACGGAGGATTGGTGCAGATCAGATCGTAGCTGCACGGCTGGAGCTGCTCGCTGGCCAAGGAATTCTGCGTGTAGAAGATCTTCGCCTTCGGTGCTCCCAACAGAGCCATGTTCACGCGAGCCAACGTCACCATCATCGGAGCCGCATCAGCCCCCACGAAGCTGTGCTCGCCCATGTCGCGGAACAGCTTCTCCCGCGCCGCATCCGGCCCGGTTTCTTTGCCCGTCAATTGAGCCAGCGCCCGCTCCAAATACCCCAACGCCACGACGCCGAAGCCGTACGTCCCGCACGCCGGATCGCAGTAACGAAACACCGGCGTGCCATCCGCATTGCGCGCCGACAGCAATTCGGGCGTCTCTTCCAGAATGTCGTGAAACGCGATCTCCAACATCGCCTGCTTGACCGGTGCCGGAGTGAGGTAGATGCCCAGGCCCCCCTTCGAGTCGAAGTTGGCTCGCAAGAACACATCGAACGCGCGGCCCAACACGTCGCCGGCAATATCCTTCAGCTCCCCTTTGGGCTTGAGCTGCTTGCCGGAGTTGTCTTCCACCGGCCCCAGGTTCTGAATGAGGTCGAGGATCGTCTCGTAGTTACGCACTTGCTCAAGCCGCAGATGCGCGTTGCGGTCGAAGATCGGATGCGATTCGCCAGCGTCGTCGGTGACGACATAATCCTTGTGCATCTTGAAATGATTGAACGCCGACTGAATCTCAGCCACCGCCTGCTTGCCGTGCTGCTTCACATACTCGTGCGTGAAGACTTCATCGAGCTGCAGCTTCTTCCCTTCGTGCTCAAAGCCGAGATCCTTCGAGTTGTGGTGCAGCCGAAACGATTCCAGAAACAGCAGCTTGGCGACCTCCTCAATGATGTCGTTCTTGCCGTTCACTCGGTCCTTGACCGTCTGATAAACCTGCTCGTGAAAGGCGTTGAAGCCGTTCATCAGCCGGTCATACATCTTCAGCGACCACCGCCGCGTCGGATCAGCCTTGATCCGCTTGTACTCACCAATTTCCGCCAAGCTCGGCAGCCGATCAATCTGATGCGCCGGGTATTCGAGATCAAAGATGGCCTCATGCTCGCCATCGCTCACGACGCCGAACTTCGGAAACTGATCGTCCTTCAAATCCGTCGGCGACTGCGTCCACGACAGCTGAGCAACATAGTCGGCATTCGCCTTCTCCCAACTCCCGGCCGGCAAGGCGAGCAAGAACACTCGCGGCGTATCGACCCCACGATGTGTCCCCCAAACCATCGAACACGCTTGGCCCTGTTCGGCCGAGTCCAGTTCCAATCGCTGGCTGAAATCCTGATCCGCGAGCTTCGCTTCCAGCGCGACGAGAGCCTCGCTTCTGCCCGAAGACTCCGTCGCCTTCGCGGCCTTCTTTGTCTGCTTCTGTTTGGTGGCGGTCGCCATATTGCTTTCCTCTTTCGAGAGCCGTTGAGTCTGTTAGTTGTCCAAGCCTATCAGGCCGGGACCAATCACCTTCAGTCCGCTCGTTTCGCGAGCCAGTTTCTTGAGCTGCTCCACCGACGTCGTGAACTTGCCAGGCAGAAGCTGCATGATTTGCGCGGCCGGCACCGGTCGCCCCTGAGCACGCACGACATCGACCATCGCTTCCGCCAACTCTTCCTGCTGCGATCGCTGCCCCAAGTTCACCAGAGGATCATCACCACCAGCAGCCGTGATCTCGATGCCGTCCAGGCAAGCCAGCATGAGATGCAACTGCTCGACCGACCAAGTGCTCCCACCCTCGACCGCAAGAGCATGCAGCTTCGAGAGCGGCATCGCTTCACGCCGCAGCGTTGGCACCAATTGTTCGTAAACCCCTGGAGTCATCACCAAGTCTCCTGGCCGCGAAGAGCCGATGGTGGCTGCGTCCACGAACCGCATTGCCGATGTGTCTCGCGCAAGAGCCGATACGCTTCCCCCAGCAGTCCGATCCACTCACCTTCCAGTTCCAACCGTCGCTGTTGCCAGTGCCGCAGAAACGCATCCCACTTGATCCGGGCTTCGAGTGGGATATCGGGCAGGACCAACCGACGGATGCTCCAGGGCGGAGCAAATTGTTGAACAGACCCGATGGCCAACCGACTGAGTTGCTCGTGGATCGCCGGATCGCTCAACACTAGCGCCCAAGCCCCCGGCGTTTCTCGAAACCGCAAGCGGTGCCAATGGTCCGTGGGAAAAACTTCCGGCTTCGGTTTCGTCGCGGCGAACGCCACTCGCGGCCGTGAGACCAGTGCAGACAGCAGCACTTCGTTTTCCTGAATCGGATCGGCAAACACTCGACGACCGCTGGTGGCCCAGCGTTTGATCTCAGCCTGATGCACGGTCAGGTCATCACCAACATCGGAAAGCTGCAACGTCCGAATCTGTTGCATCGCGTCGGTTACACGATTGCCACCCGAATTGTTTTCGCTCAGCAACTGACGGATCGGATTCCAGCCAGCATCCCGTCGCAGGTGTTGCTGGTAGCCATTGATCGCGACGTGACCGGGCACAAGCGAATCACCGATGTCCGACGACGAGAAGAAATGCCACCAGGTTCCGATCGGTTGCTCACTGGTACGCGACGCATCCGGAATGCTGCTCGCAACCACGGCTCGAACATCGGCCAGAAAGCGAATCAGCTCAACTTCGTTTTCCAAGCGACGGTCAAGACATTCCATCACGCGAAAACCAACCGACTCGATTCCGGCCGGAGCCTTTGGCACGCGAGCATTCACCAGCACGTCCATTCGCACTCGCGGAACGATCGCGGCTCCCGACTTACGAACCAGATAATCGCCGAATGCCGGTTGATTGACGCACAGCGCAAACCAAACCCCATCGGCCAAACCAAGACCGCGCACTAAATAACAGTTGGCATCGGCTGGATGTCGAAACACGCTACGCGACGCGATCGCCGCGCGAACCGGTGTTCCCTTCGAGACAATGATGTCTCCCGCTCGCACACACTGCTCATCGGACGAAGCTGGTGAAACACAAAGCTCTGGCGTTAGCCGCAATTCGAGTTCATCGAAATTGGACATCCGGTAAACCGGACCATCACCTTCGCTCGGTGCTCCCCAACGCTGCCCTTCAAAAACAATCGCCGACCGGTCAGCCAAGCTCCACGAGTCTGAAAGGCGCAGCATCGGCAGCATGGCCCCGCAGAAAACCTGCGGATCCCAAACCCCCTCGCGCTCAATCAAATCCGCCGAAACCGTTGTCATCACGACCTCGAAACAGTCCGCTCATGCGAATGCACGCACATAACAATAACGACTTATTCTTGTGTCGCTACCGACTATTAAATAAATGTGCGTCTGCATGAGCGTAAAAAATCGAGACTTACGATGCCCACAGCGATTTCAGCCAATCGGAGCAAATCAACCGCTATTACCCACGAGTTGTGGAGCCGCTTCAGAACGAATCCGGTCAGCCAACTCGCTCGCTGATTGGCTCTTGGGTAGCCCAAGCCCTAAGAATTGGCCCCATATCCATCCACCGCAGCCCCGTCCTTGATTAGGATTCCGCGAACGAATAAGGACTGGTAGCTTGTCATGGATTTGCCGACATCAGTTGTTTTGACTCGCTGTGCGACTGGGGCAAAAGAGCTCGGTACGATTGAAACGCTGCACCGTGAAGACGCAAAAAATAAGATTGACGCGATCTGGTGGGTGAGTTCACACGGGCTAATCCGCCGACTGGAAGACGAACCCGATCGCCACTGGCAATGGCGTGCGATCATTTCGAGGCATCAGAGCAAGCCAAGTTTTCAAGCCAAGTGCGTGCGAACCCAAGATTCACAAATTCAGGCTGCGATGCTCTTTCGTGTCGATGCGATGTCAGCTTTGGAGCAAGGGCAACACGCAGTATTTTTGGACCGACTGGCGACTGCACCACGAAATCGCGATGGCTTATTCGATGCTCCGGTCTTTCGGGGAGCGGGAACAGGGTTGCTAACGTACGCGGTGGCCCTCAGTTATTCCCTGGGATTCTCAGGGCGAGTAAACTTGTTTCCGGTGGCGAACGAGGAATTCTACACGAGCAAGGGGTTCCGAGTGACAACTGTGGTGGCGGGCGAGGAAACGCTTTTTGAAATCCCCACGAATGATGCAATGCGTTTGCTGACAGAACGAGGACTGTTCGATGGCTAAGAGAGCCACACGACAAATTGGCGACAAGACTCCGGTTACTGGTGGCGTATCGCTTCCTGCATGCCTCATCGCTTCGCCGGCGCTTGACGATGATGCTGTGCCAACCGATGACCTCGGTCGGCAAGCCTACTGGCTATTGAAGATGAACGCGGACAAGGTTGCACTGCGGTTCCGTAAGTCCGACTTGGCGTCAATGGACGACGACACCAAGCGGTTGCTCATCGCCGACATTCAATATGCACTTGGAGTGGCTCCCTTCAAAAAGGATGTGCTGTGATTTCGCGGGCGACAGCGATTCGCATCACGTCGAAGAATTTCCCGAAGGGCCCTGAGACACTTGCCAAGCATCTTGGCATCACCGTTCAGGCTTCGCCGCTAGTGGGAGCCGAGGGGTGGTGCGTGCGTGGTCCGAAAACTGCGATTCGCCTCAATTCCGCTTCCACGTCATTTCGGCGACGCTTCACGCTCGCCCATGAACTCGCACATTTGGTACTTGGCACTGAGCCAGACATCGCAACCGAGCCGTTTCGTTCAAGCCGCCAAGAGGAACGTGATGCGGACCAACTCGCGTCAGAGTTTCTGATTCCGAAGGAACAGCTACAAACACACCTTCGCGATAATGTGCCCGTCGATGCGAAGACGCTTGAGCGATTGGCGAAGGCTGCAAACGTCTCTCCCGTGATGGCGGCGTGCCGGGTCGTCAATGCAACCGATGAACTCGCTCTGCAGAACGCGGCTGTCGTATTCTTCGTCGATGGACGGGAGCAATGGCGATACTCTCACGGCCTTCGCTTTGAGGAAGATGATGCGCAGCAGCTATTTCAATTGGCGATGGAGTGCAAACCCAAGCTCGTGCGCGAGGATAATCAGGACGGAAATGTGATCGTTGGGTCAATCATCGACGCTCAGGTTTACCAAGTCCTCTTGATTCAGTTGCTTTCGGAGGACGAGGCATCGAAGGAGACGAATGAAGAGCGAATCAGCAGGCTTGCCCAAAAGTTGTTCGGCGAGGATCTCAGTTTTCGACAAAGCGTGGCCGCCAGTCTGGGAACAATCAAAAACAAATGCTCCGGCCAGAGCCTAGAAGAAGCCTTTCGGTTCTTCCTTCAACATTACCCCGGCACGAAATACACCGGGGCCAAGGCGATCACGCTTCTTAGCCAAGCCGGACGCGAGTATGTGCGCTTGTATCTTCAGCGTTGGTTTGAGTGAGTGAATGTTGCGCCGTCAGCAACTTGAATGCGGAACAAGACTGAGAATTTCCATGCCGCTGCCCATCAACATCAACGATCTTCTGCATGGCAAGGCCGTGGAGTGGGAGCGCCTCGAATTCAAGCAAGGCTGGAATCCGATCGACACGCTGCACACGCTCTGCGCTTTCGCGAACGACTTCCACAATCTGGGCGGCGGCTACGTCGTCGTGGGCGTCGCCGAGAAAGATGGTCTGCCCGTGCTGCCGCCGATCGGATTGAAGGCGAGTCAATTGGACGCGATCCAGAAGGAGATCCTCAATCTCGGACACAGTGCGATCCAACCGGCCTATCATCCGATCGTTGCCCCCTACGAAGTCGATGGCCGAACTGTGCTCGTGATCTCAGCTCCCGGCGGTCAAACCCGGCCGTACAAAGCCAAGCTCGGCTTGGGCAAAGATCAAAAAGATTACGGCTACTTCATTCGCAAGGGATCGAGCACCGTCCGAGCCAAGGGAGCGGATGAAACCGAATTGCTGTCGCTCGCCGCCACCGTCCCGTTCGACGATCGCTTGAACCAGCGAGCACGAGTCGAAGACCTCTCACGCGAATTGATGCGCGACTTCCTGAAAGAAGTTGGCAGCGATCTCGCCGCGCAGGCCGACACGCTTCCGCTGGTGGAACTCGGCCGGCAGATGAACGTGATCGGTGGTTCGGCGGAAGCTCCGTTCCCGCTCAACGTCGGGCTGTTGTTTTTCAATCCGGAACCCTTCCGGTTCTTTCCCGTCACACAAATTGACGTGGTCTGGTTTCCGGACGGTGCCGGCGGCGACAAGTTCACCGAGAAGGTTTTTCGTGGCCCGATGCAGCGCATGTTGCGCGAGTCGCTCGACTACATCCGCCGCAATTACATCAGCGAGACCGTCATCAAGCATCACGACCGGGCCGAAGCCACGCGGGTCGAGAACTTTCCGTATCCCGCGATCGAAGAAGCCGTCGTCAACGCGATCTATCACCGCAGCTACGAAATTCGTGAGCCGGTCGAAGTCCGCATCTACAAAGACGAGTTGATCGTGCTCAGCTATCCCGGCCCCGATCGTTCCGTGCGTCTGGAGCAACTCCGTGCCGGCCGAGCCATCCCTCGCCGTTACCGCAACCGCCGCATCGGTGAGTTTCTCAAGGAACTGGAATTCACCGAAGGTCGCTCCACCGGCATCCCCAAGATCATGCGAGCAATGCAGGAAAACGGCTCGCCGCCACCCGAATTTGAATTCGACGAAGACCACAGCTACTTCATGGTCCGCCTGCCCGTGCAGCCCGACGCTCCCCAAGTCGCACCCGCAGGAACCGGACAAGTCACCGGACAAGTCACCGGACAAGTCACCGGACAAGTCACGGACCAGTTTTTGACGCTGCTTCGGGCTTGCTCCAGCCCACAGAAAAGCTCGGACCTCCAGAAGCTCGTCGACATGAAGCATCGCGAAACATTCCAGCGCAACTACCTCGATCCACTGCTCGCGAAAAGCTGGATCGCACGCACCATCCCTGAAAAACCCAAGAGCCGAATGCAGCGTTATGTCACGACCGCCGCCGGCAAGCACCTTGTCGATCATCCTGAAGCACAACAATGAATTCCCCCAGCATCCTCGACGCCAATGAGACCGTGCCTCAGCTCGTGACTTGTCATATTCTGTGACATCAGGAGCACCAGACATGACGAAACAACGCCCACCCAAACTGCTCGACCTGATCGCGGTCACGAGCAGCCCCGATGATACCGAGGTTGCCCAAGGCGACGTCGGCACGGTGGTCGAATTGCTGCCCCCCGACGGCCTTGAAGTCGAATTCCTCAACCGCGATGGCCGAACGCGCTGCGTAGCGACGCTCAACGTGGACGATGTGCTCGTCCTCAACCGCGAACGCACGAAGATCGCGTGAGCCTTCCACAGCCAATGCGCTTGACGATCGCGCGAGATTGTTGGCTCGTCACCACGATTGCGATTGCGCGTATCGCGATCAGGGACCACGATCGGCGTGTCTGTTCGATGTTCGAGCAGATTGCACCTGAGAATCGTTCCTTTTCACTATCGGAGGCCCCCATGAGTACGTTGACCCAGGCACACAATGAATTGTTTCGACGCAGACCGGACGAGTGTTTCTCGTCGGTCGAGTCCCTGATCCAGCATTGTCGCAACGAGCACCGGGAATCGCAGGACCGCTGGCATTTGCCGGCACGCCTGCAACCGACCGTCGTCGGTGGCGAACTTTCGTTCTCCGCTGGCGATGACGGCGAGTTCTTGCTCAATGACTGGAGCTTCTCGCAAATCTGCCGCTTGTCCGGAGTCGCCAAGGAGACCGTCAATCGGCTCTCCCCCGACACCGCGCGATCGGTCCTGCGAGAGACGCTCCCGAACGGAGCCAAGCCGATGCAGATTCTGACGACCGGGCAAAGCATTCGTTCAATTCACGGAGCCGCGTACTCGCGGCTGTGGAACAGCGAACTGCTGGAGACAGTGGCCGAATGCGCCGGTGAATTCTCACCGCCGCAGACTGCCATGACCGGTGCGACGGGGTTGTATTGCGGGGAGCAGGACTTGTTCTGTTTCCTCATTGATCCCGCCGGCTGGATCGAAATTGGCGAAGAGGCGTTCGCCCCCGGATTCTTTGTTTGGAACTCGGAGGTTGGGCGTCGCTCGCTCGGAATTTCCACGTTCTGGTTCCAAAAATTCTGCCAGAATCACATCGTTTGGGACGCGACGAACGTCGTCGAGTTCACTCGCAAGCACACGGGCAATGTCCGTGAATCACTGCTGGAAATTCGGCGGATGATTCAAGCGTTGCAAGAGCGCCGCGACGAACGCAAAGACTCGTTCGCAACGGCCGTCCGCAAAGCGATGGCGACCACCGTGGCTTCAGACAGCGACGAAGCCATGAAGTTCTTGAGCCTACACAGCCTGCCTCGCGACACGATCGAGCGGGCCGTGAAGCAACTCGGCCACGACGGCAAGCCCTTCACGCTTTGGAATCTGGTTGATGTTCTGACACACCTCAACGTCAAACTCCGGTATGCCGGAGATCGCGTCGAGGCCGACCAGAAAGTCGCCAAGCTCATGCAACTGGCCGTCTGAATGCGACCAGGAAAACCCTTTTCAGGAAAACGCTCTGCACTGGATGCAGAGCGTTTTTACGAACGACCCTTCGGTTCCGTAGGCCGGTGGTTTCTGGTGCGAAAGCGAGCTTGGCGATGCCATTTAAGTGATGGCATTCATGCACTTACAGAATGCGTTGCACAACTCTTCGATCCGCTCACATTTCTGGATTCTACGAAGAATTGTGGCGGAATAAAGAGGATTCCGTGCCGAATTCCGTGCCAACACTGAGCAGCGTTTTGATGTCTGTAACGCTTGCTCGTCATCGGTTCTTAACCGGTCCCGAATCCGACCGTGCTCGCGACGGCGTGAG
>CAMDPX010000308.1 GCA_945905295.1 Planctomyces sp. SH-PL62 | reverse complement strand
CTTCCTGGCCGCTGACGCTGGCGAGAAGATGGTGGCTGAAGGGCTGATCTCAATTCAGCAACTCACAAACGCAAAGTGACCAGTTCGATGAGAATGAACCCGATCACTCGCCGCAGAAGCCTGGGTTCACGAGTTGGGTCGGTGCCTGGTCGATGCCCGATGGCAGCTTGATGGACAGCCGAGAAAACAAGTGGATGCTGACCTCTGCAAACAGTAATCTGTCGCTCCGCAAACCTGGAATCCGATCCGATCGAATGCCGAACAGCCCGAAGCATGTTTTTCGCGGCGAGCCAATCGCCGGACTTTGTTGAAAGCAGCCGACATGACGAATCATAAGACAGTGCGTCGGAATGGCTGCCGCCATGAGGATCATCCGCAGATCGGGCGACGAGACCTGTTGCAGGTCGGCGGTCTGAGCCTCATCGGGATGGGGCTCGGCGATCTGTCTCGACTGGAAGCTGATGCTGCGGCGGCGAATGCTCGTCCGGGGACGGCGAAGTCGGTCGTGTTCATTTTTCAATCCGGTGGTCCATCACCCTACGAGACGTGGAGTCCAAAACCGGAAGCGCCGGACACCATCCGCGGCGAGTATGGCGTCGCCCAAACACATGTGGCCGGCGAGGTCTTTTGCGAGTACCTGCCGAAGCTCGCGGCGCGGAGCCAGATGTTTTCGGTCGTCCGAACCATGCACCATGTGGCCGAGCGGCAGTTTCGCAACGAGCACAACAGTTGCTCGTATTTGATTCACACTGGAACGACCGAACTTCCCGTCGGCGACACGAACGCTTCTATCGCACAGGCGAGAGCGGGACGGATCAGTTGGCCCTCGATGGGGTCGATGCTGGCCTACGCCGCGCCGACGGCTGCAACCGTTGGCTTGCCCGCCGTCATCGAACTGCCACGAACTAACTTGATGAAGTACCCCGGCCGCGAACCGGGAATCCTCGGCCCACAGTTTGATCGTTTCGGTGTCGATCTCGCTCCAAAGTGTGGCGCGGAAGGGGGCGCTTGCCCCAATTGCTTTCGACATGCCGATCCGAATTTTGCGCCCGATCGATTGCCCGGTGCTCCGAAAGCGTGGTGGGACAATTCGAGTTGCCGCAACGCGGACTTCCACCTGCCCGATTTCGGACGTACGGCGGGGACGTCGCTCGCGCAGTTGGAAGACCGAGCCGCACTGCTCCGGCAACTAGACGACATGCGGCGAGGTCTCGATCGCGATGAGCAACTCGGCACGCTGGCGGCGTGGGACGCTCATCGTCAGCAGGCGATGCGATTTGTTCTCGCGTCGCGACCTGGCAAGCAGAATCCGTTCGACCTGACTCAGGAATCCGATCGCACGCGCGACTTGTACGGTCGCCAAGAGTGGGGGCAAGGTCTCTTGGTAGCTCGCCGGCTGGTGGAGGCCGGAGTGCGGATGGTGCAAGTCAATCTCCGTGGTTGGGACACTCACCAAAACGCCTTTCGCGATTTGAAGGGGAAGCTGCTGCCGTCGCTCGACCTTTCTCTGAGCGGCTTCCTCGACGACTTGGCCGAGCGAGGTTTGTTGGACGAAACGCTCATCGTGATGTGCGGCGAGATGGGCCGCACGCCGCGTATCTCGCCGATCACTCCCAACGGAAAGAATGTCTTCGGCGAGGTGTTCACTCCCGGCCGCCATCACTGGGGCGATGTGTTTCCTTGCTTCTTCGCCGGCGGCGGCATTCAGCCCGGTCGCATCATCGGACGCACGGACTCGCACGGCGGCCTTCCTGAAACCGAGGCATACACGCCGGAAGACTTGGCCGCGACGATCTTCCACTGCCTGGGCATCGGCCCGGATCGCGAGTTCCACGACACCACCGGCCGCCCCTACCACGTCTATCGCGGCCAACCGATTCGCGCGCTTCTGTGACGCGGATTTTCTGCCACATCAATTTGAGTGAACCAACTTCGAAATGCGTTGGTGGCGCAGCAACCGCTTGCTCAACTTGAATGTCTCGAACAACCCACAATGAAACGGGACTGACCATGAATCGCAGGACATTCACTCAATTGGCCGCTGCCATCCCCGCCTGGCTGGCGTTTCGGCAGAGCAAGATCGTGCAGGCCGAATCTACACAGACGACGACGGCACAGGCGGACGTCGCCCTCTTCACGCATGACGATGGACCTCACTTGAGCGGCTACATCGAAGCCTTGGCGAAGACGCCGGAAGTGGGTTCTGTTTATCTCTGCGACCCGAAGAGCAGTACGGTGGAGTCTGTCCGCGCCGGGGTGGGAGCGAAGTTCGTCGCGGCCTATCAATCACCTCAGGAATTGTTCAGGGCGAAGAAGCCGCTCGTGTCTCTCATCGCGATGGAGGCCGTCCTGGCTCCGCCGGTCATCCATGCGGCTCTCGATGCTGGTTGCCACATCTTGGCGGAGAAACCGGCCTGCGTGCGCCCCGCCGATTTCGCGCCGCTGGTCGCCAAGGCCAACGCCGGCAAGCGGCAACTGATGCTCGCCCTCTCGAATCGACTGGAACCGGCGATGCTGGAAGCGCGCCGGATCATTCAAGCGGGTGAGATTGGAAAGGTGTTCGGCATCGAACTGCATACGATCGCCGATCAAACGCGAGTGAAGTCGGCTGGCTATCAGAAGAGTTGGATGTCGCAAAAGGCGCGAGCTGGGGGAGGTCACCTGACGTGGCTCGGAATTCATTGGCTCGATCTGGCGATGTATGTCACGGGATCACAAATCACTCACGTCGCCGGCTTTTCCGGCAACGTCGGCGGACAACCGATCGACACTGAAGACTCGGCCGCCATCTCGCTGCGGTTCGCGAACGGTACCTTTGGCACTCTCACTTCGGGTTACTATCTCGACCGCGGCAAGCATCTGTTCGTGAAGGTTTGGGGCTCGGAAGGCTGGCTGGAATTAAACCCCGGAACAGCGAATCCGCTGGAGTGGTACTCCACCAAGTCCGGCAAGCCCGAATCCCATCGCTATGCTCAAACAACTCCAGCGAGCGGCAACATTGGGTTCCTCGGACACGTCCTGCGAGCCGCGATGGGAAAGGAAATGCCTGTGCTGAACCCAGACGAAAGCCTGTATGTGCTCCAGACAATTTCCGCCGCGTACAAGGCCACGGAAACCGGCCACACTCAACCGGTCGCGCCAAGCTCATCAGCCGCAGGGCGCTAGCCCCGGTTTGTGTCATCTCAAAGTTTGTGTCATCTGAACCGGGGCTAGCGCCCTGCGGCTCAAAGGCGAATCGACATGTCGAACACGAAGCGAATCGTTGCCGTGCTGCTGGTTGTCTTGCTCGCGCGAGCCGCCGAGGCTCAGACCACCGCGAATGCTCCACCGGAAAAGAAGGCCGCCGATGGTCTGCGAATCGTGCAGGATGGGAAGAGCGGCTACGTCATCTATTGTGATCCGTCTGCGGTCGTCTGGGTGCGGGACTCGGCGAAAGAAGTGCAGCGCGTGTTGAAGGTTTCGACCGGCGTTGAATTGCCGATCTCGCGCGAGCCGACGGATCGCATGATTTGCCTCGGCGACAACGAGTCGGCCCGCAAAGCCGGAGTCACACTCGCAACGGATGCGGAGGACGACAGCTTTGTTCTGCGCACCGTCGGCGAGAGCCTTTTCATCGTGGGCAAGGACAAGCCAGACGTGCCGAATTGGAGCAGTCGCGGCACGCTGTGTGGCGCTTATGAGTTTCTCGAAACGCTCGGCGTGCGCTGGCTCCTGCCCGGTGAATGGGGCGAGGACATTCCGCATCATGCGACGCTCACCGTGCCCCGTTTGGATGTGCGGCAGAGTCCGGCATTCTTCGCGCGAGTGATCCAAGACGTGCAGGATCGGCGGCCGAAGGAGGACAAGCAGCCGTCCGCTCCGAAGCTGTGGTTGCAACGGCAGAAGATTCCTTCGACGCTCGATGGCTGGAAGCTGTCGGCGGGACATGCTTGGGACGACTACATCTCGCGCGAGCAAGCGGAAGCTCATCCCGAATGGCTCGCGAAGGACGATCGGGGCCGTCCGCGCCGCTTTGTGAATCACAAGTCGATCAAGTTCTGCACGAACGAGCCGGCACTCGTCGAAGCGTTTGCAGCCAGCGTGATTGCCATTTTGGACAAGTATCCGGAGCGGCGTTGTGCGTCGATCTCGGCCAGCGACGGCGGCGACTTTTGTCAGTGCGAGAAGTGTCTGCCGCTCATCGCGAAAGATCCGCATGGCAAGCCATCGTATTCCACATTGATGGTGCGTTTCTATGACGACGTCGCTCGCCGAGTGGCGGTGAAGCACCCACAGCGACTGGTCTGCGGGTTGGTCTATTACAACTACATGTATCCGCCGCCGCCGCCGCACGAAAAACTTGCGGCCAACTTGTGGCTCGATTGGGCACCGCTCAATTACTACGGCTGGGGACTGGCAAAGCCGGTCTATCGTGACGAACTCCAGCGCGTGGCCGAGGGCTGGCGCGCGGTCACGCCGAACTTCGCGTATCACAACTACTCGACCTGGATGCGCTCGTTCAACGGCGCTCCGCTGCCAGTCGGCCGCGACATCTTGAAGCTGGAACTGCCGACCGTACACAAAGCCGGCGCGAGAGCGGCCAACATGGTCGGACTCGGAGCATGGGGCTACGGCGCTCCGACGAATTACATCCTCACCAAGCAGATGTGGAACCCGCGCGTCGATGTGGACCTGTTCTATCGCGAGTGGTTGCAACGCGCCTACGGCCCCGGCTGGGAGTCGATGGACGAACTCAACCGGCTGCTGGAAACGCGGCTGACGGCCTACAAAGCGCGCGAGTCATCCGTCTATCGCGGCCAGAACTACGAAGTGAACCACGAACTCATCTCCGCTGTGCATGCTCCGGTCTTCGCGGACATGGAGCGTCTCTATCTCGCCGCTCTCGCCAAAACCGAAACGGAATCGCAACGCCACCGCCTGGAGATGTTCGGCGAGAACCTCATCGTGTTGCACCATGACCTGCGCCAAGCCGGTCTGCTGGATAATGCAACGACCTCGACGTTCGCTCGCGACGACGAGGCGTATCAAAAGTTTCTCGCTGACACGGAGTTTTCAATCGCGCTGTATCGCACCAACGACAAACGATTCCTCGGCCCAATCTGGAAGGGCGAGTGGCGTGGCGATTGAATGGAAATGACAGCCCCTGATTCACAATCGGAGTAACACCAGGACGCATCTTCTGAGAATCTTGCGATCGTTTGCGATTCTTGTTTTGGCAACGAGCGCCAACGGACTCACACAAGAACCGCCAGCAACCCGCTGTTATCTGATCGGCAACTCGCTGACTTGGGACACCGTGCCGCCGCTGTTGTCCGGCGATGTGCAGTGGCACGTCGATTGTGGAGTCCACCTGCCGTTCATCCACGCCAATCCCGAGAAGCCGTGCGTGAAAGAATCCACGCTCTGGCCGACGGCACTTCGGGATCGGCAATACGATGTCGTCTCGGTGCAGCCGCACTATGGCTCGACCTTGGCGCAGGATGTCGAAACGATTTCGGCTTGGATGAAGCTGCAACCCAAAGCGGTGTTCGTCATTCATTCGGGCTGGGCCTGGCATGCTCAACCTGACCTTAACTCCCGTCAGCGATGACGCGCTGAGGCATCTCGGTGGCCTGACCGAATTGCGGATCTTGGGGCTGGCCTCGACGCAATGTACCGGCACTGGATTCGCCCATCTGAAGTCTCTTCGCAAGTTGGAGAGCGTCAACTTCCATTTCACACCGCTCAACGATGCCGGGCTGCAAGCCATCTCGCAGGTTCCGATTTCTGACCGACTGTGGTTCGCGCATACTCGGTTCACCGATGCGGGAGCCGCTCATCTGAAAAGCCAAACGCAACTGAAACGCTGCGGCATCGGCAGTGCCGACAAGGCGAGTTCGGGGGAAGCCGTCGCCGCGCTGACGAAGTTGCCACTCGAAGACCTCGCCTTGCTCGACAACCAGGCGACACCCAGCGGTCTCGCCCACGCGGCCAAGATCGCCACGCTCCGCCGGCTCGACGTTTCGCACGCCCCGACCGTGACGGACGATTCGATGCCGTTGGTGGCTCAGATGCCAATGCTGGAAGAGTTCAAGCTCGGCAGCGCTCAGGTGACCGACGCTGGTCTCCAGTCGTTGGCGGCCTCAAAGTCACTGAAGAAGCTGTGGCTCAGCGGCATCAAGGACATCACTCCCGCCGGTATCGAACAGCTTCGCAACGCTCGCCCCGAGCTGGTGATTCAAGCACAATGAAACCAAATCAGCCGCCGCGTGGTCAAAAAACTCAGCCATGTCAAAATCCGCGATGAGCGTGGAAGTTGCGGCCCGCTGAAGTTACGAGTTTCGGCTGCCATCGGCCGCGCCACGAGTCCGGCACCGAAAAGCGCCGAGGGCTGCGGCCGAGATCCTCACCGGGCCGGCACTTCCAAAGCAATTCGCGACAAGCCATTTGGTCACGGCCGATTTTTTTGACCAGACGGGACTCATCCGGACTGGCAGGCTTCCGCTTGGGATTTCCTCGACGAATCATTTTGGTACGACGGACTTCCAGTCCGTCGCGCCGACCGACGGACTGGAAGTCCGTCTTACACAGAACGATCCAACCCACGGGAGACCAACTCCATGACGCTTACTCAAAACAAGATTCTGTCCCGCCGCACTTTCCTTCGTGGCACGGGTGTCGCCATCGCGCTCCCGTGGCTCGAATGCATGAGCCCGATGTCCAAGTCGGTCGCGAACGCCGGCGGCATCTCGGCGACCGAGCGGCCGAAGCGAGCCGTCTTCTGCATGTGGGGCATGGGGGTGAACGGTCGCGATTACACCCCGCAGAAGTTTGGCAAGGACTGGGAGGTCACGCCGATCCTGAAGCCGCTCGAACACCTGCGGGATGAGTTCACGATCATCTCCGGGTTGCGACTGACCCACTCCGGCGGACACGGTGGCGACCGGACCTTTCTCACCGGCACCAACACGCGTGCGGGTGGAGCAAAGCTGCGTGTCTCCTGTGATCAAGAGTTGGCCGAAGCCATTGGCAAAGAGCCCCGCTTCCCGTCCATGGTGTTGGGAGTTCGGCGTGGCACGGGCTTCGGTCTCACGGTCGATCACACGCTTTCCTGGACCAAATTCGGCACTCCGCTACCGGCCGAGAATCGCCCTGACGTCATCTTCGATCGCTTGTTCCGCGCCGAGACGCCCGAGGAAATCGCTGCCCGCAAACAGGCGTCGAGTCGCCGAGGTTCGATTCTCGACATGGTGGATGCGTCCGCCAAGCGGCTGAATGCGAAGCTCGGCAGGAACGATCAACAGAAGTTGGACGAGTACTTCACCTCGATCCGCCAAGTCGAACAGCAGATGCAGACCGATCTCGACTGGATGACCAAACCGCGACCGAAAGTCGATCCCATCAACTTCGGCAAGACGCAGGCGATCGATCCCAACCAGGGCCGCGGCGACACCTTCGATTACCGCAACTATCAACGGCTGATGTACGACGTCATCACGCTGGCTCTGCAGACCGACAGCACGCGCGTCATCTCCTACATGCCCCGGATGGACTTGTCGGACGGAACCTTCACGTTCAATTCCTTGGGATGTCCGTACAACTACCACGAGATGACCCACCACGGCGAGGACTCGAAGCTGTTGGAGTGGCTCACCAAAGTCGACACCTGGTACTCGGCCGAGTGGGCTTACTTCATCGAGAAGCTCAAGAGCGTCAAAGAAGGCAACGAAACGCTGCTCGATCATACGCTGCTCACCTGGAGCAGCAGCGGCGGCACGCTGAACGCGCACAACAACACCGAGCTGCCTGCGATGCTGTTCGGAGGCAAGGCACTGGGAATCAAACATCAGGGCCACCTCAGCCAAAAGGACACGCGCCTGGGCAACCTGTGGCAGTCCCACTTCCAGGTCCTTGGCGTCAAAGTCCCTGACAACTTCCAAGGGGGCGAAGCCGACGGCGTCATCAAAGAACTCGTGTGAACCCGATTTTTAAGGCCCCAGATCATGAAGCTCATGAGACCATTCTTCCTGCTGATCCTGTTCCTGTCCGCCGCACTCCCGGCTGCGGGGGAAGAGGACAGGTCCATTTAATCGTCCCAACTTGCCGAAGGTGAGTAGCTCGGTGCTCGGCTTCTTTCCGGCAGCGCGGGCCTTCTCGGTGAAGCTCACCAATGAGCGGACGTCATAGTCGATGACGTCGCGACGCACGAAGGTGCCGATGCCTTTGCGGAATTCGAGGAAGCCCTCGGAGACGAGGCTGGCCAGTGATTTGTTGGTGGTCGCACGGCTGGGAAAACCTACGAATTAGGGCATGCCGAGCTGACGAGACGTTGGTTCGCGGAGCGAACCACGACGATTCGGACACGCTCCCAGGGACGACTCAAAGGATCTGTCGCCTGTTCTTCCCCACATCGCAAAGCCTCGGCCAATCCCGTCTAATGGTCGCCGTGACGACACCAGAACGACAACTTGAAGATCTCGCGCCGGACGTCCTGACGGCTTCGCGCACGTACCGCACCTTCAACGCTTTCACACACGAGGCCCAGGCATGACCGACGAAACCGTCTCCGACCTCTCCTACGCCGACACCCTCTGGAAAGCCGCCGACGCTCTTCGCGGACAGGTCGATGCCGCCGAGTACAAGCACGTCGTCCTTGGCCTGCTCGTTCTCAAGTACATCTCCGACAGCTTTCAGTCGCGGCGGGACGAATTGGAAGCCGAGCTGACGAAGGACGGCATCAAGGGCAAGCAACTCGAAAAGCTGCTCGAATCCCGCGACGAGTACACCGCCGAGCGCGTCTTCTGGGTTCCGCCCGAATCGCGCTGGCCCAACCTACAGAACCAGGCCACCCGCCCGGACATCGCCACGCTCATCGACGACGCCATCCTCGCCGTCGAGCGCGATAACCCCAATCTCAAGTCCAAACTCCCGCGCGACTACGCCCACCGCGGCATCGACCCGGTGAAGATGGCCGGGCTGATCAATCTCATCGCCGGCATCGGCTTCAAAGGCTCGCGCGACAAGGCCCGCGACACGCTTGGCCGGGTCTACGAATACTTTCTGGGAAAATTCGCCGCGGCCGAAGGGAAGCTCGGCGGCGAGTTCTACACGCCGCGCTCCGTCGTCCGCGTGCTGGTCGAGATGCTCGAACCGTACGCCGGCCGCGTCTACGACCCCGCCTGTGGCTCCGGGGGCATGTTCGTCCAGTCCGAAAAGTTTGCCGAAGCCCACGGCGGCAACAAGACCGACGTCTCCATCTTCGGCCAGGAGTCCAACCC
>CAMDPX010000307.1 GCA_945905295.1 Planctomyces sp. SH-PL62 | reverse complement strand
ACCCTGCGTGACGAAACCGCCGCCTGGTCAACCGACGTGAACTCGACCCAACGCGGCGTCGACTGGCAAATGAAAATCGACGACGCCCGCTGTAAGCTCACCTCCGTCTACCCGAAGATTAAGCTTTGACGCGGCACTAGCGTCCGGTTCTGCACCGTGAAAACCGGGGCGAGTGCCACAGATCAGAATTAGCCTTCCACCAGAACCATCGCTGGCTGCCTGCTGATCAAAACGTGAAGTTTTGACCGATGATCCCCACGGATGGCATGGCGATACCACGGATCAAACAGGACTTCTCGTTTTTCATCCGTGGTATCGCCATGCCATCCGAGGGGATTTTTGAGATCCATGACAGTTCAATTGCGATCAATGGCACGAGCGCCCTGCGGCTGATCCCGGCCGCCGTTTGGCCGGACAGTCGTTTGGGCCACCGTTACACTCCTGCGTCATCCAACTTTCTCCTGCCAATTGAGGAGCTGTGCTCATGCGATTCACTGGATTGTTCTTGTTGTTGTCGTGCTTGCTCGCAGTTCAGACCGTTCGAGCGGACGACGCGATTCTCTACAACCGCGACATTCGTCCGATCCTGACCGACATGTGCTTTCCCTGTCACGGGCCGGACAGTGCGGCTCGGAAGGGGGACTATCGGCTGGATCGCCGAGACGACGCGATCGGCAAGAAGGTCATCCTGCCGGGTAAGCCGGACGAGAGCGAGATGATGCGTCGCATCCTTTCCGCCGACGCGGAAGAGGTGATGCCGCCGCCAGCCATCAAGAAGTCGCTGACCGCGAAGCAGAAGGATCTGTTGAGAAAATGGATCGCCAGCGGGGCTGAGTATCAGCCGCATTGGTCGTTCATCGCACCGGCTCGGCCCGCGTTGCCGAAGGTCAAGAACGAAGCCTGGGCGAAGAATCCGATCGACCGATTTGTGCTCGCGAAACTCGAAGCCGCTGGCCTGACTCCTGCGGCCGAAGCGGATCGGCGAACGTTGGCTCGGCGAGTCAGCCTCGACATCACCGGCCTGCCGCCGAGCGTTCCGTTGGTCGATGAGTTCGTGAACGACAAGTCCGACAATGCGTATGAAAAACTGATCGACAAGCTGATGACCTCGAAGCAATGGGGCGAGCATCGCGGCCGGTACTGGCTCGACGCCGCTCGTTACGCCGACACGCACGGCATTCACTTCGACAACTACCGCGAGATTTGGGCGTACCGCGATTGGGTCATCAACGCTTTCAATCGCAACCTGCCGTTCGATCAATTCACCGTCGAGCAGCTTGCCGGCGACTTGTTGCCGAACAAGACGCTCGATCAGGAAGTCGCGTCGGGCTTCAACCGCTGCAACATCACGACCAATGAAGGCGGTTCCATCGCCGAGGAATATCTCGTCCTCTACACACGCGACCGAACCGAAACCGTCTCGCAAGTTTGGATGGGACTGACGACCGGCTGTGCCGTCTGTCACGACCACAAGTTCGATCCGATCTCGCAGCGCGAGTTCTATTCGCTGGCGGCGTTCTTCAATAACACGACGCAAGGAGCGATGGACGGCAACATCCCGAACACACCGCCGATCATCACGGTCCCCAAGCCAGAAGACCGTGAAAGGTGGGAAGCGGTCACTGCGTCGCTCAAAGTCATGCGCGGCAATTTGGAAGCTCGCAAGAAGGATGCTCGCAGCGAGTACGACAAGTGGTTGAGTGAGGCTAAGGTCGAGCAACTCGCTGCGCTCGTCCCGTCCGAAGGGTTGAAGCTGCACGCGCCGCTCAATGAAGGAACCGGTAACTCACTGAAGCTGATCGTCGACGGCCAAGAGCGGACAACCGAAATCAAATCCGGCTTCGATTGGGTCGCGAACGGCAAAGTCGGAGCGAAAGCGATGGCGATCAAGATCGGCGACCATCCACTGGAAATCGCTGAAGCCGGCGACTTCGAGAAGGATCAAGGCTTTACCGCCTCCGCGTGGGTGAAAGTGACGAAGCGAAATCAAACCGGTGGAATTATCGCACGGATGGACGGTCCCCCGAATCATCGCGGCTGGGATCTGTGGTTGCAGGCCGACAAGCCAGGCATGCACATCATCAATGCGTGGCAGACAGATGCTCTGAAAGTCGTCGGCAAGACACCGCTGCAACCGAATCAGTGGAATCACGTCTGCGTCACTTACGACGGCTCTGGCAAAGCGGCCGGCGTGCGCGTTTTCGTCAACGGAGTGCAACAACCGGTTGATGTCGAAGTCGATCAGCTCAAATCGACGATCCGCAGCAATGTCCCGCTGACCGTCGGCCAACGTAGTAAAGGCGAACGATTGCAAAACGTCGTCCTGCAAGACGCTCGCGTCTATGGCCGAGCATTGGCCAACAGCGAGGTCGAACAACTGACTCGCACGCCGCAAGCCATCGAACTGCTGGCAAAGCCGGCCGACAAACGAACTCCGCAAGAGGCCAAAGACCTCTTCGACTGGTGGCTGGTCACGCTCGACGCTCCGTACCGCGAACTCAACGGCCAGATCGCCACCGCTCAGCAAGATGAAGTTGCCATCAAGTCGCGCGGCTCGATCGCCTACGTCATGAACGAGAAGTCGGAAGAGGCGATGGCCTACATCCTCTTTCGTGGCGAATACGACAAACGCAAAGACTCCGTGAAGCCAAGCACTCCCGCCGCGCTGTCGGCGTTTCCGGCCGAGACTCCGAATAACCGAATCGGTTTCGCTCAGTGGTTGCTGCGGCCGGAACACCCGCTGACCGCGCGAGTCAACGTGAATCGCTTCTGGCAAGAAGTCTTCGGCACCGGCCTCGTGAAGACTGCCGGAGATTTCGGCATCACCGGCGAGTTGCCGTCGCATCCGGAATTGCTCGATTGGATGGCGGTCGAGTTTCGGGAAGGGGCAAGGGTTGATGGTTCAGGGTTGAGGGTTGAGGGCAAGACAAACGCCGACACTTCACCCTCAACTCTCAACCCTCAACCCTCAACCACTCCCTGGGACATCAAGAAGTTCTTCAAGCTGGTGCTGATGTCGAACACGTACCGCCAATCCGCCGTCGTGACTCGCGACAAGTTGGACAAAGACCCGCAGAACCGATTGCTCTCTCGCGGCCCGCGCTTCCGCATGGATGCCGAGATGATTCGCGACTACTCGCTGGCCGCCAGCGGCCTGCTGGTCCCGAAGCTCGGCGGACCGAGCGTTAAGCCGTATCAACCGGACGGCGTCTGGGAAGCGGTCGCGATGATCGGCAGCAACACCCGCGACTACAAACGTGACACCGGCGAGAACCTCTATCGCCGCAGCCTCTACACATTCATCAAACGCGCGGCTCCGCCCGCCTCAATGGAAATCTTCAACGCGACCGCTCGCGAAACCTGCATCGTCCGCCGCGACCGCACCAACACACCGCTACAAGCGCTCGTCACGCTCAACGACGTGCAACACATCGAAGCCGCGCGGCATCTCGCGCAGTCAGTCCTGCTCAGCAAAGAGTCCGATCAATCCGCTCGACTCGATCTGCTGGCGAAGCGTTTGCTCGCTCGCCCGTTCCGATCAGATGAGCAAGCGGTCGTGAAGTCATCGCTGACCGAACTGCTGGCTCACTACCAAGCACATGCCGACGATGCGAAGCAATTGATCTCGTTCGGTGAATCGAAACCGGATGCGTCGCTTGATCCGGCGACCCTAGCGGCCTGGACGATGCTGGCCAACGAACTGCTGAATCTCGACGAAGTACTGACGAAATAGGGTCGCGACACGAATCGCAATTCGATGAAAGTGCCCGACGAATCAAAGGAGACGACGAATTCTGGCAATCGCCCCATTCGTCGTCTCCTTAAATTCGTCGTCTCCTTAAATTCGTCGGGCTCTTGTCCTCCCCGATTCGGCTCGCCCAGCCCTATACGATCTCGCGAATGACCTGCCCTTCGAGGAACGTCAAACGTTCGTCGCGGCCGAGATGCGGATAGGTCAGTTGATGCTGATCGAGTCCGAGTTGATGCAAGATCGTCGTATGAATGTCGCGGAAGTGGTACGGCTTCTCGACCGCCTTGAGTCCGATCGCATCCGTGGCTCCAACCGCTTGGCCGCCGCGGATGCCGCCTCCGGCCATCCACATTGAGAAGCCGAGGTTGTGATGATCGCGGCCACCGGTCGCCGATTGCGCATCCGGCGAACGTCCGAACTCGCCGCCCCATAGCACCAGCGTGCTCTCCAGCAAGCCGCGCCGCTTGAGATCCTTCAACAGCGCGGCCACGGGTTGGTCGGTCTCAGCCGCTTTGCGGAGATGATTCTCTTCGATGTCACCGTGAGCGTCCCACTGCATGTTGCCGGGGCCGCCGCCGGAGACGACGCACACGAAACGCACACCATTCTCGACCAGCTTCCGCGCGAACAAACAACGCCGGCCGTAGTCGTTGGTTGGCTCCGAGCCGATGCCATAGAGATCCAGCGTTTCTTGCGACTCCCGCGATAGGTCGAACACCTCAGGTGCCTCGGTCTGCATACGGAACGCGACGTCGTAGGCGTTGATGCGCGCGTGGAACTCCTCGTCGGCGGGATCGAGCGATGACTCGTTGAGGCTGCGCAAGAACAGCAACGTGCGGCGACGTTGCTCCGGCGTGACATGCTTGGGCAAATCCAAATTGAGCACCGGGCGATCCCCCGGACGAAACATCGTCGGCTGATAAACCGCCGGCAGAAACCCGTGCGCGTACATCGGCTGTCCCGCTTCGAGCGCCCCCTTCGGATCGGGCATCACGACGTAGGATGGCAACGATCGACTCTCAGAACCCAATCCATACAGCAGCCACGAACCCATGCTGGGGAAACCCGGCACGACGCGACCGGAGAACAGCTCATACTGCGCCGCCGAGTGAACCACGCTGTCGCCGTAGCACGACCGCAACACCGCGATGTCGTCGATGCAGGTCGCCGTGTGCGGAAACAGATCGGAGACCTCGATGCCGCTCTCGCCGTATTTGCGAAACGTCCGCTTGGTTCCCAACAGTCGCGCGTCGGTATGCACGAATTGATATTTCGCCTCGCCGAACTCGTCTGGCCGCTTCTGGCCGTTGAGCTTGTTGAGCAGCGGTTTTGGATCATACGTCTCGACGTGACTAGGACCACCGGCCATAAACAGGAAAACAATGGACTTCGCCTTCGCCGGCAGATGTGGATGCTTCGCGGCTAGTGGATTCGAGATTGCCGCGCGAAGCTGCTCATCATGCAGCAACGACGCCAACGCCAGCCCGCCGAATCCGCAGCACGCCTCGCGCACAAACTCACGCCGCGTGCGAGTCACCAAAGAATGGCAGTTTGATGTGCGAGGATTCATCACCACGGACCTTTGCAGTTGTCTCATTTTTTTTGCCCCCGCATTTTTTTGCCAGCACAGCAAATCAGAACAGGCGAAAAATGGGGGGCAAAAAGATGAGCCCCAGACAAGATCATCGAACATAAATGAACTCGTTGAGGTTGAACATCGCCAACGCGAATTCGCTCAAGGGTTGCTCGTGCAGAAACGTGAGCGAGCGGTCTTGCTCTTTCGCCGTGGGTGCCCGGCCAAGAGCCAACCGAAACGCGCGGTCGATGATCTTTTCGTGATCGTTGCCGCATTCCCGTTCCAGTCGCTTCGCGAACGCCTGAGCCAAATCGTTGGCCAACGTACCGTTGAGCAGTTCCAACGCTTGCGGCGGATGCGTGCTCGATTCCCGCCGAGCACAACTGGTCTGCAACGCGGGAGCATCCAAGTTCTCGAAGAACGGCAGCCTCAAGTTGCGTTTCGCGATCAGATAAACCGAACGGCGATCGTGCTCGCTGACGTCCGCCGTGATCGCCCATTGCGAGGGCTTGTAGAGCAAGCCGACCAAGTCGGGATCAACGGGCACGATGACGCTCGGCCCACCGGCCTTGGGATTGAGTCGTCCCGAAACGGCCAGCATCGCGTCGCGGATTTCCTCAGCGGAGAGGCGGCGGGGTTTGGGAGGGCGAGGCTCCTGCCGAGCCGTGCGCGGGGAGTCAGTCGTCGATCGCGGCTCGGCGGGAGCCGCGCCCTCCCAACCACTCGCCCGTCGATACGCCGCACTCAGCACCATCAACCGATGCAGCGGCTTCAATCGCCAGCCGTTGTCGATCAACGACGCGGCCAGCCAGTCGAGCAATTCAGGATCGCTCGGTTTCTCACCTTTGAGGCCGAAGTCGTTCGCCGTCTTCACGAGGCCCGTTCCGAAATGTTGTTGCCAGACTCGATTCACGATCACCCGCGCGGTCAGGGGATGATCGGGGGACGTCAGCCACTTCGCCAACTGCGTGCGCGGTTGCGTCTCTCCGGGCGAGAGTTCAGCGACTTCGTCGGCGACTAACACGCTCAGAGGCCGCGGTTGGACGGGCTCTCCTTTGTTCTCCCACACGCCGCGTTTGAGAACGTGGATCGCCGTCCGTTTGGCGAAATCATTGTGAGTGCTCGGTATCGTCGGCAGCGGCGCGGGGAGTTTGTCATCCAAGTCTTCGGCCTGTTGCGTCAGTCGATCTTTCTCGGCCGCGTTCGTCGCGTCTTTAATTAGCTTTTGGATGCGAGCGATTTCGTCTTTGACCTTCTTCGTTTCGGCCTCCCACGCCCGCTGCTCGTCGGCCGAGGCCAAGACAAGATTGTGTTCCTCGGTCGCCGCGAGGTACGCCTGCAAGCGGTAGTAATCCTTCTGAGTGATCGGCTCCAGCTTGTGGTTGTGGCAGCGAGCACAGCCGACCGTCAGACCCAGAATCGCCGCACCCAGGATGTCGGTTCGCTCGGTGAGCACTTCGTTGCGACTCATCGCGATGTCGGTATTCCCCGCATTGCGCCGCACCGGGCCGAGCCGATGAAAGATCGACGCAGTCAGACACTCGCGGTTCTCCGGGTCGATCTCGTCACCGGCGAGTTGCTCGGTGATGAACCGATCAAACGGCTTGTCCTTGTTGAACGAATCGATGACGTAATCGCGATACCGCCACGCATCGGGGATGTGCCGATCGTATTCGTACCCTTCGGTCTCAGCGAACCGCACGACATCAAGCCACTGCTGAGCCGCCTTCTCCCCAAAATGCCGACTGCCGAGCAACCGATCCACCACCTTCTCGTAAGCCTCCGCCGATTCATCACCAACAAACGCCTCAACCTCCTCCGGAGTCGGCGGCAAGCCAATCAAGTCAAACGTCACCCGCCGAATCAAAGCCCGCTTCTCTGCCTCATTCCCAATTTGCAATTTGAAATTTGCAATTTGCAATTTGAAATCCGCATCCCTCGACTTCTTGATCGGCTGAAACGCCCAATGCTTCCGAGCCTCCTCGAACTTGGAATCCACCGCCTCGGTCGGTTCGCGATCGCGCGGATCGGGAGCACCCATCTCCACCCACTTCACGAAGTCCGCAATCGTCTTGTCCGAGAGTTTTCGCTCCTTCTTCGGAGGCATCGCCATGCCCCCCTCATGCCGAATCGCCTGAATCAACAAACTCTCGCCGCTCTTCCCCGCCACCACCGCCGGCCCGCTGTCCCCGCCGCGAAGCACCCCCGCTTTGAAATCCAACCGCAACCCACCCTTCACTTCCTCCGCCTGCCGCGAGTGACACGAATAACACTCAGCCTTCAGTACCGGCTCGATCTTCTCGCGGAAGAATTGCACGCCAATCGGCTCTTCTGCGTTAAGCGTCATGCAGACGAGACACATTCCGAACGCCGCGATCCAAAACTGGCATCGTGAGTTTCGACAGAACGGCCAATGACACAAACGGTCGAGCATGATGAAGGCTTACTTCCAAGCGAGTGGTTGCTTCCAAGACAGCTTGAGTTCTTCCAATGCGGAGTCGATCAAAAGTGCCCCAGTTGCCCCGCGAATTTGCACGCGATTATCCGTGGTCACTTCGCCCAACTGGGAATAAGGAACGCTCGCAGCCCGACAAAGCGCTTCGACTGACGCTTGCGCCGTAGCGGGAACTTCAAGCATGAAACGGGAATTGCTTTCTGAGAAGAGCAGCACCGTGTTGTCGCTGAGGCCGCTCGACTTCGCGAGCGGTTGCAGATCGAGCGAAGCGCCTAGGCCACCGGCGAATGCCATTTCGGCGACAGCGGCCGCGAGCCCGCCTTCGCTCAGATCGTGGCAGGAGCGTACGAATCCTTGTCGGATTGCGTCGTGGACGGCGGCGAAGATGCGCGGGGCGAGCCCCAGATCGACGCGCGGAACGGTGCCGCCGGTGAGGTCGTTGACCTGCGCGAAGTGGCTCCCTCCGAGTTCGTTGGCGGTGGGGCCGATCAGCAGCAAGACATTGCCGGCTTCTTTGAGGTCCATCGTGACGGCGTGTTCGACATCGTCGAGTTGGCCGAGCGCGGAGATCAGCAACGAACTGGGAATCGCAACGGTTTGTTTTTGGCCGTTCGCGTCGACGAACGAGAACTCGTTGTTGAGGCTGTCCTTGCCGCTGATGAACGGCGTGCCGAACGCAATCGCCGTGTCTTTGCAGGCAAGAGCCGCTCGCACGAGTGTGCCGAGCGTCTCCGGTCGATCCGTGTTGCCCCAGCAGAAATTGTCGAGGATCGCGATGCGCCGCGGATCGGCTCCGACCGCGATGCAATTGCGGACGGCTTCGTCAATCGCCGAAGCGGCCATCCAGTAGGGATCGAGATCGCCGAATCTCGGATTCATGCCGCAGGCGATCGCGAGTCCGCGCTTTGATTGCAGATTCGGACGCACGACTGCGGCGTCCGAGGGGCCGTCGTTGCAGATGCCGACGAGTGGCTTCACAACGCTGCCGGCTTGGACTTCGTGGTCGTATTGGCGGATGACCCACTCTTTACTGCACACGTTGAGCGAGCCGAGAATGCGTTTGAGGTCGTCGTCGAATTGGCATGACGCATCGGGAGGGCGAGGCTCCTGCCGAGCCGCTGCCGGTAACGACGTCCGTTGTAACAACGACGGCTCGGCGGGAGCCTCGCCCTCCCGACGTGTCAGCGGTTCGTCGGCTTTCGGCGTGAATACCGCTTCGCGAACGATGGGCGGGCGGCCGTCATGCAGGAAGCTCATGGCGAGATCGGCGACTTGTTGGCCGTGATATTTTAGGACGAGTCGGCCGGTTGGTTTGAACTCGCCGAGGATGGCGGCTTCGACTCCTTCAGAACGACACAGTGATTCAAACTCGGACCACGATGACGGCGGTACGGCGAGGACCATGCGTTCTTGAGCTTCGGAAATCCAAATCTCGGTGTAGCTCAGGCCGCTGTATTTGAGCGGGGCTTTTTCAAGCCAGACTTCCGCGCCGATGTCTTCGCCCATCTCGCCGACGGCGGACGAAAAACCGCCGGCTCCGCAGTCGGTGATCGAGCTGTACAGGCCGCGGTCGCGAGCTTGCAGGATGACGTCGGCCACCATCTTCTCGGTGATCGCGTTGCCGATTTGGACCGCTCCGCCGGAGATCGTTTCGCTTTCGTGAGTCAGTTCGGCGGA
>CAMDPX010000306.1 GCA_945905295.1 Planctomyces sp. SH-PL62 | reverse complement strand
CTCAATCGCATCGCCGTCTCGCTTCTGAAAGCCGATCAAACGGTCAAGGCCGGCATTGCCTGCAAACGAAAAACCGCCGGCTGGGACGACAACTACCTCATCCAACTTCTACTGAACAATCCGTCCTATTAGCTGCGTATGCCCTGCTTGTTCTCTTCCTTCAGAAATTCGACGTACTTCGCGAGCTCGTTGTTGCTGGCTGAGGCAATCAAGGCCAGCAGTGGGTGGAAGATTTTGACGGCCATGCTATTGTCGCAACTCGCTATTAAGGTGGAGTCTGCCACATTCGTTGAACAGCGCTATGTGGCCCCGGAACGTCTCAAAAGCGGCCCAGTCTATCGACCGAATGTGGCCCATTGAGAGCGACCGAAGACGCGCCAAATCCGCACCGTTTGGACGGCTGCCAGAGCATCCGAATACGCGTCAGTTTCGCTGCCGGTAATTACCGGCGCGCCATCGAATTACCGCGTCAAAATGCCATTTCGTGCGTCGAGTTGCCACGATTTGCACTACTGGGCCGAACAGCGTAATCTATTGCCGCTTCAGCAGTTCTCGCGAAAAAGAGTGCCCTTCCGCGTGTGTCTACGGAACCGAAGGGTGGCGAACGCTCCACCGTGGCGAGCGATGGATTGTTCATGCCAATGGCTTGCGGAACACACTCTGAATCTGAAATCGCTCAGTTCTGCATTGGTGCAACGCCGGAGGCGGGCAGCGGTCCGAACATGAGAGATTAGGGATACGACTTCGGTCGGCCGTGTTCGCGGCGTCTCAATGCGGCATGCGTTCAATCTTCACGCGCGACGGCCACTGTCATGCACGGCGGTCATTGGAAACTCGTGGTGCGGAATGTTGCGTCGTCGCCGAGCGTTGTGCCGGAGCCGTTCACGCCGACAAGGCGGTAGTGGTACGTCGTGTCGGATTTCAGGCCGGTGAGCGCGGCGCTGGCCAGGCGCGGGGTGATTTGCAGACCGCCGTATTGCTCGGTCGATTTCGTGCCGTAGGTCGTGTCGAGGCCGTACTCGAAATGGAATCGCGTCTTCTGGCCCATCGGAGTGAGGCGGCCGATGAGCGTCGCGGCGTCCGAGCGGAGGCGTTTCGCTTCGCCGGTGACGACGTGCGGCCGAGTGTGATCGGGAATCGTGAACGTCGCATTGGGACCGGCGACGCGGCCGGCCGAGTTCTCCGCGACAAGACGATAATGAATCGTGTCGCCGGGCGTCCGGTCGCGCAGGTCGAGATTGACGTGATACCAGTCGTCGTCGGTCGCGTGGACGCCGCCGTCGCCGAAGAGTTCGATCTCGCCGAGTCCCCAATGCTCGGCGCGATAGCCGGACAACACGCGGACCCGCACCGAGGTCGCGCGGCGATTCAAATTCCGCTCCAGCAGAGACGCGAAGTTGGGTCCGCCGGGAGACTTCTCCGGCAGCGGCTTCGTCACCAGCGGCGTGAAGGTCTGGCCGTTTTCCGAGGTGGCGATCTCCACATCGCGGCTCGGCCATTCGGCGTGTTGATGCACTTGCACCGTCTTGATCGTGACCGGCTCAGCAAACTGAAAGACGAACTCTTGCGGCGCGGCCGGATTTTTCGCGCTGCGCCACGAGCGATCCGGGCCGTGCCGCCAGCCATCGGTCAGGCGTGCCGCGTCGTCGAGTCCATCGCGCGGGGCGTCGAGCAACTTGCCGCCGTTCGCCGGATGGATCAGCGAAGCGTTGCGGTACGCGACCGTGAACTCATCGAGGTCGATCGAGCCGGTCGGCCGTTGCTGCGGATTGACGAACGCCAGCAGGTGAAAGAAGTCGGTCGTGAGATGCCCCAGCGAATGGTCGATCGAGTCGTATTCGTAGTTCGGCCGGTTCTGCGCGAGGTTGTTGCCGCCGTAGGTCCATGCGTGCGAGTCGTTCGTCAGTCGGTAACTTACTCGCTCCCATTTGCCGGAGGCGAGCGCGTCGGTCAGGCTGAATCCGGTGTAAGCCCAGTTGGCTCGCCGCCAGTTCGCGGTCAGTTGCTGAGCGATGTCGTTGTCGCTCTGCGTCCACCAGACCAGCTCCGAGCCGTTCGGAACGAACTGATTGCCGCGCACCGAGATCGTCACCTTCGCGTCACGCAGATCGGGATCGCCGCCGCCCCACCAGCTTTGCAGTCCCGCCGCACTGGGATGCGACGCCGGATAGAAATACGATGCGAGATGCAGCGTGCCGATCCCATCGATGTGATTCGGATCATCGCCGCTCGGCTCCACGAACCGCACGAACCCTCCCGCCGCGCCGCCGTCCGCGTGATGCACCAAGTCCTTGCCCGACATCCCGCCGAGCCACCCTGCCGGCCCGCTGTCCCAACTCTCGTGATAAAACGCCGCCAACTTCGGCGGCAACGCGCGCGGCGGCGTCTGCTCCCCGTAACTCACGGTCGCTCCGAACTCAAACCAACACCGAGTCGGCAGTCCATGCGGCTGCACCCGCCCGTTGACCGTCAGCGCCTTGTTTCCCAACGGAGACGCCGCACGCGTCTCGACCTCCACCTGCGGACCATCCGCTGCCACGGCCACCAACATCAGCACCGCAGTGATCAATGAATCGATCATGGTGACTCCTTGTGTGCCAGTTAAACCGCCACGCCAACGGCGTGCGTGCAAGGCGCGAGGCATGGCCGTCGAATTTGTTAAGTCGTGGTGTTGTTCCCTCGCCCCTGACCTAATCCGTGGGATCACCATGCCATCCGTGGCCAGTCCGATCGAAAAACACGAACCACGGATGACATGATGGTCCCACGGATGAAGATTCTCCACCGAAGCTCAAACGCGACTCACGCCGACCGACTTCCGGTCGAACTGCTGGCTTCGAGTGAAATGCCTCAATATCATGACAGTCCTTCCAAAAGCGTTCGGTGGGCGATTCGCCGGCTGGACCTCCCGCCTTTTGTTGCTGAGCTTTTCATGAATCGACTGGGACTACTGCTGCTGATCGTCGCGATTGGAATCTCTTTCAGCAGAACTGCCATCGCTGAGGAGCCGGCCGCTTCGCCGTCGTTCAATCGGGATGTGTTGCCGCTGCTGACGAAGCTGGGATGCAATCAAGGGGCGTGTCACGGGAAGCTGGCGGGGCAGAACGGGTTTCGATTGTCGTTGCGAGGCTTCGCACCGGATTGGGACCATTTTTGGATCACGCGAGAATTCTTCGGGCGGCGGATCAGCGGTGCTCAGCCGGAGCAGAGTTTGCTGGTCGCGAAACCGTTGGGGACGGTTCCGCACGCCGGTGGTCGCTTGCTGAACGCCAGCAGCCGCGAGGCGCAACTGCTGATCGCGTGGCTCAGCGCGGGATCGCCGGGGTCGATCAAGGACGAAGCGACGGTCGCGAAGTTGACTCTGTCATCGTCCGCAGTCGTGCTGTCACCCAATCAATCGCACGCGCTGACGGTCGAGGCGGAATACACGAACGGTCGCAAGCGCGAGGTCACCTGGCTGACGAAGTTCACCACAAATGACTCCGCCGTTGCCGAAGTCGATCGCGACGGAAAACTCACCGCGATCCGATCCGGCGAGACCGCCATCGTCGCGGCCTTCGACGGACAAGTCGCGACGTCGATCGTCACGATTCCGTTCGGCGGCAGTCATCCGCCGGAACGCGCGAGCGCCCGGTTTGAGTCCGCTCAATCCGCATCGAACGCGAAGATCGACGCGCCTGTCTTTGCGAAGCTCGCGGCGTTGCGCATCGAGCCGGCTGGGTTGTCGTCGGACGAAGAATTTCTTCGCCGAGTCTTTCTCGACACGATCGGGACGCTGCCGACTCCGGCCGAGACGCGAGCGTTTCTCGCCGACACGTCCGCCAGCAAACGAGCCAGGTTAGTCGACGAACTCCTTCTGCGGCCGGAGTTCGCCGACTTCTGGACGCTGCAATTCGCCGATCTGTTTCAGAATCGTAAAGAGCGTGACCATGACGTGCGCGGCACGAAAGGGGTGCGGCAGTTTCAGGCGTGGCTGCGGAAACAGGTCGCTGCCAATCGCCCGTGGGATCAGCTCTGCCGAGATATTCTCACCGTGGAAGGAAGCAACTCCGAGAACCCGGCGGTCGGCTATTTCATCGTGACGATCGGCGAGCACGGCGAGGCGGAGAAGTCTGAAGTCGTCGCATCGGTCGCTCAGGCATTTCTCGGCACGCGCATTGGATGTGCTCAGTGTCACAACCATCCGCTCGAGCGTTACACGCAGGACGATTACTTCCACTTCGCCGGTTACTTCAGCCGCTCGCGGTTCGACCGCAAGCCGCCGGAGCAAGGAGCCACGCGGTTGCTGACGGCGACTGGCGAGGGCCACAACCTGATGCGCGAACGCGAACGCTTGCAGCAGGAACTCGCGACCGTCGAAGTCTCGCTGACGGAGACGACGGACGAGGCGAAGCTGGCCGAACTCAAAAAGAAGCGGGACGAATTCCCGCGCCGGTTCGCCGATCTCGACAAAAGTTTGACCGAACAACAGGCGCGACCGGTCGGAGTCGGCCAGCCGCGCACGGGTCAATTCCTCGCCGCGCGTCCGCTCGATCGCCGCGACACGCCGATCGAGCCGGGACAGAACCCGCGCGTCGTACTGGCCAACTGGATCACCTCACCGAGCAACGACTTCTTCTCGGCGGCCATCGTGAACCGATTGTGGAAACATTTCTTCCGCACGGGGCTGGTCGAGCCGGTCGATGACTTGCGAGCCACGAACCCGCCCTCGAATCCCGCGCTGATGAAGTCGCTGCAAAGCGAACTGGTTGTCAGCGGGTTCGACCTGCGACAGCTCATGCGGCTAATCGTCAATTCGCACACCTATCAACTGGCCTCGGCGACGACATCCGCCAACGCCACCGACACGCGATTTTATTCGCACTACTTCGCTCGCCGCCTGCCCGCCGAAGTCTTGCTGGACGCCGTCAGCGAAGTCACCGCGATGCCCGAATCCTACGCCGGCTATCCGCTGGGGGTCCGAGCCATCCAGCTTCCCGACTCCGGATTGAACTCGTATTTCCTCGCGACGTTTGGGCGCTCGGAACGAGTCACCGCCTGCGCCTGCGAGCGGCAGGGTGAGGTCACGCTGCCGCAACTGCTGCAAATGCAAAATGGTGAAACGATCCTGTCCAAGATCGCCGCTCCGCAGGGCCGGCTTGCCGATTTGTTGAAAAACTCCACCGACGACAACGCCGTGGTCGAAGAATTGTTCGTCCTGTGTCTCGCCCGCCGACCGACAGCGGCGGAAGCCGACTCCGTCCGACAATCATTCCTTGGCGACGGCTCACGAGACGAAAAGTTCCGCGACCTGTTCTGGGCCTTGCTCAACTCGAAGGAATTCGCGTTCAACCACTGACGTAGGATGGTCGCCCTCGGCCGTCCTGTGGTTTGCTCGAAATGAAGATCAAGAACAGGACGGCCGAGGGTGGCCATCCTACAAACATCGAGGACGGTCATGTCGCTCACCACTCGTCGTACCTGTTTGCAAGTGGGCACGCTTTCGGCACTCGGAGTGTCGTTGCCCGCGTTGCTTCGAGCAGAAGCGGACTCGAAGCGGTCGAACGCCAAGCGGCTGAAGTCCGTAATTCTGGTCTATTTGGGCGGAGGACTTTCGCACCATGACTCATTCGATTTGAAGCCAGAGGCTCCGGACGAGATTCGCGGCAAGTACCAGCCGATCCACTCGAACCTGCCAGGCGTTCCCGTCGGCGAACTGCTGCCGATGATGTCGCAGGCGATGGACAAAGTGTGTCTCGTGCGCTCCGGGGCACACAACAACGATCATCACGAGACTGCGACGAACTGGGTTATGTCCGGTCGCTTCGGTTCCGCGTTCGGCGATTGGCCGGCGATCGGAGCGGTTGCGGCGCATCAACTCGGCTTCCACGGCAGCGTGCCGCCGTATGTCGCCGTGCCGCGCAATCCCAGCTTCACCTGGGAACTCGGCAAGAGCGCGTTTCTCGGCGGCCGTTACGAATCGTTCAAGGCGGGCGATCCGAACGAACAAAACTACCGCGTCCGGGACATCTCCCCTGGCGAACCGCTGACCGATGCTCGCACGTCGCGGCGCGCGGCGCTGCTCAAGTCGATCGATGGCCTCGCCACGAGAGTCCAAGGGAACGATCAGATCGCGACCTATGACGAGTTCCATCAGCGAGCGGCTGACATGATTCTGTCTTCCACCGCGCGGCAAGCGTTCGCGATCGAGAAGGAAGAGGACAAAGTCCGAGAACGATACGGTCGGAACACATTCGGCCAAAGCTGCCTGCTGGCTAGGCGGCTGATTGAATCGGGAGTGCGGTTCGTGACCGTGAACTTCGGCGGCTGGGATCATCATGCGAAGATTTGGGAGGGCCTGGAAAAGAAACTGCCGGAGTTCGACCGAGGCTTCTCGGCACTGATCGAAGACACGACCTCGCGCGGATTGCTGAGCGAGACGTTGATCCTCTGCATGGGGGAGTTCGGCCGCACGCCGAAGATCAACAAAGACGCGGGGCGAGATCACTGGGCTCCCGCCGCGTCGCTGCTGTTCGCCGGCGGCGGCGTGAAAGTCGGCCGAGTCATCGGCTCGACGGACAAGCATGGAGCCTACGTCACCAACCGCCCGATCGCGCCGGCCGATGTCGCCTTCACGGTCCTCTCGCACCTCGGCATTGGCCCACAACGCCAAATCCATACTCCCGACGGCCGCCCCGTCGAGATTCTCGACTCCGGCGAATTGATCCGCGATTTGTTCGCATGAAGGAAGGCGAAGGGCAGGAGAGGGTTGACAGAAAGATGAAGACAAAATGGCAACTGCGTTGATGCAAACAATCCTTCGCCGAGAGTCTCGAAACGGCACGAACCGCCCAATCGCCGGTGCTCTCATCTTGCTGTCATCCATCTTTCTGCCGCTCCTGCTCATCGTGGTTGCTTCACTGGGGATCGCTCAGGACAAGAAGCCCGACAACTCACCGCAATTGCTGATCGCAACGCCTCTGGGCATCGTGGCCGGGCAGGCGACGAAAGTGGTGCTTCGAGGCAAGCGGCTTGATGAAACGAAAGAACTGCAAATCAACGGCCAAGCGAACGTGGCGAAGATTCTGTCGAAGAGCAAATCCGCCCCCCCTCAAAAGCTGGACGCGAACCGCGCGGGCGACTCGCAGTTGGAAGTCGAACTCACGCTCCCCGCCGATACCAAGCCGGGCGAGTGCGAATTGGTCGCGATCACCGACACCGGACGGAGCGCCGTCTTCAAACTCTTCGTTGATGCGCGACCGCTCACGGCCGAGAAGGAGCCCAATGACGGCTTCGCACAAGCTCAGGCCATCCACATCGGCGAGACGCTCGAAGGGACTCTGCATCAACCGCAGAATGTCGATGTGTTTCGGTTCGACGGCCAGGCGGGAGACAAACTCATTTGTGAAGTGCTCGCCGCGCGACGAGGCTCGGCGCTCGATGCGACGCTCTCGCTCTTCGATGCGCGACGACAGTGGATCGATACGGCTGACGATCTTTCGAACGCCGACGTCGAGGAGAAATCGCCAACAAGCGACTGGTCCCGGCGAGACGCTCGGCTGGAAGTCACGCTCCCCAGCAGCGGAAAGTTCTTCTTGGTCGTGCAAGACGCCAACGACCTCGGCGGCCACACGCATCCGTATCGACTTCACGTCAGCAAACGCCAGTAACAATCGGAACAAACCGATGCCCGATCTTCTTCACCGGATGTTCAATCACCGGTTGCTCGAACCTTTGCCTGTCTTCGCATGGTTCTGATCGGTGAGGTGTTGCGGTAAAAGAAGCCCTGCCCGTATGGGCGCAAGCTCCTTAACTCGGACTTTGACTCTTTGGATCACACGCAATGTGCCGTTTCCTGTCTGTTCTATCGTTCGCGTTGTTCGCTTCAGCCACTTCCGCGGCTTTCGGGCAGTCGACGGAAGCCTTCTTTAAGCAGCATTGCTACGAGTGCCACGACGCAGACTCGAAGCAAGGCGGTCTTGATCTGACCTCGCTCAAAGTCGAACTGTCGAACACCGACAACTTTGCGACGTGGGTCAAGATCCATGATCGCATCGAGTCCGGTGAAATGCCGCCCAAGCAGCAAGCCCGGCCACCGGTTGCTGACAAAGATGCTGCGATCAAGTGGCTGAGCACGTCGCTCATCAAGGCTGAGCAAGACAAGCTCGGTAGCGAGCCGAGGACTGGAGTGCGCCGGCTCACGCGCGCCGAATATGAAAACACGATTCGCGACTTGTTCGACATGCCGGGCATCGCTTTGCAGGGGGACTTGCCAGCGGATGGATCGGCGCATGGCTTCGATAAGAACAGCGACGCGCTCGATATCTCGCACGTCAACCTGGCCAAGTATGTCGAGGCGGCCGACCATGCGTTGAACTTGGCCATCGCCACTCAGCCTCAGCCGCCGAAGTCGCTGAAGCAACGCATTTCGCTCGCCAGCCAATACATCGTGCAAGTCATCCTCTTGAACGGCGACGGAGTCTTGCTGAAGGACAAGCGACCGGATCCGAATTTTCCGCCGGCCGGCGAGCAGGGGCATCTCGATCATGGGGCTCACAACCGCATGCAGTCCTTCAGCAATGAAAGCAGCGTCGGTTTGTTTCGGCATGAGGACGAGTCCTTCAACCCGGACTTCCAAGAATTCGCGACGCTCTATCCCGGCCGTTATCGCATCCGGGCGTCGTTCTGGGGCTTCGGTTGGGACAAGGGAAAGGTCATGCCGGCGCGTGGCACAGAGGCGGCTCGGCTCTCGATCGTGCAACTGACCGAGAACGGCCGCGGCGGCGGACATCCGAGCTACGTGCTGAGCTACCTGGACGCTCCGCCGGACAACGCGAAGGTACATGAGTTCGTCACCTGGCTGAATTACAAGGAGACGCTCGGTTTCAACGCGGCCTCGTTAGCGCCGGTCCACAACTACAACCGCAAGGGCCGAGCGATGGCGTTCACCGGCCCGGGCGTCGCCTGCGATTGGCTGGATGTCGAAGGTCCGCTGCATGACGTTTGGCCGCCGCGCAGTCATCAAGTGCTCTTCGCAGACTTGCCGCTCGTCGAATTCAAACCGGCCGAGCATCCAGGGATCGCCCCTCCGAAACGGAAACAGCTCAGACAGGAAATCATCGGCTCGATCAATCGAGTCGAACCGGTTCCGGGAATCTGGACGGTTCAGGGTGATCAGCCACTGGCCGTTGCCGATCGCTTGCTCGCGAACTTCTTGCCGAAGGCGTTTCGGCGTCCGGTGGCGAATGACGTGCGACAGGCTTATGTCACTCAGGTGACTGAGCGACTCAAGGCCGGTGACTGCTTCGAGACGGCGATGCGTTGGGCCTATCAAGCGGCACTATGCTCGCCCGATTTTCTGTATCACGTAGGTTGGGACTCTGTCCCGACCAGCGTTTCAGACGCCTCGCGGAATTCCGGTTCGGCGAAGAATAACACTGACGGGAAGGGTCGGGACGGAGTCCCAACCTACATTGACGACTACGCCCTCGCATCCCGCCTGTCGTACTTCTTCTGGAATTCCATGCCCGACGATCGACTCACGGAACTCGCGGCAGCGAACAAGCTTCATCAGCCAGACGTTCTC
>CAMDPX010000305.1 GCA_945905295.1 Planctomyces sp. SH-PL62 | reverse complement strand
ATCGAAGCGTGTTCGCGTATAAGCGTCCAAATTGCAGGTCACTTCAAAAAAATGTCATTCGGACGCTTAAAGTGCCAAATTCAAATTAGTGTAAATGTACTGAACAGGGCTTCTTTTCGATTAAACCGACAGGCCCCTTGCCTCGGTGGTTAGCGGGCTTTTGCACTACGTCGCTCATGATTCCGAGTGAAACGTCGCGTAGTGCAGAGGCCCGAATCCACCGAGGCAAGCTCGGTTGGGGTTGCGAGTATCTCTGGTATAAGGAATGAGCGATGACTCTTTCTCGACGTGGATTCTTGAACGCCGCGGCGCTCGGCACGGCCGGAACGTTCGCCTCCGACATGACTCGGCTCGACCTGCTGCGGCAGTCGTCCTGGGCCGATGAGGTCAAGAAGCAGGGGAAGCGCGTCATCCTGCTCTGGCTGGCCGGAGGCGCTAGTCAATTGGAGACGTTTGATCCAAAACCGGGACGTCCGACCGGTGGGCCGTATCGAGCGATCCCGACCTCGGCGACCGGAGTTCATATCAGCGAACTGCTGCCGAAGATGGCCGCTCGAATTCAGCAGACGACGGCGATTGTTCGGTCGCTCAATACAAAGAACGCGGATCACGGCGGTGGTGCCACGATCATGGAGACGGGACGCATCAAAGACCCCGGCATCGAGTATCCCGATCTCGGTGCGATCTGCGCGAAGGAACTTGGCCGGCTCGATAGCGCGGTTCCCGATTACGTGTCGATGTACACGTCCACCGAAGGCCGCCGCAAAGGGACCAGCGGATTTCTCGGTTCGCGATACGCTCCGATGTTTCTGTCCGAGTCGATGCAACCGGAAAACATCCGCCGCTTAGAGTCAGTCAGTGACCTCGATCATCAGGATCGATTGGCTCTGCGAGACTTGCTGGCAAAGAAGTTCACTCAGAACCGGCACAGCGATTCGCTCGGCAGTCACACGCAGGCGTATCAGCGCGTGCGCGGGCTGATGGCCAGCGAGAAGCTGTTCGACATCGAACAAGAGCCGGCCGAGATGCGCGCGAAGTACGGGCCGACGCAGTTCGGTCAGCAGTGCTTGATCGCTCGGCGGTTGGTTGAGGCAGGCGTGCCGTTCGTGAAAGTGGCACGCGCGTGGTGGGACAGTCACGGCGAGAATTTCGAGACGCATCGCGAGTTGTGCGCGGATCTCGATCACTCGATGGCGGCGCTGCTCGACGATCTGAAAGAGCGTGGGCTGCTGGAGCACACGCTGGTCCTGACCTTCGGCGAGTTCGGCCGCACTCCGCAGATCAATTCGAGTCTCGGCCGCGATCACTTCGCCGCCGCCTGGAGCGCCACGCTCTCCGGTTGCGGCGTGCGTGGCGGAGCGTGCTTCGGCAAGACCGACGAAGACGGCCACAAGGTCGCCGACGGCGAAGTCGGAGCCGGTGACTTGTTCGCGACGATCCTGTCCGCGCTCGGTATCGACCCGTTGAAGGAATACATGGTCGGTGCTCGGCCGATCCCGCTTTCGGACTTCGGATCGAAGCCGATCAAGGATGTTTTGTTGTAGTCCGGCCGTTCGCCGAATGCCGATCGCCGACAGCCGTGATACCATTCTTGCGAATAAAATAAAAACGGTATCGCGGCTGTCGGTGATCGGCTGACGGCGATCGGCCGGAAGAAATGAGAAGGTCCAACATGCCTGCTGACCCGACCAAGTTGCAGAAGACCAAAGACATCGGCATCCCGTCGATCGCGATGTGCGTCGCGCGAGTGCCGAATTCCGGACGGCTGATCTTCGGCAGTTCGGACTTCAAGCTGCACGAGATCGATGTCTTCGCCGAGAAGCCGCAACCGACGGCGTTCGGCGGTGAAGGGCATCAGAGCTACGTCACCGGTGTCGTACTGACCGCGCCGAACATCGCCGTCTCCGGCAGCTACGACGGACAACTCATTTGGTGGGATGTCGAGAAGCGCGAACCGACGCGCAAGGTGAAAGCTCATGAGTTGTGGATTCGGCGGCTCATCATCAGCCCCGACGGTAAGACGATTGTCAGCGTCGCCGACGATATGCAGTGCAAGCTGTGGAACGCCGAGACGGGTGAGATGCTGCGGCAGTTCTCCGATCACAAGCCGATGACGCCTCACGATTTTCCCAGCATGTTGCACGCGGTCGCGTTCTCGGCCGACGGTAAGTTCATCGCGACTGGCGACAAGGTCGGGCACGTCGCCATTTGGGAAGCGACGAGTGGCTCGAAGGTCGGGACGGTCGAAGCTCCGGGGCTTTACACTTGGGATCCGCGTCAGCGGCGGCATTCGATCGGCGGTATCCGATCGCTCGCGTTTTCACCGGACAACAAGCTGCTGGCGGTTGGCGGCATCGGGCAGATTGGGAACATCGACCACCTCGACGCGCCGGCTCGGGTCGAAATCTTCGACTGGCAAAAGGGTGAGCGGAAACATGAACTCAACAACGACAAGTTCAAGGCGTTGGTCGAAGACCTCGCGTTCGATCCTGCCGGACAATGGCTGCTGAGTTCGGGCGGGGCCGGCGATGGGTTTGTCACGTTTGTCAGTCCCGAAACCGGCAAAGTGATTCATCAAGACAAGCTGCCGATGCACGTCCACCAGTTGGCGTTGAACGAGGCGTGCGATACGTTGTTCGCCGTCGGCCACCACAAGATCGTCGTCTGCGAGTTCAAAGCCGATCCGCCACCAGCCGCTCCGGCTGAGGCGGCCAAGTCGTAATCGCGTCTTCTTTGAAAAGGAGTCTTCCGATGACCGCTCGATCCACTCGTCGTGATTTTCTGAAGCACAGCGCTATTGCCGGAGCCTCGGCTGCGTTCACCGCCGCCAGTTGGAATCGCGTGTACGGCGCGAACGGAAAGCTCAACATCGCGTCCGTGGGGCCGGGAGGCAAAGGCTGGTCGGACCTCACCGAGACGGCGAAGAGTCCGCATGTGAATGTTGTCGCGCTGTGCGACATTGATGAGACGACGAACCATCTGGGCCGAGCGGCCGAGAAGTATCCGTCCGCGAAGAAGTTCTTCGACTATCGCAAGCTGCTGGAAGACGCGAACGCGAAGACGTTCGATGCGATCATCGTTTCGACTCCGGATCACATGCACGCTCCGATTTCGTTGCCGGCGATGCAGCTTGGCAAGCATGTGCATTGTCAGAAGCCGCTGACGCACACGGTGCATGAGGCTCGGCAGATGCGGCTGGCGGCGAAGAAGTACAACGTCGTCACGCAGATGGGGAATCAAATTCAGTCGCACGAGTTCTATCGCACGGCGGTCAAGCTGGTGCATGACGGGGCGATCGGAAAAGTCAAAGAAGTCTTCTCGTGGCAAAGCGGCGCGATGGGCTGGATGCTCGCCGATGACCGCCCGGCTGGCGAAGATCCGTTGCCGTCGACCGTGCATTGGGACGAATGGCTCGGAGTCGCCCCGCCGCGACCGTTCAAGAACAAAATCTACCACTCGTTCAACTGGCGGGCGTGGCAGGATTACTCGAACGGACAACTTGGCGATTTCGGCTGCCACATTCTCGATCCGGTCTTCATGGCGTTAAAGCTGACGTCGCCGACCAGCGTGTTCGGCGATGCTCCGAAGATCAACAAAGAAGTTTGGACGAGATGGTCAACGGTCATCTACGAGTTCCCCGGCACGGAGTTGACCGGCGGCAAGCCGATCACTGTGACATGGTTCGACGGTGAAGGCCACAAGCCGGCGAACGACCTTGTCGGGGTGCCGGCTGAATTCCAACTGCCCGGATCGGGTTCGGTGCTCGTGGGCGAGAAAGGCTCGCTGCTGATTCCGCACGTTGCGCCTCCGAAGCTTTTCCCGGAAGAGAAGTTCGTAGATTTCAAGTACGAGAAAGTTCCCGCTCGCGACCATTACGTCACCTGGGCGGACGCTTGCCGAGGCGAAGGTCAGACGACTTCCCTGTTTGACTATTCCGCCCCGCTGACCGAGACGGTGCTGTTGGGCACGATTGCGATTCGTTTGCCCGCGCAAACGCTGCGCTGGAACGCGGCCGAGGCGACGTTTGCGAACAACGCGAAAGCGAATGGTTTGCTGACGAAGCCGTATCGCAAGGGCTTCGAGCCGAAGTGGCTGTAGGCACGGGCGGCTCGCCTGTGCTTTCGACAGGCGAGCCGCCTGTCGCTACGACTGGTCTCGCCACGTTTGTCGGGTATTGGCTAACGTCCCGCCCCTTGTGTCGGGGAGATTGTGTGCCTCGACCAGTCGATTGATCTAACTCTCACAGCGAGCGGCCACGGATGGCCTCGGTTCCGGCATTGAAGCCGACAAATACTCTGGTGCATCAGCTTGGCCAGACGGTCGTGGAAATGACCGTTGCTGTCGGCGATCTCGCGTTGTTTGGCGCGCAGGTCGTGCGTCTGATACTCACGGGGTTGCCTCGACGCGGCGTCATGACGCAGACGTTTTATGAAATCGGCGTGCGGTCGATACCCGTCGTGGGAGTCACGGGGTTATTCATCGGAATGGTCTTGGCCATTCAGGCGTATGACCAGTTTCACTTCCTGCACATGGAGACGAAGCTCGGCGCGGCGATTAACGCTTCGCTGGTGCGCGAGTTGGGGCCGACGCTCGCGGCGGTGATGCTGGCGGGGCGAGTTGGTTCGGCGATGGCGGCGGAACTCGGCACGATGCGCGTCACCGAACAGATCGACGCGCTCAAAGCGCTCGGAGCGAATCCGATTCAATACTTAGTCGTGCCGCGCTTCCTCGCCTGCTTCCTGTTGATCCCGCTGCTGACGGCGATCGCCGATGCGATTGGGATTCTGGGCGGCTGGATGATCGGCTCGCAGGTGTTGGGGATCGACAGCTTTTATTGGTGGCTGCACTCGAAGGAGTTCATCGCGATCTACGACGTGCAGTGCGGCCTGACGAAGAGCTTTTTCTTTGGCGGAGCGATCGCGCTGGTCTCGTGTTACCAGGGTTTTCATTGTGGAGCCGGAGCCGAAGGGGTCGGCCAAGCCTCGACCCGTTCGTTCGTATGGTCGTTTATTGCGATTCTGGTGTTGGACTTTTTCCTGGGTGTGTTCCAGAGCGGGCTGTACTACGTCTTGTGGCCGGACCCGATTTCGTTGTTCTAGTCAGAGGACACAGCAGTACCGCGACCGTGAGGGAGCGGCCGATTACGAGCGATCACAGCGGGCCGCTTCCTGACGGGCGCGGTACGGATGCACTCAACTCATGAGCATTGATTTCTCACATTTCGATTTGTCAGCCGCCGCATTCGGCGAGCCGGTGATTGAGCTGCGCGGCGTGTCGCGTGCATTTGGGACACAGACCGTGTTGCGGGACATTTCGTTGACGGTGCAGCGAGGCGAGACGTTGGCGATCATCGGTGAATCGGGTTGCGGCAAAAGCGTGATGCTGAAAATCATGATGAAGATGCTCGAACCGTCGCGCGGCGACGTGTGCTGGTTCGGCAAATCTCTGAAGCAGCGGGCCGAGCTCGATATTCATCGGGACCGGCTGAAGTTCGGATATCTGTTTCAGAGTGCGGCGTTGTTCGACAGCATGACCGTGCTTGAAAATGTCGCGTTTGGTCTGCGGCAGAACACGCAGATGAGCGACGCACAGATCACCCAGATCGTCCATGATCGGCTGAAGGACGTCGGCTTGCCGATGACGGCCGCCAGCAAGAAGCCGGCGGAGTTGTCGGGCGGGATGAAGAAACGAGTGGGTCTGGCCCGCGCACTCGCGCTCAATCCGGAGATCGTCTTGTACGACGAGCCGACCACCGGACTCGATCCGATCATGACCGACATCATTAACGAGCTGATCTTGCGGACGAGCGAGCGTCAGCCTGTGACCAGCATTGTCGTCACGCATGAGATGTCCACGGTTCGCAAAGTGGCCGATCGTGTCGTGATGTTGTATCCGTTGAGCCGGCTTCAGCCGGACGAACCTCAGATCGTCTTCGACGGCACGGCTGCCGAAGCATTTTCCACTTCCGATCCGCGCGTCTCGCAGTTCGTTCACGGGCAAGCCCGCGAGCGATTGCAGGAACTCGCGGCGGCGTAGGTCAGGCTTTCCAGCCTGACCAATGCAACGATGAGACCGAAAGGATCAGCCTGGAAAGGCTGACCTACAACTATGACTGACCGCCAACTGCAATTCCGAGTGGGACTCTTCGTCATGGCCGCCTTTGTCCTGATTGGGGCGATGGTGTTTCAATTTGGGGAGCTGTCTTCGTTGTGGCGGAAGTCGTATCAACTGGCAGTGCATTTTGAATCGGTGCCCGGCGTGCATGCGGGATCGCCGGTGCGGATGAGCGGGCTGACGATCGGCGAGGTTCGCGAGTTGGCACTCGATGAGACTCGCGGCGGCGTGGGCGTGATCATCGACATTCAGGAACGCTATCCACTGCGAGCCGATGCCAAGGCAATGTTGGCCACCTCGCTGCTGGGGGATTCGGTGATTGAGTTCACGCCAGGGACCAAGAAGGAGCGACTTGAACCGGGAACGTTGCTCGAAGGACAGATGCCGCTTGATCCGCTGACGATTGTGAATCGGTTGGACTCGAAGCTCACGCTGACAGTGGCGTCGTTCGAGCAGACCAGTGCCGAATGGCGGAAGGTCGGCGAGAACATCAACGGGCTGATGGATACGAATCGGGGCAACTTGAACGTGGTCATCGAACGGGCGGCCGTCGCGCTGGACGAATTCACGATCACGATGCAAGAAGCCAAGCGGACCGTGCAGTCGACTAACAAAGTGTTTGCCGATCCGAAGACACAGGACAATTTGCGACAAACGCTGGCCGCGCTGCCGGAGTTGGCCAACGAAACTCGGCAGACCATCACGCTGGCTCGGCGAACGCTCGAATCGGCTCAGAAGAATTTTGATAATCTGCAAGACGTGACCGATCCGCTCTCGAAATCCGCCGGGCCGATCATGGCCAAGTTGGATCGCACCCTGACCAACCTCGACACGCTGTCGTCCGAGTTAGCCGTGCTCTCGAAGCTGGCGGCGAAGGAAGATGGTTCGCTGCGAAAGCTCGCGTCCGATCCTGAGCTGTATCGAAATCTCAACCGCTCGGCGGAATCGCTGTCGATCCTGCTCAACAATCTGGAGCCGATCGTTCGTGACGCGCATATCTTTACGGACAAAGTCGCTCGTCATCCGGAACTGCTCGGCGTGAGCGGGGCCATTCGTGGCAGCAGCGGCGTGAAGGACGCCGGTGAAGGGGAACCGCGTCGACTGCGATCCGAAGAGACGAATACCGCGTCGCCGACGGCTGGTAAACGTGTTTCTGAGAAGTCGAACCTCGCGATTCCTAAGATGCTGAAGTGAGGTGTCACATTTCAAATCTCAAATCTCAAATTTCAAATCTCAAAATGCAAATTGCAAATTGCAAATTGCAAATCGCGAGTTGTTGGCTTGGTCCTTCGGGCCTTCGCCTGCTGGTCGTGGTCATGGCATTGGTGGGGAGTCTTCCCGGTTGTGTGCATCGGCGGTTGACGGTCAATTCGAATCCGCCCGGCGCGCGGGTGTTGCTGGACGGTGAAGAAGTGGGGGAGACGCCGACGTCGGTGGACTTCACGCATTACGGCACGCACGAAGTGGTGGTGCAGAAGGATGGTTATGACACGCTGAAGACGATGCAGGCGGTTCCGGCACCGTGGTACCAAATCCCTCCGATCGACTTCTTCTCGGACAACCTGCTGCCGTTCCAACTGACGAACCGCCACGAGTTCAATTACCAATTGCAGCCCAGCCCGACCGTGCCTTCGACGCAGGGCTTGCGCGATCGAGCGAATAACTTGCGGTCGGAAGCGCATGCCGGGCCGTAGTAGGACGGACAATCCTGTCCGTCTTGCCGACGGACAGGGTTGTCCGTCCTACGATAAGTTGCGGCTTTGCCGCGACGCTTGACCGGGGGGCTGACGCCGCCCCGCTCGCCTGTCTCATTGATTGGCCGTGCGAGGTATCCACGGCTAAGATGATTTCGGCTTGCCGGACGTTGGTGCCGGTGCTGGTTGGCGGTCGCGAGGAGTCTCGAACGCCAGGGGAGTCCGCCATGCGTTGGGAGCAGAAAGTCCAATATGCGTCGCTGAGCGATGTGGGCTTTCGCCGCCGTAACAACCAAGACTCGCACGCGGTGATGTTCAGCCCCGACGCGGAGACGTTTCAGATCCGCGGGCATCTCTTCCTTGTGGCCGACGGCATGGGGGGCCATGCCGTGGGGGAGTTGGCCAGCAAGATCGCGGTCGACACGATCCCGCACTCGTATTTCAAGAACTGCATCGACGACATGCCGACGGCGCTCAACGCTGCGATTGTCGAAGCCAATACGGCGGTGCATGAAAAGGGTTCGCAAAACATTGACTTCAATCGCATGGGGACGACCTGCGTGACCTTGGCGTTGGGACCGCAGGGGGCGGTCGCCGGGCATGTCGGCGACAGCCGTCTGTACCGCGTCCGCCGCGAGCAGATTGATCAGCTCACCTTCGACCACAGTTTGGAATGGGAGCTGATCCGTCACGGTCGCATTAAAGCGAACGATCAATTGTTGCCGGAAATCAAACACGTCATCACCCGGTCGGTGGGCCCGGAACCAGAAGTCGAGCCGGAAGTGGAAGGCCCGTTTCCCATCTGGCCTGGAGACATCTTCTTGTTGTGCTCGGATGGTTTGACCGGCTTGGTCAAAGACGCGGAGATCGGAGCAATCGTCAAACACCTGCCGCCGACGGAAGCGTGCCGGCTGTTGGTCAATCTCGCGAATCAGCGTGGTGGGACGGACAACATCACCGTGATCATCGCGCAAGTTGGCCCGCTGCCCGAGGGGATGCCGCCGCTGTCGGATGAAAATCCCCATGACGAGCCCCAACCGGATCAATTGAGTCGTGGGTTGTGGCTGGCCGGGATGTGGGCGTCAGGACTCACGTTCGTGCTTGGCCTCGTGTACGCGATGTTGCAGGAAGCAGAACGCGAACGGGGAGTGGCGTTAGCGGTGCTGTCGCTGATGGCGTTCGTGGTTGCACTGGTGTTCTGGCGGAAGCAGGCTCGCTCGCGAATGGACGAACTGTCGGCGAAAGTGGAATCGACCGTGATGTCGAAGGCGTATCGCACGGCCTCGGCCAAACTGACGCCGGACGTGATGGCCGCGCTGGGCAAGTGCCAGTCCGACATGCAGCAGTCGGCCACTACGGAAAAATGGCCGGTGGATGCTGTCGCCTGCGACACCGCCAGCGCTGCGGCGAAAGCGGCGCTCGACAGCAAGCAATCGCCTGAGGCGCTCAAAGAGATGGCCAAGTCCATCGACTTGCTCATGACCGGCTGGCAGCAGTACCGCAAGGCCGCCGCCGCCCGCGATGCCGAGGCCAAGGAAAAAGAACGCTTCGCCGCCGAAAGACGCAGCGAAGAGCAGTGATCGCGCTTGGCCACGAATGCGACAGGCGAGCGGGGCGGCGTCAGCCCAATGGCACTTACTTTGTCGCATTGGGTTTGGTCTTTCGAGTTCCACTGGTGGATTTTGAACGTTTTGGGAGAGCTTGTCTGGGATAGCTGCGGTGAGGACGGATCGGGAGTTTTTTTTGTTGGGCGATGTT
>CAMDPX010000304.1 GCA_945905295.1 Planctomyces sp. SH-PL62 | reverse complement strand
GTGAGCCGGAGGGCGTCAGCCCCCGGACGATTTACAACTGGCTCTGAGTCCGGGGGCTGACGCCCTCCGGTTCGCCAAGTTTGGTTGTGTATTGAGTATTCCCGCTGAAACGAAACAGGCCGGAGCTTTTTAAGGCTCCGGCCTGGGTTCGTTAAAAATCTCAACCGATGCTCACGATCAAATCGTCCCGCCGTATTGAGCGGCCGGGCCGAGGATCTCTTCGATGCGGAGCAATTGGTTGTACTTGCAAATTCGATCCGTGCGGCTGGCCGAACCGGTCTTGATCTGGCCGGTGCCGAGCGCCACCGCCAAGTCGGCGATGAACGTGTTCTCGGTCTCGCCAGATCGATGACTCATCACCGCTGTGTAACCGCTGCCGTGAGCGAGTTGCACAGCCTCAATGGTCTCGGTGAGCGTACCGATTTGGTTGACCTTCACGAGGATGCTGTTCGCAACGCCCAACTCAATGCCCTTCGCCAGACGCTGCGAGTTCGTGACGAACAAGTCGTCGCCGACCAGTTGGCAACGCATCCCCACCTTGTCGGTGAGCAACTTCCAACCATCCCAGTCGTCCTCAGCACAACCGTCTTCGACTGAGCAGATCGGATAATTCTCGACGAGGTCCGCCAGGAAGTCGACCATCTCGGCCGACGACAGTTTCTTCCCTTCGATCTCGTACTTGCCGTTTTTGTAGAACTCGGTCGCGGCACAATCGAGGGCGATCTTGATCTCCTCGCCCGGCTTGTAACCGGCCTTCTCGATCGCGCTCAGAATCGTATCGAGCGCTTCCTTCGTCGACTTGATGTCGGGAGCGAAGCCCCCTTCGTCACCGACGGCAGTGCTCATGTGCTTGTCGTGCAGCACCTTCTTGAGGTGATGGAAGACTTCCACGCCGGCTCGCAAACCGTCGCTGAACGAATCAAAGCCGAGCGGGAAGATCATGAACTCTTGGAAGTCGATGCCGTTGTTGGCGTGAGCTCCGCCGTTGATGATGTTCATCATCGGAGCCGGCAGCCGATTCGCACCGACGCCACCGAGATAACGGAACAACGGCAGGAAACTGACCTGAGCCGCCGCATCCGCCGCCGCCAGCGAGCAGGCCAGCATCGCGTTCGCGCCGAGCTTGCTTTTGTTCTCGGTGCCGTCGAGTTCCAGCATCGCGTGATCGATCAACGCTTGGTCGCAGACGTCGAGACCGATCAGCTCATTGGCGATCTTCACGTTGACGTTTTCGACCGCTTGCAACACTCCCTTGCCGAGATACCGGCTCTTGTCGTTCGTGTCGCGAAGTTCAATCGCTTCGTGCGAGCCGGTGCTGGCTCCGCTGGGAACGGCCGCTCGGCCGCGATGTCCGTCTTCCGTTTCGATATCCACTTCCACCGTCGGATTGCCGCGGCTGTCGAGAATCTCGCGAGCACGCACGGCTGCAATTTCCACACTCATCGTTCGTTATCCTCAAACCGAATCAGATCATTTCGCCGCGACATTCGCGGACATTCACGGCGGGGAGTGTGTCAGACAGCTCGCGGAGTTGCCACCGTCGGCTACGGGCCTTCTGGAGTTTCATTCGACTTCACATTGCCTGGCGATAGACTCCTCCGCCGCGTTCGACCGTTGAATGAGGTGATTCTCTCCTTCTGACCGAGCCATGAACGATTTCGATAGCCCTTGGAAGGAAGTTCTCGAACGGTATTTCGAGTCGTTCGTGAAGTTCTATTTCCCTGACGCCCATCGGCAGATCGACTGGTCAAAGCCGGTCGAGTTCTTGGACAAGGAGTTACAACGAGTCGTTCGCAACTCCCGGCAGAAACGCCGGATTGTCGATAAACTGGTCCGTGTCCGATTACTCGATGGCCGCGAGGAATGGGTGCTGGTCCACGTCGAAATTCAAGGAGCCTCCGAACCAGATTTTTCCGAACGAATGTATGTCTGCAATTACCGGTTGTTCGATCGCTACCACCGGCGAGTGGCGTCGATGGCCGTGCTGACGGATTCGCAATCTCGCTGGCGTCCCAATTCATTTGGCTATGAACTGCTGGGATGCCAGATTCGATTTGAGTTTCCGATCGTCAAACTGAGTGACTATCGCTCGAACCTTGCCAAACTTCAGGCTGACAACAATCCGTTCGCGGTGCTGACAATCGCTCATCTGCGGACGATGGAAACACAAAAGAACCCGAAAGCTCGAAAACGTTGGAAGATCCAGATCGTCAAAAGCCTGTACGCGGGAGGCTTTCAACGCCAGGATGTGATCGAACTCTTTCGAGTCATTGACTGGATGATGGAATTGCCGAGTGACTTGTCGATCCAATTTGAAAATGACGTCGAGGAATTTGAGAAGGAAACGAACATGAAATACGTCACCAGCATCGAACGCAATGCGATCGAACGCGGCCGCGTCCAAGGCCGAGAAGAAGGCCGAGAAGAAGGCCGACAGGAAGGCCGTCATGCCGGATTGTTGGAGGCGGTCGGTCTGAGCCTCGAATTCAAATTTGGCGACGAGGCCAAACCGCTCCTGAATTCGCTTCGCAAAATTGAGGACGACAATCTGCTCCAAGAAGTGCAACGAGCAGTCATCGCGGGTGCGAAACTTCCGGACCTCAAGAAGTTGTTGACCAAGAAGCGTTCCTAATTCACAGTTCTCTCACGATGACGGTCCCGTTCACGCATGACTCAGCCCGCCTCTGATTCGCCTCGCTCGCTCCCTTCCGAGCCTCTGCCGCTAGAACCGATGGACCCGCAACTGAAATGGATTCAGCCGGGGGGCGGCGTCATTTGCCATTTGGAACTCGCCTGGGGACATGTCCGTCGCTGGTGGCTGAAGACGTTTCGTCGCGGCTACGTTCGCCGCATGGCGGAGCTTCGGAAAGGGGACTTCAACGGTTGCCCACACGAGGTGCTCGACCCGCGCGACGTGAAGTTCTTTCGCAATCAAGGTGGCTATTACTGGGAGCCGGCCGATGACCCGTTTCGCTGGCGAGACAAGATCCCGTTTGCTCGGACCGGCTTGTGTGAATTGTTCGTGTTCTCGCTGATCACGTTTGGTCCGGCGACCGCCCTGACCTGTTGGCTGACCTGTCCATGCTCGGCAACTCTCCCAACCCCGGCGAGGATCATCGCTTGGCTGGGCGTCACCACGCTGACGGTGATCGGACTGTTGATCGTGTGGTTCTTTCGGAATCCTCCGCGAGCCATTCCGGCGGCTCCGGGGTTAATCGTGTCACCGGCTGACGGGAAGATCGTGGCGATTGAGGAAATCGAACATGACGAATTCCTCGGCGGGCCGGCCGTGCAGATCGGCATCTTCTTGTCGATCTTCAACGTCCACATCAATCGAGCTCACGTGGCTGGGCGAGTCATCGGGTTGCGTTACCGCCCCGGCAAGTATTTGAATGCGTTGCGGCCGGAGTCGGCTCGCGAGAACGAACAGCTCGCCGTGCGGATGCAGGAATCGGAGTACCCGTTTCGGCGGTACATTGTCCGACAAATCACGGGGGCGATTGCTCGGCGAATTGTCTGCTGGCTGAAACCGGGAGACCTGTTGGCTCGTGGCGAGCAGTTCGGGATGATCAAATTGGGCTCACGCACCGAACTGGTCCTGCCGCGCGAGGCGGCGTTGAAGCTGCGAGTTCAACTCGGCGACAAAGTGAAAGCCGGCACTTCGATCCTGGCGGAGTATTGCACATGAACCGACGCGAAAAAGTTTTTGCTGTGTTGCCGACGATGCTGACGCTGGGCAACGCAGCATGTGGGTTCGGGGCGATCACGTTCGCCGCGAAATGGTCGGGCGGCGATCCAAAGCTGTCGTTGTTCATCGCCTCCTGCCTGATTTTTTTAGCGATGGTCTTCGATGCCCTCGACGGCAGTGCGGCTCGACTGACAAAACAGACCAGCGAGTTTGGAGCGCAGCTCGACTCGCTGTGCGATGCGATCAGTTTCGGAGCGGCTCCGGCGTTTCTGATGCTGCAATTCTCTCAGTCGCGAGATCTGCTGCACTTGCGCTTCTTGTGGTGGATCGCGGCGTTGTACGTCGCCTGCACGGTCCTGCGACTGGCACGATTCAATGTCGAAACCGACGAGGATGATGCTCACGATTCCTTCAGCGGCCTGCCGTCACCGGCGGCGGCGGGAACAGTCGCCAGTTTTCCGATCATGGCGTTTGGATTCCGTCACTTGGAAGACGCGGCCAATGAAAAACTTTGGGAGAAGGTGGCGACGATTCTTGATACCTGGACCGCCAATTTGCTGCCGTTCATCACACTGGCGGTTGCCTGTTTGATGGTCTCGCGAATCCGTTACGCACATCTCTTCAATCAACTGGTGCGCGGCAAGCGGCCTCGGCATCACCTGATCCAGGTGGTCTTCGCGATCGCGGTGATGTCCGTGATGTGGCAGGTGTTGGTGCCGCTGTTCTGCTGCTGGTTTGCGTTCGGTGCTCCAGTGAAAGCGTTGTGGAACGAATCGGTAATGCGCTGGTGGTATCGAGGTCATCCACAGCCAGCAGCCGTCGGTGGGACACCGTCACCAGCGACGGGTTGGAACAATGATCGCCCGAAGCCCATCGAGCCTGCTGATCTCGATCACGACATGGACGATGCCTGATGTTTACGGGATTGGTGGAAGCTCTGGGAACCGTGCGCTCGCTCACCGCGGAAGGGGATGCGAAGCGGCTGGTCGTGGAAGTGCCGCCAGAATTTCTGGAAGGCAACTCGCCGAGCAAACGGCTCGGTGAAAGCGTGGCGATCAACGGCTGCTGCCTGACGGTCGTCGCGGCCGATGGCGTGTTGTGGAGCTTTCAAGCCGGACACGAAACGCTGGCAAAAACCAATCTTGGCCGACTGAGCGTTGGCGATGCCGTGAACCTCGAACGCGCGATGCCAGCCGCAGGCCGCTTCGGCGGGCATATCGTGCAAGGGCACATCGACGGCATCGGCCGAGTCGCCGCGATTGATTCACGCACCGAGTTTGCCGACTACACGTTTGAGGTGCCGGCATCGCTTGCGGCTCAGATGGTCGAGAAGGGTTCCGTGGCCGTCGACGGCATCAGCCTGACCTTGGTTCGTGTCACGGACACCCGCTTTCAAATCATGCTGATCCCACACACGCTGGCGGTCACGACACTCGGCCGGCGAAAAGTCGGCGACGAGGTCAACATCGAAACCGACGTCTTGGCAAAGTACGTCGCGAAGTTGCTTGCGCCACGAAATTGAAAGCTGAGGGCCGTTGGCTAAAGGCTGTCGGCTGTTATCACAAACTCCTGCCGGAAGATTCTCGACGGACAACATGATTGCTCTCTGCGACACTTTTGATGTGAAGGATGACGGCCATCGGCGATCTGCCCACGGCTTACGGCCGGAGGGATCACAATGAACGAAGCCGACCGCCAAACACGCACGCATCTGACGAGGCTGTTTTCTCAGCACGGGTTCTTCCCGCGCGGAGATCTGGGACAGAATTTTCTGATCGACCTCAACATCGTGCGGTACGTCGCGGACCAAGCCTTCATCGGTCCCGATGACGTTGTTCTGGAGGTCGGCACGGGGACCGGCGGCCTGACGACGTTTCTGGCTCGCGAAGCCGCCGCCGTGGTCACCGTCGAGTACGACGAGAACGTGTTCGGTCTCGCCAAGCAGATGCTCGACGGGCTGCGCAACGTGACGCTGATCAATGCCGACGCCCTTAAGAGTAAGAACACCCTCAACCCGGACGTGATGGCCGTTGTCGAAGAGAAGCTTCGCGAAGACCCTGATCGCAAGCTGAAGCTGGTCGCCAATCTGCCGTACGACGTGGCCACGCCGGTGATCTCGAATCTCGTCGCCAGCGAACTGCCGTGGGTCGCGATGGTCGTCACCATTCAGCTTGAATTGGCTCAACGCATGGCCGCTCAACCGAAGTCGGGCAGCAATTACGGAGCGTTGACGATTTGGTTGCAGTCGCAATGTCAGATCAAGCTGCTGAAAAAACTCGGCCCACAAGTTTTTTGGCCCCGGCCGAACGTCGATTCCGCAATCCTCAGCATCCGCCCCGATCGTGCTCGCCGAGCCGCGATCACCGATCGGGCATTCTTCCACGAACTGGTCCGCGACGTCTTCACTCAGCGCCGCAAACATTTGCGAGTCGGACTGTGCTCGGCGCTCAAAGGCCGCCTCGATCGAGACGCGATCGACCGAGTGCTTGCGGAGTTGGGCATCAAGCCAGAAGTCCGGGCCGAGCAGTTGGAAGTCGAGACATTCGTGGCGTTGAGCAATCGTCTGCACCAAGAGTTATCCCCATCCGAGTAATCCTCTGCGCGTTGGTCTTTGCGGAATCTCCCTTTCTCTGGCGGTCACGGCTCCGGCGTCGCAGCGAATCATTCAGATCAACCAGGGACTGTTCCATGAGTCTTCCTTCAAAGACCTCCTGCACGCTGTTGTCGCGTGTCCGTCAAGGCGATCCCGAAGGCTGGCAGCGTCTCTTGGCGATTTACCGACCGTTCGTGGTCGGTCGAGTGATCCGCTCCGGCCTAAGCGTTGCCGATGCCGAGGATGTCGCTCAGGAGGTCTTCGCGGCCGTCGCGAAGTCGATCGGTTTGTTTCGGCGGGACGGAGCCAACGACAGTTTCTTAAAATGGCTGCAAACCATCACGTCGAGCAAGCTGGCGGACTTTCACCGCCGACGGGCGAAGCAGTTCGAGGCGGCGGGAGGATCGTCGGCACGAGAGCAGTTGAACGCACTCCCCGACCCACTGGCGAACGAAGACTGGTCCACCGACGCTGAAGCGAAACAGTCTCTCCTCACCCGCGCTCTCGACCTGATGAAAACCGATTTTGAAGAACGCACTTGGATGGCCTTCTGGCTGACGGTCATCGAACAAAAAGATCCACAAGAGATCTGCCAATTGCTGAAAATGACCCCCGGTGCCGTCCGGCAAGCCCGTTCCAAAGTTCGTCGCCGGCTCGAAGATGAACTCCGCGACTTTGGAGACTTCGGATCGTAGGTCAGGCTTTCAGCCTGACCTGCTCGCCGAGTTCGACTCCAGCCTAGAAGCGGTTGCAGAACTTAGCACGAAGCGCAAGCGAGTGGTCAAATCGCCGTAAAAGCAACCACTCGCTTGCGCGTCGTGCTGGTTTTGAAACTGCCTCTAGCAACCATGTCAGCCTGGAAAGGCTGACCTACGTCGCCATCAGCGGAGCCTCTCGGCCAACGAGTCAACGTCGGCGAACACCGAGTCCGAACTCCGTGGGGACACTCCGGTGCCGCGTCGGGTGATTGTGATGCTGTCCGTCCAATCTTCGAAGACTGTCTCCGCGGGCACGACTGCTACGATGCGTGTCAGGCTGGCATCGAAGTGACGGACGGAAACTTGCCCTTGCGCATCCGTCGTTCGCACGACATAAGCCGTACCAAACGGAACACGACCGCTCGGCGGCTCGATTTCGATGAACGTCACGCGCGTGTCGAGGATGTCGTGGATGCCATCCGCGAGATGGGTGGGACGTGTTTGGAGATCGAAGGTCGGCACCGCGAACACCTTGCCGCGCGTGTTGATGCGGATGATCGGCTCATCAGCATCGTTCGTGCGGAACTGGATCGTTCCTTCACGGAGTCCGAGCGTTGTCGTACTGAACGACACTTGGATGGACGCGGAGCCGCCCGGTTGAATCGTCGTCGGCCGACTGAACAGCGTTTGTTCCGCAGAGGACTCGTACTGACTCAGCGTCAGCGTTCTGGCTCCGGTGTTGTGGACCAGAATCGCTTTCTGCCTGCCGCTTCCCTGGAAGACCGCGCGGAAATCGAGCAGTCCGTCTCTGTCGGGTGCGATCACTCGGCCGTCGATGCTCACTTCGATTTCCGGTTGAGTGCTGCGAACGGTCGCGCTGACCGGGAAGTTGAACGTGGCCTCGTCCGTGTCATTGGTCGCGAACGACACCGAGGACGTGAACTCCCCCGCGATCACTGTGCTGCGCAGCCTGACCGTAAACGTCGTCGTCGTATTGGGAGCCACCGCCGCGCTCGGCTGCCGAGTCACTTCAAACGCCGAGTTGCTCAGAGTGATTTGCCCCAGCGTGAGCGTTCCCACACCCGTGTTGCGGATCGTGAAAGTCTGGGACGGAGCGCTGCCGTCTTGGTTCACGGTTCCCAGATCGACGGCTGCGGATTGCCCGTCGGTAACGCCATCAACGCCGATCTCCGGTAAGCGTGCTCGCACCGTGGCGGTGATCGGAAAGTCGAACGTCCGCTCGTCGGCATCGTTTGTCGTGAACGAGAGCGTGGCGTTGAACGTCCCCGCCGTCGCCGTGTTTCGCAGTGCGACGGTAAATGTCGTCGAACCGTTCGCGGCGACCGTCGAACTGGGTGCGCGAGTCACAACAAACGCCGGATCGCTCAAGGTGATTTCGCGGACGGTTAGCGGTCCCCGGCCGGTATTGCGAATCGTGAATGTCCTCGACGGCACGCTGCTTTCCTGATCGACGCTTCCCAGATTGATTGCGGAGTTTTGCCCATCGGTGACGCCGTCCACGCTCACTTCCGACTCCAGCGCCCGCACCGTCGCCGAGGCGGTGAAGTTGAACGTACTCTCGCTGCTGTCGTTGGTTTGAAATTGCACGCGTGCGTGGAACGTGCCAGCGAAATCCGTTCGAGTCAGTCGGACAGTGAATTGAGTCGTCTGCCCCGGTTGGACCACAGCAGCCGGCTGCCTCGTCACCTCAATGCTCGTCGCGTGGCGATTATTGAGCAGTTCAATCCGGCCGAGCGTCAGCACGACGTTCCCGGTGTTCGTGATCGTGAAGGTTCTCTCCGGCCGACGCCCAAACTGATCCACCGTGCCGAGCGACACGGATTGGTCTTGCCCGTCGCCGACGCCCGTGACTTCGATCTCCGCGCCCAATGGCCGACCGGAGTTTCTCAACCGAGTGTTCTGCTGACCCTGCGGATCAATGCCGAACACCTCCACCGTGTGAGCGGCCCCGTCGAGGAACTCGGCCGGAATCTGCCAACGAAACCCGTGGTTGCCGGCGATCCCCGTCTCGCGGACCACATCCGGCCGAGCCACCCGAGTGATCGTGGTTCCGACATGCTGTCCGTCGATGTGAATGTGAACGCCAATCGGTTGGCCCGGCACGTCCCGATCCACCACCCACCCATGCACCACATGCCCCGCTGAGATCCCATCAAACGACCCCTGCGGAGCGAATTGCGCGCTCAACAACAACCGGGAATCGAGAACTTCCGCCGCGACAGCGGGGGACAAAAAACGTCGGCGTCTGGATCGAGTCTGCATGGTGTCGGCCCTTGGAAAGTGAGTGAGTTGTGCTCACCCGGATTAACGCGGAACCGTCACAGCATTTTTTTCGGCCCCAGCCGGCAGGGGTCAGATTCTCAGCACCAAAGGTGCGAAACTCGAAAGCCCAGGCCAACGGCCTGGGGGCAGCGGACCTGAACGAGTCTCAGCCCCAACGGGCAACGCCGTTAAGTATTTTGAAACGAGGAAATCCGAGGTTTACGTGAATTGGAGAATATGAAAAAAGCCAGACTCCCCCATTAACCCAAACTGAAAACGCTTCAGCTTGAAAGGAGTCTGGCTGAGATGAAACACATCAAACAGGG
>CAMDPX010000303.1 GCA_945905295.1 Planctomyces sp. SH-PL62 | reverse complement strand
TTTGCAGAAGCCACCCCGTACGCGACCCGCAACCACAACCAACTCAGTGATCTGTCACCCAAATTCGTGAGGACCAAAACTTCCAAAATTCCTCACCGCGTTCGCGGTGCGCTCTGTTGACAGAGTGGGGCCATATAGATGTTAGGCGTTTCTTCGATGCTTCCTGATCGAGATGGTTTTTGGGGATGTAAATGCGAAGACGGCAGTGAGTTTATCCATCATATCAAGGAGTTTGATGGAGTTTTCCATGCGATTGACAATGGCCTTGGAGAGATCGGGATTCCGTGCTCCCGTATTCGAGGCGAATGGACGCCGCTGAAGTGTGTTTACGAAGGGCCTACTGTTTACGTTTAAGGTGTATAGACTCGATGATCTCGCAGTCTTCTTGTGAGCAGAAAGATGTGTTGTATGTTTTTTTGTTTCTTAGAGTGACTGCAATGATTCGTTTTGTTTTTGGGTTGTTGAAATCGACTTCTGGCAGCGGTGTTGTGAGTGGCCACAATTTCCCATTTTCGTCTTCTTGTATCCATTGCTCTTTAGTTGATGCGATGTCATTCGCCGAAACGATTTCTACGCCATCTGGTTGGCCAGTGATTGCGTTTACTGTTGTGAAATGGAGCTTGTGATCATTCATGATTGTTTTGTTTCCGATTAAGAGAAGGTTTCAGCGTCGAAATCGACTTGTGGTTAATTGCGGTTCATTGCAGCTAAATTCGCCTAACAGTTAATTGAGCAGCGTGCAGCCTAACTCGGTCGCGCACTGAAGGCTGGTCAATCCAGTTGGCGAGCAGATTGCCAAGGAAAATGCGGCTCGTCAATCAATTCGGTGGGGAAAACTGTTGACGGCGTTCGCGTGTTAGGCAGCGTGCTGGTTAACTCCGTTAGCCGTGCATGCAGCCTAATTCTGTTATCCCTGCATCTGGAGCCGTGTCACCCTTCGATCAGACCTGCCACATGATCTGCTCGAAGTCGGGCGGGGGGACGGTCAATTCGAGGGTCGTTTCTCGTGGGGCGCGGTCGGTGCTTTGGCCGTGCGAGAAGACCTCGACAAAGAATTTCAGTTGGCTGCCAGGTTCCACGCCCAGTGCGGTCAACGTCACGCTGAGTTCGACAATTGGTCCGAGCGCGGCTTCGCCGACAGAAAGTAGACGGGTCACTCCGTGACCCGAATTCCGGTCACGGAGTGACCGGTTTACTTGGGTCGAGTCTTCGTTGAGCGTGACCGTCAGCGACTCGTCAGATAGACCGCTGACGGTCAACTCCAGCCCCTCCGGTTCGACGAAGCGGATGCGGAGTTCATCAATCTCTGCCCGCTGAAAGTCCTCGCGAGCGCGGCCCTTCGTGTCCACTCGCAAGAACAATCGGGACTTGTCGAAGCCAAAGTGGATGCGACGGATCAGGCCCTCGGTGGCTTGAGCCATCGTGCCCCGCTCGCTGCCCGCTTCGTAGATGCCCGCGCTGATCCACTCGAAGAACGTCGCACGGCCATCGACCTTCACGCGCAGCAAGCCGCTTGGCAGCGTGTGCATGCGGCGGTGGCCGTTCCGTTTGATCGGCTCATTCAAGTTCGCGGGAGCCGGTTCGCCCAACAACGTGTAGATGTTTTGAAGGTGCGTGCGGAACAGGCGGTCGAAGAGTTTGTCTTGAGCCGAACCGAACTCCGGGCCGTACCACCAGAACCAATCGCTCCCTTCGGCGATGAAGAGTTCCTGCCAGGCTTGGGCGAGTTTGTCTCGTGGGGCAGGTTTCCAACCTGCCAGGTCGGTGGATGATGGTTCGGCGACTGAGGCAGAGTCTGCATCTTGGACTGGCAGGTTGGAAACCTGCCCCACGGTGGCGCGTTTCAAATGCTCGCGAGCGTCGTGCAGCAGATCCCAGGCGGTGCGGTCTTCGTGGTGGCCGATCCAGATGGCGAAGTTGTGTGAGATCCAACTGCCGGCGAACAGACGGTCAATGCGGTCGGTCGCGGGATGCTCGCGGAGATGATCGCCGATGCGGACGGGGTTGATCGAACCGCGTCGCGCGGCTTCGTGATACAGCGTGCGCAGGAAAGTGACGCCGCCGTCGCGGTAGTACTCCCAGCAGTTTTCGCCGTCGAGGATGATCGGGACGAGCGTTGGCCGGCCTCCGTTGGCCGATTCCGTCGCTTGGCCAATCGCTTCGACACGCCCCAGCATGTCCATCGCGGCCAGGACGTCATCGGCTCGCTGGTATTGGAAGCCAATCAAGTCGGACAAGCCTTTGTCGCGGAAGACCATTTGCAGTTGTTTGTCGCCGTCGGCCGCCAGCCACGGCCGGTATAGCAATTCGGGATGACGTTGATGTCCGTGCGAATCGCGGCTGACTCGGCCGCCGGTTGAGGCCACTAGAATCTCTTCGTCGGTGGCGATCCATTCGATGCCGACATCGGCGATGGCTCCGATGATCTCTTGCGCGACCGAGCCTTCCGATGGCCACATGCCGCGCGGCTTCTCGCCGAAGAGTTCTTCGTGAAACGCGACCGCCCGGCGCAGGTGTTCGATGGCGTCCTCGCGATAGCTGTCGAGATGCTTGGGGAGCTCGCAATCGGGCATTGCTTGCCGAGCCAATCGCTTGTCCCACAACAGCGGCAGAATCGGGTGATAGAAGGGAGTTGTGGTCAGCTCGACTTGCCCCCCTTTGGCCAATTCGCGGTGCATTGGGATGATCAGCCGCAGCACCTCCGCTTGCTTGTCGAGCAGCCACGCTTTGTCCGCTTCGGAATACGACTGGCCTTTGAGGCGGAAGGCACGCAAGTCGGTATCGACCTCGAACAGGATCGGGTGCATCCAGGCGAGGTTGCTCCAGACTTGCAGGTCGCGGAGATCGCGGGGCGAGAACCGCGACAGTGCCGCCTCGGCCGATTCGGTCCCGACTTTTCGCTTCAGGAATAACTCGTGATAGCGCGGCGACGGCCGGATCATGCTGTCGCCGTTGGCCATGAAGAAATGATCGAGCAGATACGTGGCATCGGCGTGCGACAAACCATCCGCCGGCATTCGCGAGACATCCAGGTGCCGATCGCTGCCGCCGCCGTCGGTGTACTTCAGCAACTGCACCAGCAAACTCGGAACGAGATTGATCGTGCAGCGAAACTCCGGCACTTCCTGAATGTGCCGAGCCATGCCCCAGTAATCTTTGGTCCCATGCAGCCGCACCCACGGAAACTCGTTCTCGCCCGTGAGGTCATTGGGGTAATACGGCTGATGCTGATGCCAAAAGAAAGCCAACGAAACCGGCTGCATGAATGCTCCATCGTCAAAGCAGATTGGTCCTTCAATTCAGTCGGCGGAATTCTAGGGATTCCAACGGCTGACGACGAACGAGTTGCTGGGGGACATGCGGCCGAAACTTTCTGGCGAGCGGGGCGGCGTCAGCCCCCGGTGCTCGCTTTGTGAGCGGCACGGCGCTAGCCGCCGGTCGTTTGCCGGGAATCGCCGATCCCGAATCACCGGTGGCTAGCGCCATTCCGCTCAAAGCGAGTGCCATTGGGCGTCAGCCCCCGGTACGTTCGTCGCAAGACCGGGGGGCTGACGCCGCCCCGCTCGCCTGTTTCATTCGTGAGCGTCCGAGGTCTACGATGTCGCGCCAACTTTGGAAGATCTGGAAGCTCCTGCATGTTGATTTCATCGTTGAAGGAACTTGATGCCGACGCACCGTTGGCGGAGGCGATTCGGCTGGCCTGCGTGCTGGAAGCCTCCGCCGCGAAGCCGGGGAATGTGCATCCGCGCGCGGCGTTTCCCGATTTGACGTTTGAGGATTTCGTGCGTTCGGCCGAAGCGATCGCTCCAGTGTTGGCTCACACGGTTGATGTGGGAGTTGGTCGAACGATCTTTCAAGCCATCGAGGCGACTCGTGCGGTGGTCACATCGAACACCAACTTGGGGATCGTGTTGTTGCTCGCGCCGCTGGCTGCGGTGCCGCGGGATCGGCCACTTCGTGACGGCATCGGCGACGTGCTCGGCCGATTGACTCGCGACGATGCGGAGTGGGTGTATCGCGCGATCCGATTGGCTCAGCCCGGAGGACTCGGCGAAACCGCGAGCGAAGATGTCGCTCACGAACCGACCGGAACGCTGCTGGAAGTCATGACGCTGGCCGCCGAGCGCGACGGTGTCGCGGCGCAGTACGCGAACGGCTTTGCCTGGGTCTTGCAGGAAGGGGTTCCGTTCCTGGCCTCCATCGGCGGCGACTTCGCGCAGCATTGGGAAGCGGCGATCATCGAACTGCAACTGCGGCTCATGGCCGAACATCCCGATACGCTGATCGCTCGCAAGTGCGGTGCGGAAGTGGCTCAAGAAGCCGCGCGTCGCGCTCGGCATTGTTTGCAAGAGCTTGCGGGGTTGTCGCTCGCATCGGATCAACGTGCCTTGGGCTTGATCGAGTTCGATCACTGGCTGCGAGCGGACGGACATCGCCGGAATCCGGGCACGACCGCCGATCTGGTCGCGGCCTGTCTGTTCGCCGCGATCCGCGAAGGGACGATTTTTCTTCCCAATCAGCCGCAGGGCGCTAGCCCCAGTTTGCGTCAGCCGAACCGGGGCTAAATGACCGTGCGGGATTCGTATCGATGATTTTCGTTGCTGATTGAATGATGAACCGAGAACGAATCTCTGCGCTCTTCGCTTCTCTGCGGTGAATGAAATGGGCTTTTACCGCAGAGAAGCGAAGAGCGCAGAGATCCCCAAATACAAAGCGTAAAACATTCCTCCAGCATTGCATCCCACTGGTTTGGGGTCGATTGACACAAATCACGCACGGTCATTTAGCGCCCTGCGGGGCATCGCAGACTTAATGCTGAGCCACGCGCTTCAATACAAAGAGTCCGATCACGCCGGTGAGGGCGTTGCCGACCCACATGGCCCAGATGGGATTGGTGGTGCCCGAAGCCGACAGGTTCTTCGCCAGCAGTACCAGCGGGTAATAGATCAACAGAATCGGCACGAAGCACACGAAGAAGTTGGTCAGGAATTGCCGCTTGGCTTGCAGCACGGCGAACGGGCTCCCCACCAGCACGAAGAAGAAACAACTGCACGCCATCGCGAATCGGAGCTGCACCTCGGTCCGCGCGCCGTTGTATCGGTAGCGGTTCCCGCGGAGGTGCATGTCAAACGTTTTGATTTGTCCGTTCTGGAGTACGGCGAAGTCTCCCGTCGCGAGTGCGAACGCGGCTTCCAGTTCACGTTTTGCATGCAGGTCTTTCTGCTGCGCGTCCAAAGCCGTCAGCACACTTTGTAATTCCTCTACGCTGGTGTGCCGCGCTTTGGGAATTTGATTGCCCATCTGCAACGGGAAAGGATGTTCGAATTCCTCGGCCCATTGCCGGCCTTGATTCGGCAAGTCGAGCTGCGTGCGACGGAAGCGCACGATGATCTGCTGGTGCTCAAAGTCAAACTTGATGAGTTCCGCCTCTTGAGCTCGCGCGGTGATCGGCCGCTTGCCGTGGGGCGCAAATCGAAACGTGGGCCAGATCAGCTTGTCGCCGCGGACTTCTCGGACCGAGATCGAATACGAACCGACCGTGATTTGATGCTGCATCCGCAGCGTGTCGAGCAGGATGTCTTTCATCGCGGCGGTGACGATCCGCTGAAAGTTCGACTCGGCCCAGGGAATGACTTGATCGGTCAGCAGCAGCGAGCAGACGGCCATGACCGCACCGAACATAAACGACGGAGCCAGCAGCGACATGATGCTGATTCCCGCCGCCTTCGCCGCCGTGACTTCCTGATCGCCCGCCATGCGACCGTAGACCACGCACACGCTCAGCAGCAACGTCGCTGGAATCGTGTAGGGCAACAAGCTGGGGATGATGTAAGGCAACACCTGCAAGACTTGCAGCGGGCCCAGGCTGGTTTCGCTGACTTCGCGAAACACGCCGAGAAACACCAGCAGCACCGTCAAGATGCTCAGCACGAAGCCGAACACCCGCAGCAATTCGCACAGGATGTAACGCTGTAACAACCGCATGGAAGCCTGGATCTCCTCGCGCGGCCGTATAGGCCAGCCGCCGCCAAAGGGTCAAGGCGTTTTGTGAGCCGCAAGACATTCAGGCGAGCGGGGCGGCGTCAGCCCCCCGGTGCATTTGAGTCCGCCCTGCCGTGCATCCGCCAAAGGACCGGGGGGCTGACGCCCAATGGCACTCACTTTGATGGGTTCGATGATCAGCCGGAACGCGCTAGCGTCCGGTTTGTCGCTGTCTTGATGCCCGAACCGGACGCTAGCGCGTTCCGGCTCATCAAAGTGAGTGCCATTGGGCTGACGCCGCCCCGCTCGCCTATTTCGTTTTACATCTGCGAGATGTTCGACGACGCCGCGTTCAGCTCGTAGGCGTGCGAGCACCACTGGAAACCGAGCGGGTGCGTGTTGGCCGAATGCTGAGCTTCGATGATGTTGAAGGCTCGGTTGCGGAAGACCCCCGCGACGCTCAGCGATTCGGTCATGACCAGCCCGGCGTGGATCGCCGGATGGAAGTAGCGGCGGAGATTGAAGCCGTTCTCGTGCGAGACATTGCTGATCGCCGGAGTCACGATGATCTCCATGCGGTGCGGTTGCTCGTAGATGATCATGTTCGGGAACGTGATCAGCCAGTTGCCCCCCGCATCGGCGACGACTTGCCGATCTCCAAGCAACCGGCCATCCGCACCGTAAATGCGAGCAACCAGCGTGCTCCCCGGTTCGGTCAGGCCGCTGAAGACCGGATCGACCGGCAGCGGTGCGAGCGCTCGGCCGACCGTTTGCGATGGCGGCATCAGCCAGGCGACTCGCATGTCTTTCCAGTCGTGGAAGCTGTCGTAGGCATAGAGTTGGAAGCGGTCGAGATCGCGGTCGACGTTGTTCAACGGCGTCGGATCGGGGCCGTTCAGTCCGTCGTCCGTGACGGTCGCGGTCAGCGTGACGGACGAACTTGGCGAGCTGATGCTCGCGCGAACCTGAGTGTTGACGGTCAGCGTCGTCGAACCGCCAGCCGCAAGGTCGCCGAGGTTCCAAGTGATCGTCCCCGCAACCGCGTCCACAATTCCGCCGTTCGACGCGACGACATTCTGCAGCACGGCGGTTGGGAAGCTCACGGTCACGACGATTCCGTTGCCGTCATGGTTGCCCTGGTTGGCGACATTGATTGTGTAGGTCAGTGGATCGCCGGGTCGCACGAATGTCTTTCCGTCGTTGATCGTGATGGCGTAGTCGGGGTGCGCGTTGAGCGTGTCGGTGTCCGCCGCGCTGTTGTCGCTGAGGTCCGGATCGGGGCCGTTCGCACCGTCATCGGTGATCGCCGCGGTGAGCGTGAAGTCGGTCACGCCGGACGAGATCGTCCCGCGCACGTCTGCGGTGACCGTAAACGTGCGCGGATCGTTCGCCGACAGAGCCCCAACGTTCCAGGTGATCGTGCCCGCCATCGCATCGACGAGCCCACCGTTCGAGGCGACGACGTTGGTGAGGATCGCGGTCGGGAAGCTGGCCGAGACGACGACTCCCGTGCCGTTCTGCAGGCCGTAGTTGTTGAAGTTCACGTAGTAAGTCAGCGACTCGCCGGGGACGGCGGAGAGTTGCATGTCGTCGATCCCGATGTCGTACATCGGCAGGGCGTCGAGCAGATCCGTATCGGTTGCCGAGTTATTCGTCGGATCAAGATCCGAGCCATTCGTGCCGTCATCGGTAATGGTCGCCGTGTTGATGATCAGCGTTTGTCCGGCGACAGCGGGGTTGTTGATCAGCACCGAGAGGTTGACGTTAAATGATGCTCCGGCCGGCAGACTGAGGATCGAATACTGATAGACGCCCCCTCCGACATTCGTCCAAGCCGGATCGCTGAGCGCGGGATTGAACGTCCCGCCGATCGGAATCGTCTCGGTGACGATGACGTTGGTCGCCGCTTGCGTGCCGAAGTTCCCCACGTTGAGCGTATAGGTCGTGCATTGCCCCGGACTGATCGAGTTCGTGTAGTCCGTCTTCGTCAGCCGCAGATCGGGCGCTGCGTCCAGCGAATCCGTATCGGCCGCGCTGTTGTTGGCGGGAGTCGGTTCGAGGTTGTTGTGCGTGACACTCACCGGGATCGTGACGTCGCTGATGCCGCTGGCCAAAGCACTGTTGACCTGCACGGTCAGCAGCAGCGTCAGCGTGCCACTCGGTGCGAGACTGGCAACGGCCGGTGTCCAAGTGAAATTGCCGCTGCCGTCGATGCTGAAGTTCGCCGCGTCGTCGGTGGCGATAAACGTGACTCGGTCAATCGGCAGCGAACCGCTCAGCACGAGTCCGGTCGCAAGGCTGTCGCCGTCGTTGGCGATCGTGATCGAGTAGCTCGTCATCTGCCCGGCGGTCAGCGTGGCGGCACCGTTGTCGATCGTGACCGACACATCGGGCTCGATCACCGTCACGTCGAACGGATTCGAACTGACCGGCGGCTGCGCATTCGTGACATCGGCCGTCGCGATGTTCGTCAGCGTCGGCTGTCCGGCGAGCGGGTTGTGGTTGCTCGGCACATCGCTGACAAAGGCATGCACCAGCAACACAAACGAGTTATTGGTCGCGTCACCATCGGTGGCGACCGTGATCGCTCCGAACGTGAAGCTCACATCCTCGCCGTCGAACGTGCCGCCGGAAACGCTCGGTGCCGGCACGCTGCCGTTGAAGTCGCCGCTCAGCAAACCGTTCGACGCGGCGACGCTCGTGATCAGCGTCCACGAGCCATACAGCAACCCGTCAGGCAACAGATCGGTCAGAATCAAATCGGTCGAGTTCCCCTCGGACATTGTGACCAGCAACGCGAAGCACAGTTCCTCGCCGATCGTCACGTTGCTGCCGACTGTGATCGGATCGGACGAATCAAACAGCGACTTCGTAACGCTGACCGCAGTCGGCGTTACGTTGCCGCTGACATGGCCGAGATCCGAACCGCCGTTGCCATCGCTGACCGTGTAGTCAAACGCCGCCGGACCGTTGAAGTTCGCGTTGGGTGTGAACGTCAGCGTGCCGTCGGCGTTGAGACTGACGACGCCGGTGGCGATCGTCACCGGACTGCCGAGGCTGATTGGCGTCCCGTCGATCTCGGTGACGGTCAGCGAGTCGCCATCGAGATCGGTGTCGCCGGTCAGCACGTCGATGATCACCGAACCGTCTTCGGCGACGGTGAAGCTCTCGTCGTCGGCGACCGGTGGATCATTCACCGGCGTGACGTTGCCGCTGACGTTGCCGACATCCGTGCCGCCGTTGCCGTCGCTGAGCGTGTAGTCGAACGTGGCCGGGCCGTTGAAGTTCGTGTTGGGCGTGAACGTCAACGTGCCGTCGGCGTTGAGGCTGACGAGACCGGTGGCGATCGTCACCGGACTGCCGAGGATGATTGGCGTGCCGTCGATCTCGGTAACGGTCAGCGTGTCGCCGTCGAGGTCGGTGTCGCCGGTCAGCACGTCGATGATCACCGCACCGTCTTCGACCACCGTGAAGGTCTCATCGTCGGCGACGGGGGGATCATTCACCGGCGTGACCGTCCCGCTGACGTTGCCGACATCCGTGCCGCCGTTGCCGTCGCTGAGCGTGTAGTCGAACGTGGCCGGGCCGTTGAAGTTCGTGTTGGGTGTGAACGTCAACGTGCCGTCGGCGTTGAGGCTGACGAGACCGGTGGCGATCGTCACCGGACTGCCGACGCTGATTGGCATGCCGTCGATCTCGGT
>CAMDPX010000302.1 GCA_945905295.1 Planctomyces sp. SH-PL62 | reverse complement strand
TCAGCCCCCCGGTTTGGAGGCAGACACCGGGGGGCTGACGCCGCCCCGCTCGCCAAAACACGCGTAAAAAAACAGGCGTGTTTCGGACAAAGACACTCATCAACAGCGCGGCAGCGCTTCACGCCCGTCACCGCTGACAATCCTCGTCGCAACTCTACCCGCGCGTTGAGTGACGGACTTTCGTCGAACTTCGCTGGCGGCACTGAATCTCTCAGACCAACTCGCGGCAGTCGCGGTCATGACTGAGATCCGAATCAGCGAAGCGCGGCAGACGGTTCACATCGCCGCAATGATTCTCAGAGTGTGCGGCTTGCTGGTTAGGCAGACGCTGCCGAAGATGATCGCCTTGCCGAACCCCTTAGTCCTCGGAGCTTCTTCATGAACCGTCTTGCGTTGAGTCTGCGAACCACGGCCTGGTGTTGTCTGGTCTTCTGCGTTGCGAACACCACTCGTGCAGCGGATCTGTTTGATCGTCACGCGCTCGCCGATTTGAAACTGGCGGCGAAAGACGCCTCCGCGCTGGAGGAAATCGCCGCCGCAACCGCCGCCAAGTGGAAGCCGCTCTCAGCGCGAATCAGCACGCCGTGTCTGATCGTGCGAACCAACGAGGGCCACTGGTCGAAGGCTCTGCTAGCGTGGGGGCAACGCAAACTGAAAGGCCGCGAACAACCGCATCCCGTGCTGGTGCTCGAACGCTTCGTCACCTATCGCAGTGACCGCGAGGGGCAGACGGCCGCCATCGGCAAGGATGTGATGCTCTTTGCCGGCCACTCCTTCAGCTTCGATATCGGCCAAGTGGTGCCGACCGGATCGGGCGCGGACATCGAGTTCACCGAAGCCGGCCTCATCAAACCGCTCGGCGAGGCGAAGCTGTTCGCGCTCAACGGTTCGCAGCTTGCCGCCGCCGACGCGACGAAACCCAGACCGGACGATCACGAAGGAGTTCTGCCGCGCGACTTTGCCGGCACCTGGAAGGTCAGCATCGACGGCCGCTGGACCGGTACTTGGGAGATCGGCGTCGATGACCAACGCACCGTCCTCGGCAAGTTCATCTCCGACGACACGCAGAGCCGCTACGAGTTGTACGGCAAGGTCTCGAACATCCCTCATCAAGCCAAGCTAGAGATCGACCTCGCCAACACCAACATGTCGATCGAGGCGCTGCTCTTCAACAGCGACAAGTCCACGATGTCCGGCACCGTCGTGATGGCCAATCGCAAGCTCGGCTTCGTCGCCAAGCGACAAGAGTGACGAGCGCCCGACAGCGGTGCTACGATCCTCGAAGAGAGTCTTCCTCAAGGAGCTAACGGTCATGAGTGTCCGCGCAACAGTTCGGCAGTTACGAGAGCGGCTTGACGACTACCTTGTAAAGGCCGTGGAAGGTGGCGAGCCATGCGTTGTTCGCCGCAACGGGAAGGACTACGCCGTCGTGGTCAGCCACGAAGAGTGGTCGTTACGTGAACTTGGCCAGCGTCTCGACGCATTGGGCTTGGAGTACCGAGTCTCGCCAGAGACGCAATCGCGCGCGGACGAATTACTTGCCACACAAAGCCAGAGAACATTGACGAAAGACGAACGGCGGGAATTGAATCGACTCCTCAAGCAGTGCGATCGAGTGATGTTGCGTCGCGCTCAAGCGATGGAACGATTGAAATGAGTCGGATTCCACTGGCTCTCCGGATCTTTGTGGCTCGTCGTGCCCACCATCGTTGTGAGTATTGCCGCTCCAGCGAAGAATGCACCGGGCAGGCTTTCACGGTGGACCACATCCTTGCCGAAGCTCACGGCGGTTCTGATTCGTCCGACAATCTCGGCTGGAGTTGTTTCTGGTGTAATGCGTTCAAACAAGCTCGCCGCGAAGCGAGAGATCCTCTGTCTGGCGAGATAGTCCCATTGTTTCATCCACGCCAAGATCGCTGGGCCGATCATTTCCGTTGGTCCCGTGGAGCCTTGACGATTCTGGGACGCACGCCCACCGGCCGGGCAACCATCGACGCGCTGCGTTTGAGTCGGCCCACCTTAGTGCGAGCGCGGCGTGCTTGGGTCAAACAGGCAAAACATCCACGATGACGATCTCAACTCTGAATTGGATGAGGTTCACGATGCTGGATTCGACACGTCTCTGCTCGGCACGAAATGTCCGCTGGTTTTGCCTCTTGGCATGTCTCGCTGGGCAGCGATTGGGCGAAGTTTCTTTACGGGGTGAAGACGCGGATTCATCGCGAAAAACGCCCGTCGCATTTCGCGGCGCTCGCATCCACACCGCTGTCGGACCGGTCATCGAATCCGGAACATTGATTGTCGATGACGGCCGCATCGTCGCCGTCGGACCGAGTGACAAAGTCCCGTTACCCGCCGGCGCGAAAGTCATCGACGCGAGCGGCAAGGTCGTGATTCCCGGACTGGTTGATAGTCACTCGCACCTGGGCGTGTACTCGAGGCCGGCGCTGACGGCGAACGCGGACGGAAACGAATCCTCCGATCCGATCACGAGCGTCGTTCGAGCTCTCGATTCGCTGAACCCGTTCGATCCCGGCATCCGAATGGCGAACGCTGGCGGCATCACGACGGCCAACATCATGCCCGGCAGCGCGAACGTCATCGGCGGTCAAACGATCTACGTGAAGCTGCGCGGCTACTCGCCCGAACAAATGTGGTTCGAGACTCCGCACGTCCTCGGTGGCCTGAAGATGGCCAACGGCGAGAATCCGAAACGCGCCTACGGTGGCAAAGGCAAAGCTCCCTCCACCCGCATGAAGGTCGCCGCTCTCCAACGCGCGGAACTCATCAAGGCTCAAGAGTACCTCGCCAAGTGGGAGCGTTACCGGCAGAAGCTCGCTGGCGTTGAGAAGGGGTCGGGAGTCTTTTTCGGGTCGGACAAAGTGGCGGCTGATATCGATTCCAAGAACCGCATTGAAAAAGAAAACGCCGACCCGAAAAAGACTCCCGACCCCGTGACGCCTCCCGAACGCAACATCGCCCTCGAACCGCTCGTCGAAGTCTTGCAGAAGAAACGAACCGTTCATTTCCACACGCACCGTGCCGACGACATCCTGACCGTGCTGCGACTGCGGCGCGAATTCGGTTTCGATCTCGTCATCCAGCACGGCACCGAGTCCTACAAAGTGCTCGACGAGATCGCCAAAGAGGGCGTCCCGATTTCGCTGACGATCCCCGACAGTCCCGGTGGCAAAGCCGAAGTCGTCGGCTTCATCGAAGAGTGCGCCGCCGAACTGACCAAGGCTGGCATCAAAGTTCACGTCAACACCGACGATCCCGTCACCGAAAGCCGCTTCCTGTTGCGAACCGCCGCGATCACCGTGCGCGGCGGACTCTCGCCGGACGAAGCGCTCAAGACAGTCACGATCAATCCCGCTCAAGCGCTGAAGCTCGATCACCGAGTCGGCTCGCTGGAAGTCGGTAAAGACGCCGACTTCGCGATTCTCAGCGGCGAACCGTTCTCGGCCTACACGCGAGTCCTTGAAACCTACATCGACGGCAAGCGTGTCTTCGCGCTCGACAATGAAAGCGACCGCAGTTTCCAGACGGGTGGCTTCGCGTCGCTCAACAAATCACGGTTGCCTGAATTCAAGCCGCTGACGCCTTTGCCTCCCACCACGAAAACTCCGGCGCAGCCCGGACTCACGCAGGCCGCGACCTCGGACAGCAGCGAGTTCATCATTCTCGCCAACCGACTGCACACGGTTGCGAACGGCACGATCACCGACGGAGCCGTGCATGTGAAAGACGGCAAGATCCTCTTCGCCGGTGCGCAGCGAGACCGCGCGATCCCCGCCGGAGTCCCGGTGCTCACCGCCGCCAACGTGACCCCCGGCTTGATCGACGCGGCGACCATCGTGCCGCTCTCCGGCGAATACAACATCCCCGCCGATCAAGATGCCGACGAGACCAGCGATCCGAATCAAGCCGACGCCCGCGTGCTCGACGCCTTCAATCCCTCCGAGCCGCTGCTGCGATACCTGCTCGAACAAGGCATCACCGTCGTGCATTCAATCCCCGGCCGAGCCAACGTGATCGGCGGCCTGAGCGGAGTCTTCCGAACTCACGGGCGCAACGTCGAAGCGATGACCGTCCGGTTTCCGCAAGCGCTCGTCATTAATCTCGGCGAGAGTCCGAAGGAGACCTACAAGGATCGCCTGCCGAAGACACGCATGGGAACCGCCGCACTCATCCGCCAAGCCTTCTCTGACGCGGCCAACGCCAAGAAGAAAGCCGAGGGAACCAAAGACAAAGACGCTCCCGCCGATCGCAGTCTCAAGAAGGAGAGCTTCGGTCTCGCGCTCGACAAGAAGATTCAAACGCTGTTCGCCGCGCAGCAAGCCGACGACATCCTGACCGGCCTGCGGCTCTCGCGCGAGTTCGGCCTCGACGCCGCGATCGCGCTCGCCGCCGAAGGCTATCTCGTGCGTGAAGAACTCGCCGCCGCGAAGGTGCCGCTCTTCCTGCACCCGACCATGCAGCGGGCTGGCGGCAGCTTGGAGACGTATCACTCGCACCTCGGCAACGCCTCCGCGCTCGCGGATGCGAAGATCCCGCTGGCGATCACCAGCGGAGCGGAAGGCTATGTCCCGAAGACTCGCGTCGCGCGCTTCGAGGCCGCCATCGCCGCCGTTCACGGACTCGGCTTTGAGCGAGCGTTATCTGCCGTCAGCCTCGATGCCGCGAAGGTGCTCCGCATCGACGATCGCTACGGCAGTCTCGAACCAGGAAAAGTCGCCGACCTCGTTTTGTATGATGGCGATCCGTTCGAGTACGCCACGCACGTGACTCATGTCATCGTCGATGGCCGCCTTGTCCATTCACGCGCCGACCGAAAACCAATCCCGCTCGCGCAGCGTCTGTTCTGGTCGTCCCTCGAAATGCCGTGTTGCCTGGGTTGGTGATAAACTCCGCCCCCTGACTTCACGCTTTGAAAAAAGGATTGCACGATTCACATGGCAACAAACAAAACCGCCCGATTCGTCGCCACGCTGATGTTGGTTTCTATGGTCCTCGCGGCAACGCGAGACAGCGCACTGGCCGACCCGCCAAAGGTTGGCATCGAGAAGCGAGTCCCTTGGACAACCTCACGCATCACGGGTTCACCCGAAGTGCCGCACCCTTATGTGGCCGAACGCGCCTTTCCGGCGATCACGTTCAAGAACTGTCTGGATCTCACCAACGCACCGGGCAGCGACCGGCTGTTCGTCGCCGAGCAGGGGGGCAAGATCTTTTCGTTTCCGAACAAGCCCGATGTGAAAGAGGCCGACCTGGTGGTGGATCTCGCCAAAGAGATCAAAGGGGTGCAGGCGATTTACTCGATCACGTTTCATCCCGACTTCGCGAAGAACCGGTACTGCTACGTCTGCTACATCAAGGGGGGCGATCCCGAAACCGGCTCGCACATCGCGCGGTTCACGGTGTCGAAGACCGATCCGCCGACGATCGACGTGGCGACCGAGACGACGATTTTTACTTGGTTCGCCGGCGGTCATAACGGTTGCAGTTTGAAGTTCGGCCTCGACGGCTGTCTGTTTATTTCGACCGGCGACGGTTCGGGACCGAACCCGCCGGATGCTCGGCGATCCGGGCAGGATGTCAGCAACGTGCTGTCGAGCATTCTGCGGATCGATGTCGATCACACCGACGGCGACAAAAACTATCGCATTCCCGCGGACAATCCGTTTGTCGATTTGAAGGGAGCCCGCGGCGAGATTTGGGCGTATGGTTTCCGCAATCCGTGGCGGATTAGCGTCGATCGCAAGACCGGCGACCTGTGGGTCGGCGATGTCGGCTGGGAATTGTGGGAGATGCTCGACCGCGTCGAACGCGGCGGCAACTACGGTTGGAGCATCGTCGAAGGCCGGCAATCGACGAACCCCGAATGGCCGCGCGGACCGACTCCCATCCTGCCCCCGACGATTGATGTGCCGCACTCCGAGTCTTCGTCGATCACCGACGGGCTGACTTATTACGGCTCGCGATTGAAGGAGCTCCACGGACATCACATCTACAGCGACTACGACACCGGTAAGTTCTGGAGCTTTCGCTTCGAGCAAGGCAAAGTCCTCGATCACCGCGAGCTCGCGGATACCACGCACCGAGTCGTCGGGTTCGGCGAAGACAACGACGGTGAGATGTATTTCCTGGATCACGTCTCCGGGACCATTCACCGTTTGGTCCCGAACCCGCAAGAAGACCGGAGCGCCACCTTCCCGCGCAAGCTCAGCGAGACCGGCCTGTTCGCCTCCGTCATCAAACAAACTCCGGCTGCGGGAGTCGTCCCGTATTCAATCAACGCGGAGCCGTGGGCCGATCATGCCGTGGCCGAGCGATTGGTGGCGATCCCCAACGAACTGTCGATCCCGAATTTCTTCCCGGCCAAAGCGGTCGGTGCGGGCACGACGTTTCCCAAAGACAGTGTGCTCGTGAAGACGCTGTCGCTCGACATGCAAAACGACAACCCGGCCAGCCGTCGCCGAGTCGAAACGCAAATCCTGCACTTCGACGGCATCGACTGGCAGACTTACACCTATCAGTGGAGCGACGACCAATTGGACGCCGTGTTGCTCAACGCGCCCGGCGCGGAACGCACCTTCGAGATTGTGGACGCGAATGCTCCCGGTGGAAAACGCCAACAGACGTGGCGGTTCGCCAGCCGAGCCGAATGTCAGCGCTGTCACAACAAGTGGTCCGGTTCGGCACTGGGCTTCATCCCGGCGCAATTGAATAAGGACCACAAGTACGACGGCGCATCAGCCGCGCAGCTCGACACGTTGGCGCACATTAAACTCATCGAGACCCCTCCCCCGGCGGACAAGCGACCGCAACTCGCCAACCCGCACGACTCCTCCGCTGACCTGGACGGCAAAGCCCGCGCGTATCTGCACGCGAATTGCTCGGGCTGTCATCGCCAGCATGCCGGCGGAGCGGTCCTCTCGATGATGCACTACGACTTGCCGCTGGAGAAAACCAACATGCTCGGCGTCCGTCCCACGCAAGGGACGTTTGGCATCCACGCCGCGCAAGTCATTGCCCCCGGCGATCCGTTCCGCTCCGTGTTGCTGTTCCGCATGGCCAAGCTCGGCGGAGGTCACATGCCGCACATTGGCTCAACGGAAATTGACCGCGAAGGGGTCGAGTTGATCTACACCTGGATTCGCAAACTCTCCCCGGAGACCGCCAAGGAAACCGTCGGCAACGACGCGGCCGCAAAGCTCCGCAAAGAGGAGGCGGCCGACCTCGACCGCCTGCGCGCGACGAAGCCTGCGAAGGATCAAGCCGAACTCGTGGACCGCCTCTTGTCATCGACGAGCGGCGCTTTGTTGCTGTCCCGTTCGGTCGATGACCGCACGCTCCCAACACCGACGGTCGCTCTCGCGATCGACAAAGCGACTCAGCACAACGACGTCAGCATTCGCGACCTGTTCGAGCGATTTCTCCCCGCCGAAAAACGCATCAAACGGCTGGGCAGCGTCGTGCGTCCAGAACAAATTCTCTCGCTCTCCGGCGACTCAGAACGAGGTCGGCGTGTCTTCTTTGAGAACGCCGCCGTCGCGTGCAAGAACTGTCACCGCATCCAAAAGGAGGGCAAAGAAGTCGGCCCGGAACTAACCACGATCGGCAAGAAACTCACGCGCGCTCAACTGCTGGAAAGCATGCTCGAACCGTCCAAGCTGATCGAACCCAAGTATGTGACCTACCTCGCGGAACTGGACGACGGTCGCTTGCTGACCGGCCTCCTGGTCAGCAAAGACGAGAACGAAGTCGTCCTCAAAGACGCTCAGGACAAGCTGCTTCGCATTCCGCCGAAGCAAATTGAGCAGCTTGTCCCGCAAAGACAATCTTTAATGCCCGATCTGCTCCTGCGCGACATGACCGCCCAACAAGTCGCCGATTTGCTGGCCTACCTTAGCTCTCTCAAGTAATCGCGAGTTCGGACAGATGAACCTCAGCGGCCCGCGTTGGTTTGCTTGTTGCTGAGGATTGTGGTCGTGGCTAAGTTGCTGACAGACAAAAAGGACGCAAGGAACCTGCCCATGTCTCAAACAGTGACCTACGACGAAGTGTTACGAACGGCTCGTTCGCTGGATGAGCCGGAGAGGTTGCGGTTGGTCGAGGAACTGCTTGGTTCGCTCAGCCCCGACGATGCCGCGTCGCTGGATGACGCTTGGCTGGCCGAGATTGATCGGCGGTCTGACGAGTTGGATGCCGGCTCGGTGACCACGATTCCCTGGCACGACGTGCAACGTCGAGCCAGAGAGCGGGCGAAGTTGAATGGATAGCATCGCCTTTCATCCTGAAGCCGCCGCCGAATTTGAAGAGGCGTTGTGTTGGTATTCGGAACGGAGCGAACAAGCGGCCAAGGGCTTTGATGAAGCTGTCTCCAACGCTCTGCGCCAAATCGAACAGGCTCCGGAACACTGGCCGCTGATTGACCGCAGGCATCGCCTCAAGTTTCTCGAAAAACGGTTTCCGTACCACATCATTTATCGAGTGGATGACGATCTTCTGACTGTCATCGCGGTCGCCCATCACCGTCGCAGACCGAGATACTGGCAAGGCCGGCAATGATCCCGGAAGCAACGCGGCACGCGAATGGAATCGGAGTGCCTCGCCGACGTGATGTGACGTGTCTCGCTCCACCTTCAGGATGCCGCCGGGAATTTCCAAATCCGCAAGGCGTTCTTGCCCAGCATCAATTCGCGATCCGCGTTGCTGTAGAAGTCACAGTACTTGTCCACGAATTCGAGTTCTTGATCCATTGGCAACTCCCACCGCGGACGCGGATAGCCCGTGCCCCAGACCAGTTGCTTGCCGCCGAACTCTTCATAGATCGCTTTGTAGAACGGCCAGGTGTCCTCGTAGGGGTAGCGTTTGACTTCCGACATCTCGTAAGGCTCGGAGTTGCTGATCCACACCTGCGGAAATCGTTTCAAAGGGAACATCTTGCGAAACTCTGGCCAGCAATCGGGTGACTTCAAATCGGGTTTCCCCGCATGGTCCACGATGATCTTCACGCCGGGGAAGCGGCCCGCCATGTCCGCCAGCATCGGCATCTGATGCGGCGCGATGTAGAAGTTGAACACGGCCCCCAACTTCTCGGCTTCGCGCCACAGCGGGTAATGCTCTTTGGAATTCAGCCACGTCGATTTGGGATGATAGATCGGACTGAACCGCATCCCCTGAAAGCCATGCTCCCGCACCCAATAGCGGAGGTTGTCGGCCACCTTGGGATCTTCCGGGTTGAGCAATCCATGCGCGACAAAAAGTTTCGGATAGCTCTTCAAGCTGTGAGCGATATACGAGTTGTCCCAGCCGAAGTAGCGCGGATTGATCAGCACCGCGTAGCGCAGACCGAAGTCACGCATCTGCTCCACTTGGTTCTCGATCGGCGCGGCCATCTCCACCTTCAGGTTTTTTCCACTCTCCGGATGATTGAAGGGAAACTTCGGGTCGAGCGTCCAGACCTCCAAGTGTGTGTCGATGAGCAGCCGCTGCGGAGGTGCCGCAGTCGCGACAGTTGCCGAGACCACTGTCGCCAACGTGCCGATGAGCATCTCGCGACGACCAAGAAGAGTTGCTGTCTCCATTGCAGACTCCGATTTGAATTCCGTGGCTGCCCGCAGTGCTGAATCGTTCTTCAATCGTAGGGTGGGTCGAGTCATCGAGACCCACCAACAATGTTCGCGGCTTGTGGTGGGTCTCG
>CAMDPX010000301.1 GCA_945905295.1 Planctomyces sp. SH-PL62 | reverse complement strand
GCTGGGCCATCGACGTGAGTTGCTCTCGCAGTTCAACGCGCAGTCTGCGAGCTTCGATCTCGCTCGATCGGCCGCCGAGTTCAGCAACTATCAAGACCAGGCGATGTCGATCCTGACCGCGAGCGCGATCGGCCGCGCCTTCGCCATCGATCAGGAACCGGCTGCGGTGCGTGACAACTATGGCCGGCATTTGTTCGGCCAGTCGTTGTTGTTGTCGAGGCGGCTCGTGCAAGCCGGAGTTCCGATCGTGCAGGCCAACATGGGGACGATGAATAACTGGGACACGCACAACAGCAACTTCACGCAGCTCAAAGACCGCCTGTTGCCGCCACTGGATCAAGGCGTCTCCGCATTGCTGGACGATCTGAGTTCCACCGGCCTGCTGGAGACAACTCTGGTCGTGATGGTCGGCGAGTTCGGTCGCACTCCGAAGCTCGGCGGCAACGTCGGCACGCCCAGTTACGTCCCCGACGGCCGCGACCACTGGGGCGGAGTCTTCTTCGCTCTCTTCGCGGGAGCCGGCGTGCGTGGTGGCCAAGTCATCGGCAGCTCGGACAACATCGCCGCCTATCCCGCCTCGAACCCGTACTACCCATCCGATCTCGGAGCGACGATCTTTTCGTCACTCGGCATCGACCCGCGCAGCATCATCAAAGACCGAGTCAATCGCCCCAGTCACGCCAGCGAAGGGGAACCGATCGCGCCGCTCTTCACCGGTGCGGTGAGCTAGAGCTGCCCGTTGGTTGATCGGGGCGAGTCAGTGGATCGCGCATCGAGTACTTTGACGACGATGCCGGTCATGTCGTCTTGCTGATGGTGTCCGTCGGCGAACTTGCGAGTCGCTCGCCACAAGGCTTTGAAGATCTCGCTAGCAGAGGCGTGTGAGTTCGCGGCGACCGTTTCGATGACGCGCGACTCTCCGAATAAGTCACCGGCCTCGTTTTGGGCCTCGCGGAATCCATCGGTCAACAGCAACAAGACGTCACCCGGCTCCAACGCCACTTGAGCGGGTGATTCATAACGGATGTCATCCACAACTCCGAAGGGCATGCCGCTGGAGGACACTTTTTGCTTCAACAGTCCGTCACGGCTGACGATCAGCATTCCGTCGCCGGCTCCGCCAAAGGTCAGTGTTCGCACTCCTGGTTGCAGGCGTGCCAGAGAGAGCACGGCAAATTGCCCATCCATGCTCCGCTTACAAACTAAGCGATTGCAGGCATTCAGGATTTCTTGAACGTCGGAGTGATTTTCGGCGAGCACTTCCAGATACGCGGCCATCGTCGCGCTCAGAATCGCGGGGCCGAACCCGTGGCCGCTGACATCGCCGGCGACCAGTCCCAACGATCCGTCGGGGAACATCAAATAGTCGAACCAATCGCCGCAGGTTTGCGTGGCGGGATACGAACCGCCAAAGATGTCGAAGCCTTCCAAATGCGGATGCTCGGCCGGAAGCAGCGCCTCTTGAACCAAGCGTGCGAAGGTGATCTCGCGGTCGAGCTTGCGCCGTTCGGTGACATCAAGAGCCACGCCGATCGTCCCGGAAACCGAGCGGTTGGGTTCGTGCAGCGGATCGATTTTGACCTCGAAATGTCGTCCCAGCCATTCGGTTTCAAAGGCGACCGATTGTCCGTCGAGCGCGCGTTGGTGGGCGCGAACCGTCGCTTCCGCATCGCCGGTGATGCGGAAGTATTCCTCCAGCGTCTTGCCGACGATTTGCTGAGGATCGAGATGCAGGAACTGCAACCCGGCTCCGAGTGCGCTTTTGATTTCCAACGCGAGGTCGGTTGTCCAAATGATCGCCGGCACTCGACTGAGCACTTCTTGAAAATGGTTGTCCTGCTGAACTCGTTCGCGTTGAAAGTGATATCGGTCGATGGCGTATTGCAACACACGCGCGATGGCTGAGCCGGGGAAGGCCCCTTTCACAAGATAGTCCTGAGCACCGCCCCGCATCGCCTCGGTGGCGAGCGTTCGGTCATCGGTTCCGGTCATCACCACGATCGGGATTTTGTCAACCACGGCCACAAGTCGATGGCAGGTTTCCAAGCCCTCGCAATCCGGCAACCACAGGTCCAGCAAGATCACGTCATACGGCGCTGCGACAACTTGTTCCAGCGCTTCGGCCAACGATTCACAGACAACCAATTCGTAGTCGAAGCCTTCGACTTGTCGTAGCGACTGCGTGACGAACATCCGGTCTACCGGATTGTCATCAACCAGCAAGATCTTCATGAGCGCCCCCCGATCGCGGCTTCCAAGTGAGCAGCTTTGAGGCCGGAGTTGGCATTTGATGCAGCCAGCATACGAAAGGACAGGAGTTTTCCAAGCCACATTCATAGCCGCAAATGTGTCCGACCGGATGCCCGACGGATTTGTTCGTCGAACGGCAACAGATGGCTTCCTGTAGCCACGCTCGCCAGAGCGTGGAATTCGTCGCACCCCACGCTCTGGCGAGCGTGGCTACAGAAGGACAAGTCCGGCCGGTCACCTTATTCATTTTGTATGACGTACCGCGCGGATCTCATCTGCCTGTGATAGATTGTTAGTGCGGTGTTCCTGGCTGAAGACGATTGTTGCGCTCGATCGTCTGCGGCAATGAAAACGTCCGCGAGCGATCGGGTTCGTTGGCGGGAGAGGGATATGGCTCGACCAAGAAACTTCGTCGTGTGGACCGTCCTCGGCACGCTGCTGTCGCTGATATTCCCCGTTGTGGGCACGGCAGTCGCCGGGTTGATGTTCCCGGAGTTTCGGTTGACGCATTTGCCATTGCACTCGCTGGTCGAAGGCGCGGGCGGCTTGATCGCGCTGGCCATCGCGGGGATTTTGCTGGCGGAGATGAGCCGCAAATCGGATGCGAGCCACTATCCTTGGATGGCGGCCGGGTTCACGAGCATGGGAGTGCTGGACCTGTTTCACGCAGCGGCCAGCCCCGGCAACGTATTCGTTTGGCTGCGTGGTGTCGCGACGTTTATCGGGAGCGTGTTCTTTGGATTGGTGTGGCTCTCCGCGTGGAAGCCACAGCGTCCGCTGCGCCCGATGTTTCCGCTGATGGTCGCGTTGCTCACGATCGCGTTCGGTGCCGTGTCGCTGCTGGCTTCCGGCCACTTGCCGGCCATGCGGACTCCGGATGGGGCGTTCTCGACGACGGCGGTGGCGTTGAACATGTCGAGCGGCATCGGGTTTCTGGCGGCAGCGGCGTTCTTTGGACGGCGCTGCCTGACGATCGGTGATGCCGAGGACTGGCTCTTCGCGATGCAGGCCACTTTGTTTGGAGCGGCCGGACTCGTGTTCCCATATTCTGTGATTTGGGACGGCGGCTGGTGGTGGTCGCACCTGTTGCGGTTGGCGGCTTATGTCATTGCATTGTTGTACGGCTTGCGGACGTTTCGCGATGCGGAACGAGAACTCCGCCAAGCGAATCAGCAACTGCTTCAAGCCAACGACTCGCTGGACCGGCGAGTGCGCGATCGAACCACGGAACTGCAAAGTGTCAACGAAGCGTTGCACTCGGAAGTCACCGTGCGTCAGCAGGCAGAGCATGCGCTGCGAGAAAGCGAGGAACGCTCGAACCTGGCCCTGAAATCTTCCGGCGTCGGCACCTGGAGTTGGGATGTCGTCAAGAACTCGATCTTCTGGGATGACTTCATCCATCCGCTCTTCGGACTTGAGCCGGGTACGTTTCCCGGCCGCTACGAAGACTTCCTCGGAACCCTGCACATCGACGATCGCGATCGTGTCACCCAGGAGGTGGCGCGATCCGTCGAGGACGATGCGCCGTACGACACGGAATACAAAGTCATCTGGCCGAATGGCAGCCTCCATGTCTTGGGCTCCCGCGCCAAGGTGTATCGGGATGCTGGCGGACGACCCTTGCGAATGACGGGCGTCTGTTGGGACATCACCGAGCGGAAGCGTCTGGAGGATCGCTTCCGTCTGGCCGTCGAGGCTTCTCCGGCAGCGCTGCTGATGGTGAATCAAGACGGTCGCATTCTGATGGCCAATTCGCGCGGCCTGTCGTTGTTCGGCTACACCGAAGCGGAGCTGATCGGGCAGCCGATTGAGATGCTTGTGCCGCAGCGCTTTCGAGCCGGGCATCCGGCGCATCGAGACTCCTTTTTCAACGACCCGGTCCAACGCGCGATGGGAGCTGAACTCGACTTGCTCGGCGTCCGCAAAGACGGCTCTGAGTTTCCCGTCAAAGTCGGTCTCAGCCCAGTGCTGACGGCCGAAGGTCAAGCTGTGATCTGCGGAGTGCTGGACATCACGGACCAGAAGAAGACGATGGAAGCGATGCGGCAGGCGAAAGAGGCGGCCGAATCCGCCAGCCGCGCCAAGAGTTCGTTCCTCGCGAACATGAGCCACGAAATCCGCACCCCCATGAACGGCATCATCGGCATGGCTCAGTTGCTGGCTCAGACGGAACTGCGGTCGCATCAACGCGATTACCTGACGACCGTGGACGAGTCCGCGCACATTCTGTTGCGGCTGCTCAATGACATCCTCGATTTTTCCAAGATCGAAGCGGGCAAGCTGGAATTGGAGTGCGTGGATTTTCGCATTTCGGAATGCGTGGCGCGAGCCGCTCAGATGATGGCGTTGCGAGCGGCGGAGAAAGGGCTGGAGATCGCCTGCCGCGTCGCACCGGAAATCCCGGATCATCTGCGCGGCGACTCCGGACGCATCCAGCAAGTGCTGGTCAATCTGCTCGGCAACGCCGTGAAGTTCACCGAAGCCGGCGAGATCTTCGTGAACGTCAACGCCGAGTCGATCACACCCGACCGAGTCCGACTGCACATTTCCGTGAGTGACACCGGCATCGGAATTCCCGCCGACAAACTGGACCAGATCTTCCGGCCGTTCGAGCAAGCCGAATCATCGACCACGCGGCGCTTCGGTGGCACCGGCTTGGGACTGACGATTTCGCGGCAGCTTGTGGAGATGATGCACGGCCGCGTCTGGATCGACAGCGAAGTCGGCCGTGGTTCCACATTTCACTTCACCGCCGAGTTTGGCATCGCAGCCGATCAGCATCGGCCCGAACCGGCGGAGCTCAACTCGCTCCACGAACTGCCGGTGCTGGTCGTGGACGATAACCTCACGAACCGCCGCATCCTCAGCGAGATGCTGCAACACTGGCACATGCAGCCGGTGCTGGCCGACTCCGCCGCGGCCGCCCGCCAAGCTCTGCAAACAGCGGAAGCGTCGCAACGACCCATTCGACTGATCCTTCTCGACCACCACATGCCCGGCGAAGATGGCATCCACTTTGCCGAAAGCTTGCGCGGCACGCTGAAGCATAGCCAATGCCCGATCATCATGATCTCGTCCGGCTCATTTCCGATCGATGTGGACCTTGGCCAGAAATGCGGCATCGGCCGCTTCATGACCAAACCGGTCATCGCATCCGAGTTGCTCAACGAGGTGCTGCATCAATTCGGGAGATTCACGAACGCCGCGCCGGCGCAACCGCCAACTGCGACGCCGCACTTGCAAGTTCATCCGCGTCGCGTGCTGCTGGTCGAGGACAACGAAATCAATCGGCGCGTTGCCGTGGGCCTGCTCCGTTCACGCGGGCATCAAGTGGTCCTGGCGGAAAATGGACAAGAAGCGGTCGAGACGCTGGCCGATCAGGAGTTCGATGTCGTCCTCATGGACATGCAAATGCCCGTCATGGACGGCTATGAAGCCACCGCTGCGATCCGCCATCGCGAACATCAAACCGGCGGTCACATTCCCATCGTGGCCATGACGGCCGAAGCACTCAAAGGCGACCGCGAACGCTGTCTCACGGTCGGCATGGATGACTACGTCTCGAAACCCATCAACCCCGCCGAGATGTATCGCGCGATCGAGCGTTTCCCCGCGCTCTGTCTGCCAGCCGATACCGGACTTCGGGAGTGCGAGTCTCCGGCTGAGCCACTCGCGGAGGAACAACACGGCTCGGCGGGAGCCTCGCCCTCCCAGAATGTGACTCTTCACGCTGCTGGCGGCGAACTGCCAGCGGTCGATTGGAACGTGGCGAGACACCGTCTCGGCAGCGGTTCTGAAGTGCTTTCCGAGTTCTCAGAGCTGGTGAAGGCGCAAGCTCCGACGCTACTGGCCGACCTGCGTCGTGCGATCGAGACCCGCGACGTCAAGTTGCTGCGACGCTCAGCGCATACGCTGAAAGGCTCCGCCAGCTACTTCGGAGCGGAGCCGCTCGTCCAAGCGGCGCTGGCCCTCGAAGTCCTCGGCCGTACGGAATCATTCGAGAACTCCGCCGAACTGCTCGCCACTCTCGAACACGAAGTCATCCAGGTCTTGGCAGCGTTGGAGATTGGGCCGCCTGCTTCTTGATTCTGAGGAATAGCAGCAACATCTGGAGAACCAACCTGATGAGCACACTCAATCGTCGCGAAATGATTCAGATGAGTGCCGCTTGTGGCATGGGAGCGGTGATCGGTGACGCCGAGTTTTCTGAACATGCACTCGGGGTAGATGCTTCACCGGCGCAAGGGACCAGCGGTGCCTCGCCGATCCAGACGCGGATGTTTTGGACCTGGGACCACAGCACCGAGTGGGCTTTGAATCGGCCGGGGGCGCACACGCACGGATCGTGCAACGAGTATGGGCGGAGCACAGACTCCTTCGTGCAGGACTACACGGCTCTGCTGCGCTGGTGCGGGCAGCACCAGATCGACGCGGTTGTCGTTTGGGGACTGTTGCGTGACGGGCACGGTGGCGTGGAGTCAGCCAAGCGTCTTTGTGACGTCGCGGCGAAAGAGAACGTGCGGTTGTTGTGTGGCGTGGGACTGAATGCGTATGGCGGGGTGTATTACGAAGGAAACTCGCCGCACAACTTGGAGCGGCACCTGGAAGCGCACCCCGAGTTGCTCGCGGTCGACGCCGAAGGCAATCCGCTGAGCTTCACGATCGACCTCAACGGCAAGAAGACTCCCATCACCACCAAAGGACAGCCCGGTCCGCGCGGGTTCTATCAAGCCTGCCCTTCGCGGCGAGAGAATCAGGACTTCATGGCAGAGTCGTTGGGATGGCTCTTCAAGAATCTGCCTCTGGGAGGCGTGCAGATGGAAACGGGCGATACAGGCATCTGCCAGTGCAAGCTCTGCCGCGATCGACGCCAGCACTCGACATCCGACTTCTCGTGGCTCTCGTGGGAAGACATGGGGCTGATGTACCCGCTGGCCACGAACGCGGTGCGCTCCGTAGCGAAAGATGCCTGGGTCGTGTGCGAAACGTATTCGCATCCGCAGCCGCATCACGGGCCGGACAAGCCGCCGAAATTTGGCGACACCATGCCGGCGTGGGCCGCTGCCGAGTTGGCCAAGTTTCCTCGCGGCGTCTTCGTTCAATGGGTGGCCGACTACTTCATGAAGAACGGCGAGATCACTCCCGCATGGACGGCCGAAGGGCGAGTCACAAAAGGCGATCACCGCCATGTGATGCGATCGCATCTGGCGACTTCGTGGTTTGGCAATCGAGGTGAGTTGGCTGTCGATTGGCTCGCGAATCTGGTGCAGCGCAGCATCGCCTCCGGCTTTGAGGGCATTTCGCTCTTCGGTGAAGTCTCGCCGTTTCACGCGGGCGCGGAATTGAACTACCTCGCACTGGCCGACTACGGCGGAGCGGACAACCACAAAGTCGATCTCGACTCCTTCCAACAGCGAATCGCCGCGCCGCTGTTGGGTGGCGCGGACAACGCTCGCGACTTCCTCCGCTTCGCTCGCCTGTTGAGCGACCGAGGCAAGATTCCCGCCGCGCTCACCAGCATCTATGGCCGCCTCGCGTCGCTCCCTCCAGACGCCGCACGACGTTGGTGTTGGCTGGCGAACCAACTGGCTTCGTTTGTCCCGTTGGAACCGTAGCCGTGGGGAGGCTGGTTGTTGCTCACTGACAACGAAATGGAAACGACCATGAGCCGATTCGGATATTTGTTTTGTTTCGCGTTGCTGCTTGGCGACGCGATTTCAACGCAAGCACAAGACGCCAACGCGAAATCGTCCACGGACTCCAATGCGCCGAAAGCGAGTGCTATTTCGTCGCAGCCCGTGCATCCCGTGTTGATTCGCAATGAGCACGGCCCGATGACGCGCGTGGTCGTGGAAGTTGCAAAGGGTGTGGAGGCGGGCGCGAAGTCCTTCGTCTTCCAGCTCGACGACACGGATGATCTTGGCGATCTCGAATCGCTCACGCTGTTTTCGACCGGTGATAAAGATGAGTTCTCGTCGGCCACGCCCATCGGTGAGCCAGCCAAGCCGGCGAAAGAAGTGACGTTTCGCGGCGAGCGTGTCCTCAACGCAGGCAAAAACGTCTTCTGGCTGTCGTGCCACTTGAAGCCGACGGCGGATCTCTCGCATCGAGTCGCTGCGAGCTGTACCTCAATGGAAACGACGAATGGAAAATTGACGCCGCGCGATGACTCGCCCGGTGCGCGACATCGCATCGGAGTCGCGCTGCGAAAGCACAACGACGACGGCGTTCACACCTATCGCATCCCAGCGCTGGCAACTTCGGCGAAAGGGACGTTGCTGTGCGTGTATGACATGCGACGGCGGATGGGTCGCGACTTGCAGGAGGACATCGACATCGGCCTCAGCCGCAGCACCGACGGCGGACAAAGCTGGGAGCCGGTCCGAGTCATCATGGACATGGGCGAGTACGGCGGGCTGCCGCAGGAGCTGAATGGTTGCAGCGATCCGGGTCTCATCGTCGATCGGCAGACGGGTGAGATTTTTTGTTTCGCCGTCTGGATGAACGGCAAGCCGGGCAAGCATCAGTGGAACGACGACGGCTCCGAACCAGGTTTTGAAATCGGCAAGAGTGCTCAGTTCCTGATGGTCCGGTCGCAGGACGACGGCCTCACGTGGTCGAAGCCGGAGAACCTAACTCGCAAGCTCAAGCAAGAAGCGTGGTGGCTGCTCGCGCCGTCGCCGCAGCAAGGGATCAACCTGCCGGATGGAACGTTGGTCATGCCGGTCCAAGGCCGCGATGGCCGAGCGGCAACAGCGACGTTCTCAACCATCATGATCAGTCGCGATCACGGGATGACCTGGACCGTCGGAAAACCCGCCTACAGCGGCGGCAACGAGTGCCAAGCCGCGCAACTCGGCGACGGCTCGATCATGCTCAACATGCGCAACGACCACGAACGTTTCCGCGCCGTGTTCGTCACGAAGGACCTCGGCCAAACCTGGCAGCCGCACACAACCAACCGCAACACGCTGATCGAGCCGAACTGCAACGGCAGCCTGCTGCGAGTCGACTACGAAGCGGCCGGCGAGAAGAAACACGTCCTGCTGTTTGCCAACCCGCACACGCAGAAAGGGCGCACGCATCACACGATCCAAATCAGCTTCGACGACGGTCAGACCTGGCCGAAGTCGCATCACCTGCTGCTCGACGAAGGCCGCGGTGCCGGATACCCCAGCTTGACTCGCGTGGACGATCGGCATGTCGGCATCGTCTACGAAGGAAGCCAGTCGCACCTCATCTTCGAGAAGTTTTCGTTGGACGAACTGCTGAAGCGATGATGGACTATTCGTTCCTCGCGCTCTCGAAGCGGAGCACAACCAGCGAGTTGGGCTTGAGGCGGTAGGTCAGCGTGCCGGTTTGCGCGAGTTGGAGTGTCTGCGGATCGGCGAGCTTCACAGTGTCAGGCCGTTCGATAGTGTTTTCCGCGAGATAACTGTCTGCTCGCACTTCGTGGATTTCGACGGCAGCCTTCCTGGGCCAGTCCTGAAT
>CAMDPX010000300.1 GCA_945905295.1 Planctomyces sp. SH-PL62 | reverse complement strand
GTTCGCGATCGCAGCAACGCTCGAAGACACCGGGGGGCTGACGCCGCCCCGCTCGCCAAAGCGCGCGAGTTTCTTGAACGAACAATTGCCGTCGAGTTCGGGCCGCGAGTCACGATCATCGAACGGCTGGCACAGTTCAAACACAGCGTCACTCGGTATCGCATCACGCTCGACTGTTGGCGCGCGGAGGCGAGCGGCGACAACTCTTTGACCACGACTCATCCCACTGTGTGGATTGCGCCTTCGGAATTCGCGCGTTATCCGTTCTCGACCACGGGCCGCCAACTGGCGGAGATGCTGCTGTGTCGTAGCCCGACTCTCTGAGTCGGGCGTCCTGCGCGTAAATGCCCGACTCGGAGAGTCAGGCTACGGGGGCGGGGATCTTCAATGACTCGCCCAAGGTCTTGAGCGCGGTGGCGTGGTCACGGTGGATCGGGATGCCTTCGACTCGCCAGCGCTCGGCACGCTCCCATTCGAGTTCGCCCGGCAAGCGGATTTTGTCGAAGCCTTCCGCCGGCGCTAGGCCACGAATCTCGGCCGAAGCGCTGCCGAGTCGCGAATGGAACTTTTCGATGTCGCCAAACTTCGTCGGGTCGATCACGTAGAAGAAATGCTCGGAGCCTTCGAGGTACGGATCACGTTTCTTGTGAATCGGCATGCGGCTGCCGACGAGCGGCCCGGCCAGCACCGAGCACATGAACGCCAAGCCGAACCCGCGCGCTCCAGCAGCCGGGAGCAGTGTCTTGGCAGCGTGCGGATCGATCGTCGGTTGGCCGTGCTCATCCAAAGCCCAACCTTCCGGCAACGGCAAGCCATACAACTTGCGCGATTCGACTTTGCCCCACGACGCTTCGGCCACTGCCATGTCGAGCACGAATGGCGGAGTGTCGCGGCTAGGCACGCCCCACGAGAACGCATTGTTCGCGACGGCCGCTTCTTTGCTGCCATAGGCCGCGACGGTCGGATACGCGGTGCTCGTGGTGCTGTAGCCGATGCAGCCCTCTTGAATGGCCATCAGCGTGTAGACCGACGCGGCTCCGTAATGTTGGCTACGAGTCACCGCGACAGTGCCGGTGCCGATCTCCTTCGCCTTCTTGATCGCCAGTTGCATCGCCTTGGTCGAGACGACGTGTCCCATTCCTTTATTGCCGTCGAGCACCGCCATTGCCGGCGTGTCGCAGACCGTCGTGATGCTGGCTCGCGGGTCGATGTTTCCGTCGTCCATCGCCTTGATGTAACGGGGCAACGCGCGACTGCCGTGCGAGTGAATGCCACGCACGTCGGCGTCGACCAGACGGTCGGCGGTGATTTCCGCTTCGACGGCGAACATGCACTTCTTGACCAAGAGCTTCACGATCCAGTCACGCAACTCCTGAGCTTGCACGACAACTTCTTGACTGGCATCGCGCGGAATATCGGGAGTGGTCGTGGGCATGAGTCGGCTCCTTGGTGTGGGTTCAAAGGTGCGGGAGTATGAATTGAGTGGCCATGCGAGCCAAGTCGGACGGAACGGGGTCGGGAGTCTTTTTCAGGTCGGTCCAATGGTGATTGAACGCGTGGATTCCAATTGATGCCGAAGAGTCATTCGCCGACCTGAAAAAGACTCCCGACCCCTTCGTCATTTCGTCGCCGATCTTTTCGGTTCGATGCCCAGCACTCCGTACTCGAAACGTGTCCGCCCGCCGGCTTCGAGTTGCATCCGCTCGATGGCCAGCGGCAGGCCGGTCAATGCGGCTTCGTAGACCGGAGCGGTCACATCCCCGTAAGTCAGCAGCACGAGCACGAGGTTTTTGGATTCCTTCCGCGTCCGAAAGCTGGCCAGCTTCGTCGCAAAGATCTCGGCCGTTGCGGCTCGGAATTCCGTTTGTTCGCTGGGTGTCTTGAGCGATGCCGTTCCCGATTCGGCGACGTACAGCTCCCAGATTTCGCAGCGTTTGCGAAGCTCGCTGAACGTCAGCAAGTGTTTGACGATCTCTTGCCCGCGGCGGCCCTTGAGTCTCCGAAACTCATCCTGAATCTCGGCGATCTCTTCCGCACTCGGAGGAGCGTCGTCGTTGAAGCGTTGTCGCAGCAGTTTCGCGACCGTCTCGTCGGGGAGATTGAATAACTCGGACGCGAGTTGCCCGACAAGGTCGCGCTGGTCGAGAGCCTTGTCGGCAATCGACTCCGCTTCACGGCGTTGCGCGGCGAGGCCAGCTCGTTCCTCGTCCAATTGCTGACGCTGCTCCTCGACGGAGGAGACAGCCTGCGCGGCGCGAGCCTCTTCCTGTTGTGAGAGCTCGCGCATCGACATGTACTGCGCGAAGATGACGATCAACATCAGGTCCAGCAGCGGGACGAGTTGCAGCGTGATCTTGCGGCGAGCGGATTTCATCGAAAACTCCGGGGCGGTTCGCGCGGGAGTGTCTCGCGTTTCTTCAAATCAGGGCAAGAGCGACCTCCCGTAGGTCAGGCTTTCCAGCCTGACCCTTACGCTCTCTGACCCGGATGCTCAGCAGGCGCGGAGGTTGCAATCGTGTCAGCCTGGAAAGGCTGACCTACGAAATATCCGCCTGCGACCATTGGCCGTCGATGCTGCGCCACAATCCGGGTCGCGGGTTTTTGTTTTGCAGTTCGGGCGGTAAGCGGTGCGAGCGGACGCCGTCGTAGCATTGCAGCATCGCGAAACGACGGATCGACGCGGGAATGCCAACGGCGGTGAAGCCGGGATGTCCCGTCGCCGGGAATGGGCCGCCGTGATTCATCGCTGGGCTGACGGCGACACCGGTTGGCATCTTGTCGTTGATGAGCCGTCCCACACGGACTCGCAAGGCGGGTTCGATGCGCGAGTACAACGCATCGTCCTGACCATCCTCCGCACTGTAGATCGCTCCGGTCAGATTCCCTTCGAGCGTTTCGAGGACGGCCAGCATCTGTGCTTCGTCCCGTGCGATCACGAACAGCGAGCCGTTGCCGAACGCTTCCGTTTGCAGCGCGTGCGGACTCAACAGAAACTTATCGCCAGAGACACACAAGAGCGTGTTGCGATACGAGAAGCCGTTGCCTCCGCCTGTTTGGCCACCGGCAAGAACTTCGGCTCCGGCAGCAACGAGCGTTTGAATGCCCGAATCGAAATTGCGCAGCACCCCTTCGCTGAGCATCGTGCCGATCGGAGCGGCATCGAACTTCGCTTTGACCGCGTTCACGAACGATTCCGTTTGCGGGCCGGCGAGCAACAGCACCAAACCGGGGTTCGTGCAGAACTGACCGGTCCCCATTAGGCAACTGGTTGTGAACTCGGCCGCGAGTTCGGCCGATCGTTCAGCGAGCACACCGTGCAGCACGCAGACGGGATTGATGCTGGAGAGTTCCAGATAGATCGGCTTGCCAACGCGGTCGGCGGCTTCTTTCAACACGAGTCCAGTCGCACGAGCACCGGTGTAGCCACTGGCCCCGATGGAAGGATGCGAGATGAGTCGGCAACCGTCTTCATGGCTGGTGCGGTAGATCAATTGCACGAACGCGGGGGGCAGACCGACTTCACGAACCGCCTCGAGCGCTTCTTCGGCAAACAATCGCGTCGTGTTCGGATGCGACGAGTGCCCCTTGGCGATCACCGGATTGCCGGCCGCGACCGCCGCAGCGAAGTCGCCACCGGCCGCGCTGTTGAACGCGAATGGAAAATTGTTCGGCCCAAAGACGACGACCGGTCCAATCGCCGCCAACCGGCTGCGAATGTTGTTCTGTGTGTCGATCGTCGGCATCGACCAACCGCCATCACGCGCTGCGGCCGCCGCTTGTCGAAGCTGATTGGTCGTGCGTGGCAATTCGGCGATTTTCAATCGCGGCTCGACCGGCAATCCCGTCTCTTGGTTGGCGGTGGCGATGAAGTCACCGCAGCGGGCCGTGATGCGATCGGCGAAGCGATCCAAGAATTTCGCAAAGAGCTCGCCCGGCGCGTCCCGGAGTTCTCGCGAGACTCGCGCGGCGGCGGCGATCGCCTGTTCGATCTCGGGCCACGGGCTGATCGGATACTCGCGCGGCAGCGGCAAACGCGTCCCCGGATTGACCGCCTGAAAAACCTGGGAACCGGTGGAAACTCGCCACTGACCGTCAATCAGCACGCGTTCGATGTTCAATAAACTCATTGCGAAGACCTTTGGATTCCAAATTGAAAGTTGCAAATTGCAAATTGCGGACTGAGGGGCGAATGCTGGGCTGACAACTGGCAATTTGCAATTCGCAATTTGCAATTTGCAATGCCGCCCCGTCAACTCACGGCCAATCGACCCCGCCGGGATTCCACGGATGGCAGCGGCCGATGCGACAGATTCCCCGCCACGAGCCGCGCACGGCTCCGTACTTGCGGACGGCCAGGATGAAGTACTCGCTACACGTCGGATGGAAGCGGCACTGCCGGCCAATGAGATGACTGAGTGTGAGCTGATACAGCCGCACGACCAAAATCAGCAGCCAAGAAGGAATCAGGATCAGTTTGCGTAACCAAATCATGACGCACCAGAAGTCGCATCGGACGAGGCCGCGTCTGTGTGCGGCGTGCGTGTCTGCGCCGCCCACTTCTTGGCGGCGCGTTTCGTCAGAGAGATCAACGACTGTCGCAAAGCCGCCAGTTGAATCGGCGTGTTCGCTCGCGGCTGGATGACGAGGTCCAAACCTGTCGGCAATTCGGCTCGCGACAGGCGAAAGGCTTCACGCAGTCGCCGCTTCAACCGATTGCGTTGCACCGAATTCCCACAACGTTTCGACACCGCGAGGCCGAGCCGTGTCCGTGAGTCCTCGTTGGCCAGCGCGATCAAGGCCATGCACCCATCACCGATGCGCAGGCCCCGTTCGTAAACCGCCGCGAAGTCCAGCCGACTGCGAACGCGGACAGACTTGGGAAACTTTTGTTTGCCTCGTAGCAAGGTCATCGACGAGCCTCGCGACTGGGCGGGGGAGGCGTCTCTAAACCTTCCATCTCACGCCGGTATTTGGCGCGGAGGTCTTCCAGCTCGGCGTACTTCGATTTCAGCGCCGTGGACCGAGTCAGTCGCCGGAGTCGTCGTGCTCCAACGAGGATCAGGGTCAGCACCACGACGGCACCTAATCCGGAAGCGACCCCAATCCAGACCAACAATCGCGCGGCATCATCCACTTCGTGGAAGCGGCCGGGTTCAATTCTCTTGCCAGCCGCTTTGTCGTCGGACGCACTCGCATCCGAGAGAGACTTGGCTGATGCGGCGGGCGTCACGTCGTCTGCACAAAGTTGTTGGCATGTTCCTGCGACGCACAACCCAATGATCGCCAAAAGGCACAGGCCGAGCGTTCGACAACGATCGTGGATGCGGAGAACGTTCACGGACGGAACCTCGCCAAAGGGATCACCAAAGATTGGCTCGCGGGTTGTGGGGAGCAGCGGTCGCGATCTGCTCGAACAAACCGCGCGTGGCCTCGTCCAGACTCGGAGGCAGAACCAATTTGAGTATCGCATACAAGTCGCCACGAACACGAGTCTTTTGGTCGGGGACTCCCTTACCTCGGAATCGCAATTTCGCACCGCTCGACGTGCCGGGGGGCACGGTGACGACCACCATCCCTTCGGCCAACGTGGGAATCTCGACCTTTGTGCCCAGCGCCCCCTCGCTCACCGTGATCGGCACGTCGATCAGCAGATCGTTGCCCTCTCGCCGAAAATAAGAGTGCGGCGCAACCTTGATCGTGACCAACAAATCTCCCGCCGCCCCACCGCCCCGCCCCGCTTGTCCTTGTCCGGCCAGACGGATCACGCTGCCGGTCGCGACTCCGGGCGGGATTTTGACGCTCAGTCGTTCCACCTTTCCGCCATTGTCCAACTGCAAATCCTGAGTGCCTCCCTCGACCGCGACGACGAACGGGATTTCGATCTCCGCTTCAATGTTCGCGCCCGGAGCGGCTCGGCCGCGACGTCCGGCCTGACGTCCAAACGGAGAACCAGCCGCGCCCCCACCGCCGAACATGCCGCCGAGCAAATCACCGAGATCGACATTTCCGCCGCCGAACATCTCGCTGAAATCGACCGGCCCACCCCCTGGTCCCGCACGTCGCCCGCCTTGTTGGAACTGCGGACCGTTGGGGCCAAACTGATCGTACTGCTGGCGTTTCTGCGCATCGCCGAGCACGTCCCAGGCGTCTTGCACCTGCTGAAATTTCTTCGCAGCGGCCGGATCGTTCGGCTTGCTATCGGGATGATTCTCACGCGAGAGCTTCTTATACGCCTTGCGGATTTGTTCCGCCGTCGCGTCCTTCTTGACTCCCAAAGCCGCGTAGTAATCGAGCGCCATCACGTTCCATCCGCATGAGCATCAAATGTCAGCCCGACGCGGCAACGGGAGAGAAATTTCAACCACTCTCGCGATCACATCGGGCTGGTATGTTCCAATTCCGCGCGATGGTACACGACAGCGCCGCGGGTTTCGACAGACGCCAACCGCCGCTTGACAACCTCACTCGCCGAGCTAACGTACCAACCACTTGCGGGTGTAACTCAGTGGTAGAGTGGTAGCTTCCCAAGCTGCAAGTCGCGAGTTCGAATCTCGTCGCCCGCTCTTGTGGTACGGATCGCAAGAAATCATCGCGCGTGAAGAAGCCCGGCTTTTCGAGAAAGCCGGGCTTCTGGTTTTTGAAGCGGCTCAAATGGCTCCGCGAGCCGCATCTCGATTGACCGGCTCTGCGATTGATTGAGACAGCTTGGATTCGACCAGCGTGGTGAAGATCTCTGTCCCGTTGCGTGCTGGCTGCGGGAAGAGCTGACCGCAATGCGGGCAGCATTCGGCATTGCGGGGCCGGCGCGATTGGCAGCCGGAGCAAATGACCGTCGGAACTCGCTCGCGAAGTGCGAGCAACGTCAGTGGAGCGGCTGGACCAAGCATGGCGGACGCGGACAGCCAGCCCAGCGACGAGTTCCGAGGAAACCGAAAGCGGCGAACCAACAGTCCCGTCGCCATCAGCGACAGCAGCCATGAGACCCACATCACCAGCAGAAACGCCTTTGACGGTGGCGATGCCAACGATTCGATGGCCACGCCAGGAGTCGAGACTTGCTCGACGCGCGGAGCCCACATCGCCGTCAGTCCCGCTGCGAGGATCGCGGGCACCATCGGTGCCGCAAACAAATTGGCACGCGTGTGGTAAACGTGATCTCGATCACTGGTGACATGACGCAAGACCTGGCCTTGAGGTGTCGCCAATATCGTGTGGACCGTACTGCGGTCTTCGGAAATGGTGTCGACGAACTGAACGGTTCGGTACACGACAAGGTTTTTCTCCGGCAACTCGGCGACCCCAAAGTCCCCGATGCCTCGCACGGCTTCCGGGATTGTGAACTCCGCACGGAGTAAGTCTTCGGTCAATTGATGGTGGCCTTCAAGATCAGTGGCGGCCAGGACTCGACCATTCTCGGCCAGGACGTACTTGCGGATCACTCGGTCTCGGACCATCCACACGACGGTCTCTTCTTTGCGGGAAATGATCATCAACGCCACCAGCCGATCGGGCGGATCGACCGCATACACCCGAGTCAGTCGCGGTCCTCCACGGTCCATCCAATACAGACCGTCTTCCGTTTGGAGCGGCTGCGGCCAATTGGGAATCGCATTGCTGGCAGCAAACGGATCCTCCAACTGCCATCGATCCTGCCCCGTGACATACGCGGTCGCGTCAAATCGCGACGTCAGACTCCAATCCATTGTCGTGCCGGAGAAGGGACGAGGCATCGGTTGATCGGCACCGACGATGCCGTCAGGACCGGCTCGCCAAGCCAGTCGCCTGGTCCTTCCGTGATAGCCCAACAGAACGCCGTCATTGATCTCGAAAAACCAATGACTCGCTTGAGGGTTCCCCCAATGATCGCAGATCCGGCGAACGGGCCCATCCTGCTGGAGACCTCGGTAATGTGATCGGTCACGTTTGCTCTCAGATCGATCGTGGAACAGCATCACAAACGGTACGAAGTCGCTCAGGGAAACACGGGGATCGACTCCCGGACCTGAATCAACGACCGACATCCCGTCGTCGAGAATCCTCTTGCGATGCGGGTCGAGTGGATTGATCACACGCTCCAAACGGATGAGCCGCCCATGCCGGTCAAACTCGTGAGTCACCACGCGACTCGGCCACATCCATGAAAGCCGCAGATCTTCCAACGTCCCCGCCAGGATCATCAGAGCCGTCAGCGTCAGCAGCCACAGGCTGATCGCCGAACTCAGAGCCAGACTCCAGCGCGAGGCGCGGGATTGACTGAGATAGCCCGTCCGATTTCGGAACGCTCCCGCAGTCGCGATCACCATCGGAATGACCGTGACCGCGAAGGCACCCAATGCCACTCCGATGCCCATCGCCGAAATCCAACCGATCGATTCCAGACTTCCCAATATGCCGGCGATCCCTGCGATCGGTAACCCTACCGGCAGCAGTCGTGTGCCGTACCAACGGACGTCCCGAATTCCAATCAAAGCTCCGGCAAACCAAAAAGCCGAGCCGGACAGCATGGCCGCCAAGCCCCCGATCGGTGCCGACCAATGAAACGGAGCCGCGACGTTACCGGGAATCGATTCCCAAATCGCCAATGACAGCAGCGGAATCAAGACCGCTACGAAATACAGCGACAGGCCGACGATCGCCTTCGCGAACAGAATCCGCTCGGGAGCGATCGCTCGATGACGCAAGTAAGCCCAGCGGTCTCGCTGAGCCTCGAACACCGTTTGCATCAATCCCAACAACAACGCGCCGATGGAAAACCCCATCGCACTGACGGCCACATAGTCCTTCGAGAACAAGGCCATTCGATTGTGGTTCTCATATTGGCTGACCACATGCCAAATCGCCGACGCGACCAGCAGCAACACGCCCCACTTCCAGTTCTCGCGATACTCTTTCCACAACAACGTTCGCATGTCAGCTCTCCGAATTCATCATTCCGTCGACTGGCGAGCCGGGAGGCGTCAGCCCCCGGACTGGGACTACGTTGACGACGTCCGGGGGCTGACGCCCGCCGGCTCGCCAGATTTGCTGGTGATGGTTTGCAACAACGACCGACGACGACCTTGGTCGTCCATGTAACTGATGACCGCTTCATCCAAACCCACAGGAACCGACTTGATCTCCACGCCGGGCAGAGATCGCAATGCGGCCTCGGCCGCCGTGAGTTCATTGGCCACGGTGACTCGCAATTCATTGCCGAGACAAGTCACACCCAACAGTCCGGTCAGCGGCGGAAGCTGCGGAGCCTTCCCCTCGAAACGCACGACCCACGAGGCGACTCGGCGACGGAATTCCTCGGCGGGACAAAGCACGCGCAGCACGCCGCCATCCAAGATCGCAATGTGATCCGCGACCCGCTCGACGTCGTCCAGCAAGTGCGAACTCAAGAAGACCGTCCGTCGGTCATCTCGCGTCACGAACAAGATCGCTTCCAACAGGGCTCGCCGAGCGACCGGGTCCAAGCCCAACGCCGGGTCATCCAACACAAGTAGCTCCGGCTCCGGAGCCAATGTCATCGCCAGACTGACGCCCGCTCGTTCGCCACGCGACAGGTGTCGCACGCGAGCCGATCGCGACAGACCGAAATGCCGAATCACCGCATCGAACAACTCGCGATTCCACTGCCGGAATCCGCCCGACTGAAATCGCTCGCACTCGTCGATCGTCATCCAGCCGTAGGCGAAGTGACTCTCAGTCAGATAACCGATGCGATTCCGCATCTCCGGTGTCAGCGTTTGCGAGTCGCAGCCCAACACGCGAGCCGTCCCGCGCGTGGCCGTTTCCAATCCCAGCAACATCCGAATCGTCGTCGTCTTTCCGCTGCCATTGCGACCCAAGAAAGCGAACACACTGCCGCGCGGGACGGTCAGGCTGAGCTGATCGACGGCCGCTTTCGCTCCGTAGTACTTCGTCAGCCCGCTGGTTTCGATCACGTTATCGCTCACGATGGAATCTCCCGTCTTGATCAGCCGGAACGCGCTAGCGTCCGGTTGGAGTCGCT
>CAMDPX010000299.1 GCA_945905295.1 Planctomyces sp. SH-PL62 | reverse complement strand
CCCTGCGTGACGAAACCGCCGCCTGGTCAACCGACGTGAACTCGACCCAACGCGGCGTCGACTGGCAAATGAAAATCGACGACGCCCGCTGTAAGCTCACCTCCGTCTACCCGAAGATTAAGCTTTGACGCGGCACTAGTGCCACAGATCGCAATTGAACTGTCAGGGTGCTCTAAAATCCCCACGGATGGCATCGCGATACCACGGATGAAAAACGAGAAGCACTGTTTTATCCGTGGTATCGCCATTCCATCCGTGGGAATCATCGGTCTAAAACTCACGTCTTGATCAGCAGGCAGCCAGCGATGGTTCTGGTGGAACGTGAATTCTGATCTGTGGCATCAGTGAAGCTCTCGCCCTCGCTAACGCATCGGGTTCGTTGCGATGTCCAGCAATCGAATCGGTCGTCCCGATCGTCCCGACTCGTTTGCCAGGTGATGCAGCCAAACAATGAGACCGGTCTGCGGATGAAAATGCAGTTCATGCAGAGCACGTTGAGTTCGGTTGCCGACCTTCATCGCGTACTGGTCGGCGGGAAGTTGAAAGAACGTGTGCAGTTGAAAGCTCGTTGCGCCGCGGCAGAGATACTCGACCGCCATGCGGCCCGTCGTGATGTTGCCGGTCGCCGACCACGGCAGCGCAGATGCACCGGCCGAATGCGTCCGCCACTGGTCGAGCACTCGCAGATTGCGGTCACTGAGGTCCGGCCCGCCGAACGCGACTCCGCGCTGTCCGTCGAACTCACGCTGCGGATCGAACAGCCGGTTGGCATAGACGAAGAAGTCCGGCCGATCGGCGCCGGCGTTGTGAATCGCATTCAGCATCTCAACCTGAAAGCCGTCGTCAAACAACGCATTGAACATCTTCAACCCGACGCACACCTCACCGAGTCCGCTGGTTCGAGCAGACTCGCGCATCAGCTTGGGGACGACTCGCAACCATTCGAGAATCTTCGCTTGCACGGCAGATCGATCACTTCCGGCCAGCGTCGGACTGAAGTCTTTTTCGAGCGGCATCGGGTTTCCGCCCGGCTGCCACGCTTCCAGCAATCGTCGCGTGGTGTAGTCGTATTCGCCGCGCCGCCAGTCGGGTTCGCTCGGTGACGGCAGGTGATATTTGCACGACGGAACGATCAGCGTGCCGGTGCCGTCGGCGATACGTCGCGCGTCGCGGATCAACTGCAAGTACGCCTCGAACGACTGCCACCAACCGCGACCCTTCCAGGTAATCGTCCATCCGTGCTCGCCCGACTGACCGACAATCGGTTCGGCCACCATGCGCGCTTCGGGGATCGCCCAGGCCGCCATCGACTGCTCGCCGTGTTCATCCTGCGCGATGACGGTCTTCAATACGACAAAGCTCAGACCGGCGGCGACGTCCTCTTCCACTTGCCGAGCGGTCATCGACAACTGCCCCGACGCTTTGCCCCACGGATTCTTGAGCGTGAACCCGGCATACTCGGCCGTCATGTCGAGGTCATATTCATCGAGCAGGTATTGTTCGAGAGGTTCGGGGAGACCAGAGACCGCGAAGCGTTCGTAGTCGCGTTGCACGGCACGGCGCACGGTCTCCGGCGCGGCGGTCGGTTCGGAATGTTCGAGAGGCGACATGATCGTCAGTTGGGTTTGTAAAAACGGTATCACGGCTGTCGGCGATCGGCTCTCGGAGTTCGGCCGGACAACTCACACCAAATCTAGCTTGCGATGCCGGCGATTCGGTGGGGCGTTGCACTTGGCGCAGATGCCATACACCTCCAACCGATGTCCGCTTTTGTTGAAGCCGTGCTCGTTGCAAATCTTGTCCACGATCGCGGAGATCGCCTCGTTGGTGAACTCGATCAGCTCGCCGCATTTGGCGCAGATCAAATGGTCGTGCTGAGGGTAGCCATAGTCATGCTCGTAGACTTCGCTGCCGTTGGGACGCGCGACTTTGCGCAGCAGGCCGGCGTCTTCCAGCAGTTTGAGCGCACGATACACGGTCGCTCGGCTGACGCGCCGTCCGGTCTTGTCGCGGGCCACTCGCGCGATCAGGTCTTCCGCGTCGAAGTGTTCGTGTTTGGCGAAGACCTCTTCGACGATGATCGATCGCTCGCGAGTCAATCGCTCGCCCTTCGTCAGCAGGAACTCGCGAAACTTTTCGATAGGAGTCAATTCACCCACAACACACCTCAGCGTGGTCACACAAAAAATGGCGAGCGGGGCGGCGTCAGCCCCCCGGTCTTCAGCGGCCATCGTGACCACCGGGGGGCTAACGCCACCCCGCTCGCCTGAGAGTCTTTTTCTCAAACGCTCGGAGTGTGTCGATTACGACTTAGGCTTCCAAGTCGATGCCGTTGCTCTGAAACATTTTCATGAGCGCGGCTTCGAGCTTGGCGTCAGTGTCGTAGGTGCCGGCATCAATCTCGCCCTTGATGCGGGCCAGACGTTCGGCACGTTGCGAGGCATCGGCTCCTTCGGTGAGCTTGCCCATCAACTGGCCGGCAGCGGAGAGTTCGACTTCGTCTTGCGGCACTTCCAGAGGCGGCTTGCTCGCGGCGGCGGTGGGGCCGGTCGCGGGGCGCGCTCCTTGGATGGGAGTAGCGTTCGACACAAAACCAGGGCCTCGGACTTCCATGTCGTTCCTCCTTGCCGGAGTGGCTGGTGAAGAGTTCTGGCGGCGGCGACGGGCGGAACGGGCATCATCTTTTTCGGGCTGACCCGTCCGTTTGGCGTCGTCACCGTTGGGAGCATGGGCCGGATGATACCGGAAATTGGAAAAACGGTTCAACGGGGCTTCGCTGGCTCCCGGTTCTGTCGACTCCGACTCAAACGACATGGTGAAACCTCGGTGCTGGTGGAGGCGAGCGGACGGGGACAGGTCTTGGTCGCGACGTTCCGTGCGAATCGTTCCGCATCCAACGGACGTAACCCAGCCACTGCCTCACGAAGGAGGTATCGACTCCGGCAAATTCCGCCGATGAGCCGCCGACTCACGATCTTGGCAAACTTTGACGGCGAGCGGTTCGTCACGCAGTTTCTGCCGATTACGCCGCAACCACCCATTCGGCTGATGCTTGTTTCTTGATGTGCCCCTTTGGTTCCGACATTCGCGGAATTCTCGTAGAGATAGAGATAGGGTTCACCAACCGAAGCAAGGTCGCTGGCTGGCTGGCAAACTGGCCAAAGTTTGCCGATTGCGTCGCCGATACCACCTGTAAGGGTCGTTGCGCCGGACTGCGCCGGTGTCGTCCCGCGAGAGCTTTCTCGAACAAGGTGGCCGGCATGTCATTCTCCAAAACCAAGACCAAGCAGCTCTGCTGGATCAGCGAAGCGGGACGGAGACTACTGCGACGCCTCGCGGTCAGCTCACTGCTGGGGATATCCCTATTGGGCTGCGCCAGCGATCCAGAGTTGAAGTATCTCGGCAGCGATAAGGAAATGAGTTACTACAAGACGGCCGCGACGACCATCGACTATCCCGCCGTTGAGACGCAGACCTCACCCGAAGCGGCCTACGCCAAACGCCCGCGCACCGTTCTGGACCGGGAGAAGGAAGACCTCTGGAACATCTCGTTGAGCGAAGCGATTCAATTGGCGATCCAGAACAACAGCATCATTCGCTCGCGTACCAATCGAGGCGTGCCGTCCACAATCCTGACTGCTGGTGACCGAGTTCCCTCCGCGTACGATCCGGCGATTCAAGAGACGGGCGTGCTCTTTGGCGGCCGTGGTATCGCGAGCGCGCTGGCGGCCTTCGATGCGCAACTGACGTCCTCGATGACCTGGGGCCGTGATGACCCGACACGAAACAGCGCCGCGGGAGGTGGATTCGGTCCTGGCCGTACCGAAGAGTTCGGCATGTTCAACTCTGGTTTGTCAAAACAATTCGGCTACGGTGGATCGCTGACACTCGGCCACAAGATGGATTATCTGGGGACCAACCAACCGGCCAGCCAGATGTTTCAGTCGGCCTACATCGGGAAAGCGACGGCCGAATATCGCCATCCGATCTGGGCCGGTGCCGGCGCGGAATTCACACGCATCGCGGGACCAGTCGCGCAAAACTTTGGCGGGCTGAGCGGCGTCAATCAGGGCGTCGTGATCGCGCGCATCAACCAAGACCTGACTCTCGCGGACTTCGAGGCGAGCGTCCTCCTGATGCTGAAGGATGTCGAGGATCTGTATTGGGAGCTGTATCTCAGCTATCGCCAGTACGACACGGCCGTCACCGCGCGGAACAGTGCGTTGCAGTCTTGGCGTGAGGCTCACCGCATCCTTCTCGGCGGAGGCAAGCGGGGCTTCAAACCCTCCGACGAGGCGCAAGCCCGGGACTTTTACTTCCAAGCCAGAGCCGCCACGGAGACTTCGCTCGCCAGCGTTTATTCAGCGGAAATCGCGCTTCGACGCATCGTCGGCCTGTCGGTCAACGATGGCCGCATGATGCGGCCCAGCGACGAACCAACCACCGCCGCGTTCTCACCTAGTTGGGAAACCTCACTCACCGAAGCACTGACGCAACGTGTGGAACTGCGCAAACAGAAATGGAACATCAAAAGCTTGGAGTTGCAGTTGTGTGCGGCGGAGAGCCTGACGAATCCACGTTTGGATTTCGTCTCGGGCTACCAAGTGAACGGTTTGGGGGATGACTTGCTGGGGCATTACAACTCGCCCAATCAATTCAGCAGCGTCTATGGAGCAATGACGAACGGCAACTTCACCGGCTGGAACTTGGGCTTCGAGTTCTCCATGCCGTTAGGCTTCCGAGCCGCTCATGCGCAGGTTCGCAATATCGAACTGCGGCTCACGAAGGCTCGCGACCAACTCGAGGCTCAGGAGATCGACATCAGCCACGAAGTTGCCCAGGACTTTCAAAACCTCGCCGTGCAGTACGTGACCGCTCAATCGAACTTCAATCGCTACCGAGCGGCACAGCAAAGCGTGCAGCTATTCCGCGCCGAGGTCGAAGCCGGCACGCAGACCTACGACATCCTCTTGCGAGCCTTGAGAAGCCAGGCCGAAGCCGAGTCCCAGTATTTCTCCAGCCTGGTCGAATACAACAAAGCCATCGTCGCACTGCATTACCACAAGGGGACGTTGCTCCCCTACGACGACGTCTGGCTGAGCGAAAGCGATTGGACCCCTGAGGCCTATCGCGACTCGATTCGTCACGCCTGGGCACGCACGCACGCCATCGACAATCCGCGCCTCAACACGGAACCCGAAGAATTCGTCGCTCAACCTGACTGGTCCGCGCAAGAGTTGTCGGCTCCGAACAACGCGCCGCCAGAACCGGCGGTGCCGTTCGAAACAGACATCGAATTGCCGCCACGTCCGGCTCCGCCCGCCGAAGAGGCCAAGCCAAGCAAGGCGAAGGGCAAATAGCAGGACCGCGCTCGTAGTGACCCGATTCATCGGGTCTGTGCCGCGAGTTTGACCCCATAAATGGGGTCACTACGAGCGATTCAACCGGGAATCGGCCAGGCCATCCCGGCCGAGAAGCCGCCATCAACTCGGACAACTTGTCCGGTCATGAACGCGGAAGCGTCGGAAGCCAGGAAGATCGCGGCTCCGACCATGTCGTCCACTTCGCCCAGTCGGCCGACCGGAGTGTTGGCGAGGCCCCAAGCGAGCATTGTCGGATCGGACCACAGCTTGCGAGTCAGATCCGTGAGGACAAAGCCGGGCGCGAGCGCATTAACTCGCACGCCACGCGGCCCCCACTCGGTCGCCAAACCGCGCGACATGGCCGAGATGCCAAACTTCGTCATCGCATACGGCGTCACGTTCTTGAGCGGCGAGAACGTATTCAACGAGTCGATGTGAATCTGCGACCCAGACTTCTGCGCGAGCATGACTTTGCCGACCTCGACCGCCATCCAGAACGCGCCCCGCAGATTGATGTCGATGATGAAGTCGAATTCCTCGGCGGTGTAGGTCTCGGCTGGCTTGCGCTTGTTGACGCCGGCAACGTTCAGCAGCACGTCGATGCGACCAAACCGGTCGGCAACTTCGCGGATGCAACGCTCAATGTCCTCTTTCTTGGCGGCATCGCACACGATGGGCACAACCGGATTGGATGGGGAACCAATCTCGGCAGCGGCCGCCGCGAGCGTGCTCGCCTCGCGGCCGGTGATGATGACCTTCGCCCCGCGCGCGGCGAAGCCAGCGGCGAGTGCTTTGCCGATTCCGCGGCTCCCTCCGGATACGAGCGTGACCTTGTCGGCAACCGAGAACAGCGTGTCAGTCATGGATTCATTCCTCTGGCCCCATTCATCCACGAATGAGACAGGCAAGCGGGGCGGCGTCAGCCCCCCGGTCTTACGGACGAATACACCGGGGGGCTGACGCCGCCCCGCTCGCCTGAATGTCTCACGGATGACCGTGCGTTTGAATTAGCCGCGTTTCTCCAGCGGCAAGAACGGGCGAAGCGTCGCGCCTGTGTAAATCTGGCGCGGGCGGTTGATGCGGCTGTTCGCGTCGTCGTTTTGCTCTTTCCAGTGAGCAATCCAGCCGGGCAGGCGGCCGATCGCGAACATGACCGTGAACATGTTCGTGGGGATGCCCATCGCGCGATAGATGATGCCGCTGTAGAAATCGACGTTCGGATACAGCTTGCGCTCGATGAAGAATTCGTCGTGCAACGCGACTTCTTCCAGCTTCTTGGCGATGTCCAGCAGCGGATCGTTGATCCCCAGTTGGCCGAGCACCTCATCGCAGGTCTTCTTGAGGATCGTCGCTCGCGGATCGAAGTTCTTGTAGACGCGGTGCCCAAAGCCCATCAGCTTGAAGCCGCTGTTCTTGTTCTTGGCCATGTCCACATACTTTTTGTAGTCGGACCCGTCGTTGCGAATTTGTTCGAGCATCTCCAGCACGCTTTGATTTGCTCCGCCGTGTAGCGGCCCCCACAGAGCGCAGATGCCGGCGGAGATCGACGCGTACAGATTCGCCTGGCTGCTGCCGACGATGCGGACGGTCGAGGTGCTGCAATTCTGCTCGTGATCGGCGTGCAGGATCAGCAACTTGTTGAGTGCTCGCACCCAGACGTCGTTGACTTGGTATTCCTCGCACGGGATGGCGAACATCATTCGCAGGAAATTCGCGCAGTACGACAACTCGTTGAGCGGGTAAATCGTCGGCTGACCGGCCGATTTCTTGTAGGCGTAGGCCGCGATCGTCTTGGTCTTGGCCAGCAGCCGAATGATGTTCTGATCGGAGTCTTCGCCGGCCACAGTCGGATAATAGGTCGAAAGGGATGCGACCATCGACGAGAGAACCGCCATCGGATGAGCCGTCGGCGGGTAGCCTTCATAAAACTTCTTCATGTCCTCGTGGATCATGCTGTGCCGAGTCAGCTTCTCGCGGAAGACGCTCAGTTGAGCCGGGTTGGGCAGTTCGCCGTAGATCAGCAGGTGTGAGACTTCGACGAACGAAGCGCTTTCCGCCAGGTCAGCGATGTCGTAACCGCGATACCGCAGGATCCCCTCTTCGCCGTCGATGAAGCAGATCGAACTCTTGCAGGCCCCGGTGTTGCCGTAGCCGGAATCGAGCGTAATCGCCCCGGATTTGGCACGCAGCGAGGTAATGTCGATGCCGACTTCCCCTTCGCTGCCAACGGTCACGGGCAGGTCGTAGTCTTTGCCGTTCAGAGATAATTTGGCGGTGTCCATGAGTCTTCGGAAGTCCTTCTCTTGGGGCGGATCAAGCGGGCGCTGAGCATGTAGCCGTTTCATAACGCGGGGCGGCATTGTGGTGCCCATCCGCAGAATTTTCCAATCCGCCAGTGACAGCCGTTTGAGCATCCGACGCCGGCCGAAATCACAAATTGACACGTTTTCGGACCGTTTCCATAATCCCGCCCCCTCTCAGATTGGCCAAATTCTGTTTCTACCTCGTCGTGTGCGAGGTGCGTGTCTTGCCGAGCTTCTCGGCTCACCCAGGGAAAGGATTCCCGCGATGAGCGACTTTACGAACCGATCCGGTTTCAACACGGAAGTGACCACCGTCGGACTTGCAGACGTGCATGAAGTGCGGCTGCGAGGACTCGCGAGCACGGCGACTGCACCGGCTTCGCGCGGGCAAGTCGATCTCTTCGTTCAAGCCAGCCAAGTTGCGGAGAACCTGCGCGCTCAGGTTGCCGAGTTAGAACGCCGCGAACGGAACCTCAACGAACAGCTCTCGCAGTTTGATCGCGAGCAGCGATCGCTCCGATTGCGAGCACTCAATGCCGAGGAAGAAGCTCGGCTGCGAGCCGAACAACTCGCTCAGCAAGAGCAGCAATTCTCCGAGCGATTTCAGCAGACCGAGCAATTGCTCGCCGAACTGAAGCTGCGCGAGCGGGAGCTGACGCAGGCGAATCAAACGCTCGAACAGCAACGAGCGACGCTCAAGCAGCAACTGGAAAAGCAGAACGAAGTCGATAAGGCCGCGATGCAGCATTCGCAGGCAATGGCCGACTCCGAACGCAAGCAACTCTCCGAAGAGCGTGAGCGGCTGGCTCGCGAGCAACAGGCGATCCTCGAAGCGGTCCAGGGAGAGATCGAACAGGAGAAGGCCCGGCTCCGCAAAGAATATGCGTGGGAATTGGACGGCGAGATCGAGCACTTCCGCAACCAGCGCGAGGCGTGGAATCAGCAGCAGGCCCTGGATCGCGAGCAACTCGCCGCCGACAAGCGCGTTCACGAAGAAGCCTTGCGAAAGTTGCAGGCCGATTGGGCCGAGCAACGTCGTCAGCAGCAAGGGGACTTGGACGCGACGCGCCGTCAGATGGAACAGCAGCGACAGCAACTGCAACGCGAACATGACGAGGCTTTGCGACGTCTGCAGCTCAACTGGGAAACCGAGCGGCAGCAACTCCGTGTTCAATGGGCGGCGGATCTCGACGAAGAGAAACACAAATTCGCCGAAGAGCGAGCGGCGTTCGAGACGGCTCGTGATCGCGATCGCGCGATCGCGCAGCGTGACCGCGAATCGCACGACGGCTACGTCCAAAAATCGCTGGCGGACCTGCAATCCCAACGCAAGCAGTTGGACACAGACCTCCGCAAATTGCGTGAGGACCACGCGCAGCAGTTGCGGACGGATGCCGTCGATTTCGATCAGCAGAAAGCCGACTGGGAGCGTCAGCGAGCCGCCCAATGGGCACGGCTCAACGACATGCAGCGCGACCTGGAACTGGCTCAGCAGGAGGTCGCTCGATCCTGGCAGTCAGGGCGGTCCGAGATCACACAGCGCACCGCGGATCTCGACCGGCGTGATTCCCAGTTGACGCACTTTCGTCAGCAACTCGACGAGAAGGAGCAGTCACTCGCTCGCGAGAGTGAAACTCTGCAACGCTGGCAGTCGGACCGCTCGCAAGAGGTCGCCTCTGATCGTCAGCAGCTCGAACGCGAGCGAGCGGAGTTCGAACTACGACGCACGAGCGAACTCGTCACACTCAAACAGCAGGCGGAACAACGGTCGCTCGAAATGGAAAAACTCGAAGCTCGCCGGCAGCGCTTCGAGATGATGCGGGGCGAGATGGAAAGTTCCAATCGCCTCACGCTGGAAGCTCGGCTGGCGATGGAAGAGGCCTGGGCCGAACTCTTGCCGACCGTCGATCCGGAAACCATCCGCCGCCGCATCGAAGCGGGCCGAGCCGCCATCGCCGAGCACTATCGCCGCATCCGCGATGAACTCGAAGTCGAACGCCAGCAACTGCAACTCGAACGGCTGCAGTTCCAAGACCACGCACGCCGCCTGCAAGACCAAATCCGAACCGAACGCGAGCAGCAACCCACCGCGCTGGCGATCCGCGAAGAGCAAGTCCGGCTGGCAGAACAACGCCTCAAGGCCGAAACCAACGAGTGGGAAAAGCGCGAAGGTCGCTGGTACGCCTCACGAGCCAAGTGGCTGGAAGAAAAATGCGAAGCCGAGCAGATCATTCGCGGCCTGCTCGACCAGGTCAACGTGCTGCCGTTCCCAACCGCGAAGGCTGCATAAGCACCTTTGAACCTGACCCCGGCTCCATCAAGATCGTGCCTGATTGGCGAGCGGGGCGGCGTCAGCCCCCCGGTGATCACGTGGGCTGCTAAGAACCGGGG
>CAMDPX010000298.1 GCA_945905295.1 Planctomyces sp. SH-PL62 | reverse complement strand
CCAATTTGTGAATTTGGGTGGCACGTCCTGACCATCGGGAAGGGCGTGGGAATGTTGATCAACTCGGAAAACCACGCCCTTCCCGATGGTCAGGGACGTGCCACCCACGCCAGCAAACTCAACTCAATTCGAACTTCTAGCCAGCCGTGCCAGACTCGAAGCTCGTCTTGTGGGGATTCAGGGGTTGGCCTAGTTTCCCGCCGCTCTCATTGGAGACGTAGCCGCACTCGCCAGAGTGCGGGCGGCCCGCGTTCTGGCGAACGCGGCGACGGGTCATCGACGGAGGACGCAAGGATGCGACGCTTCGGATTGTGTGTGTTGGCCGGTGGACTGTGGCTGACGTCGTCGGGTTGCTCGTTGATGCACAACATTCAGCCGCATCGGATGTGGCGTTGGAATCGCGGACCGGCACCGAGCACGAATCCCTTTTTCTCGGTCAGCGATCCGATTCCGCAATTGGGGCAGGCAAGTGAAATCCCTGAGCCGGCCAGCGCCGCGCCGGATTTCGCTGAGGCGAGTCTGGCAGCGCAGTAACCGTGGGACAGGTTTGCAACCTGCCCGCGCTGATCGGCAGGTTGCGAACCTGTCCCAGGTGGCGGCTTGACACTCTTGGAAATGCCCCGCTAGGGTGAGCGTCATGATTCGCCCGTCTCGCTGGGTCGCCGAGTTCTCGGCATCGTCCTCATTCCATTCTTGTCCAAACTTCGTCCCGGCAGTTCTCCCATCCCTCCAAACCCAACCGTTGAGCGGCCAGAAACGGTCCGTTCAGGGAACGCGACGTGGCAAAACCCGTGGCTTCTGACTATTTTGTCCGCCTCTTGCGAGCAGCCTTGGTTTCGCCAAGACGGCTCGCGGGAGTTGGTGTCCAAATTGCGGAAACTGATTCGCCTCCGGATGCCGTCCAACGCCTGATCGTGCTCAGCCACTCGACGAACTACTTGCGAAGCTTGCGACTCATGCCTGCTCGAACTGTTTGCTTCGGATCGCCGTGCCGTGCCGCCACGCTGAGCGCCCTGTTGTGGCTCGCGGTGGCTCCGTCGGCCTTTGCCCAAAACGCCAGCGGCACCACCGAGGCTCGCCCCTCAGACGTCGCTGGAGATGTGGGAGATGGCGGACTGCCCGCGGGGTTGATTCAGACGCACGAAACCGCGCCCGAATTGAGCATCGTCAATGAACTCTACACCGACGGAGACGAAACGAAGTTTAAGAAGGATTTTGAAAAGCCATTCCAGGAAGCGCTCAAAAGTTCGACGTTGACCGACAACGACAAGAAAGCGATCGACGCCGGTGCCAAGTATTGGGTCTACCGCTTCACGATGAAGAAGTACTACGAAGAGGAGCCTCCCAAGAAAGCGGACAAGCTCGTTCCCCAGAAGGGCGCGCCACCCCGCGAACGATTGCACAACCTTCGCAAGAATCTGATCGACGTGGTGAGGAACAATGCGAAGATCACGCCGGTGGCTCGCGAGTATTTCCTCAGACAGGTCACGAAATTAAGCGAAGATTTGCTCGACAATAATTTGGTGGTGCGGCAAAACATTCTGCTGCTGCTGGGCCAACTGCCGATGGACAACGGCAACATCGCGAAGGGGATCGAACCGGCTCCCTACATCCCCGCCTACACCGTGCTGCTGAAGGTCATCAAGGACGAAAAGCAGCATGAGGCGGCGAAGATCTCCGCTCTGACCGGACTGCTGAGAATTTGCCGGCTCGGCTTGGCGGCCGCCGACCCCGCCAACGACAAGAAGCGCGCGGAAATCGCGATGGCCCTGGTTCCGGAATTGGCCAGGAAGGACACGCACTGGTGGTATCAGTTCCGGTTGGCGGAGTGCCTGGGCGTGGCGGGCGTGACCTTTGATCCCGGCAACAAAAACAACCCGATCGTGCTGCAAACGCTGGCGGAAGTCGTGGCCGACAAGAACCGTCACTGGCAGGCGCGCTGCGAAGCCGCGCGAGCCATCGGTCGCTTGCCGCTCGACAACACGCTCAACATGACGCCGGTCTTGTTTGAGATCGTCAAGTTGGGCCACGACATGGTTCAAGCCTACAACGCGAACCCTAAGAAAGATTCCTGGGCCAACTACTTCTTTACTCTCTACCTGGCCTTCAAAGCAGAGAATTCCAAACCTGAAACGCGCATCGCTGGCGGAAAACGCAAGCCAGGTTTGCTCGAAGCGCTCCCGCCAAAAGAGGTCAAAGACGTTTACGATCAAGTTCTGCAAATGGTGTTCCATCTCGTCAACAATCCGGGCCAACAGTATTCGGCAGAGCAACTCGAGGGCCTCGACACTTGGTTGCGAAATCACGCGCCGACCAACAAACGCATCACGGCCAGTTCTCCAGAAATCGGGTCCAAACCCGACCCCGTGCCCAAGCCAACGCCGGCGAATGGCAAGGCTTCGGCACCGGCGACTGCTCCCGTGGCTGAGAAGAAGTAGATTGTCCACGCCGAAAGCAACGTAGCCGAGTCGCTCCGTGACTCGAATCGCGTCGCGGAGAGGCTGTGAAAGAATTGGTAGCTGAACTCGCCAGAGTTCAGTTTTCTCGGCGAATTCTGAAGTCTGGCGACTTCAGCTACCCAAAAGTTCACAGCCTCGGAGTGACTCGGCAACTTTAGGCATCACGCCCAATACGTCCGGTCGAGCGTGCGGTAGTTGATCGCCTCGTGCAGGTGCTGCTGTTGAATCACCTCGCTGCGGTCGAGGTCGGCGATCGTGCGGGCGACACGCAGAATCTTGTCGTGAGCTCGCGCGGAGAAGCCCATCTCTTCCATCGCCTGCCGAATCAACGTTTCCGCTTCCGGCCCCAGCTTGCAGAACTGGCGAATCTGCCGAGTCGACATCTTGCCGTTGCACATCCCCGGCAAATTCTTGAAACGGTGATCCTGAATCTCGCGCGCGACGTTGACTTGTTCAACCATCGTCGCGCTCGACGTGCCCGGCTGACTGTCGGCGATCTCGCGAAACGGCACGGCGGGAACTTCGACATGAATGTCGATACGGTCCAGCAGCGGGCCACTGATCTTGGCCAAGTAACGCTCAATCAACATGGGATTGCATTGGCAATTTCGTTTCGGATCACCGCGATAGCCGCACGGGCACGGATTCATTGCCGCGACGAGCATCAGGTTCGCCGGGAAAGTAACGCTGCCCATCGCTCGCGAAATGGTGACGTTGTTTTCTTCCAACGGCTGCCGCATCACTTCCAGGGTTCGACGATTGAACTCCGGTAGTTCGTCGAGGAACAACACTCCGTGATGCGCGAGGCTGATCTCGCCCGGAGCCGGCGTGCTACCACCGCCAACCAAGCCCGCTTCGCTGATCGTGTGATGTGGGGATCGAAAAGGTCGTTGCAGGATCAGCGATTGTCCGGGTTCCAAGCGTCCGACGGCCGACCAGATGCGAGTCGTCTCTAAACTTTCTTCCGGGCTGAGCCGCGGCAGAATTGTCACGAGTCGCCGGGCCAGCAGCGTCTTGCCGGTCCCCGGTGAGCCGATCATCAGCAGATGGTGCGTGCCCGCGGCGGCGACCGTGACCGCGCGCTTCGCCGACTCTTGTCCCTTCACGTCCGAGTAATCGACGTCGTACTTTCCGAACGCCGCGACGGCTTGATCCCAACTGAACTCCGCCGGTTCGATCTCCAAGTCGCCGCACAGAAATCCCACCGCCTCGGTCAGCGTCCCGACGGGGATGATCTGCACGCCTTTGACGACCGACGCTTCCGGCACGTTCTCGATCGGCACCAGCAAGCCCTGCTTGCCTTGTTCGCGCGCGGCGATGGCCATCGATAACACTCCGCGCACCGGGCGCACCTTACCGTCGAGCGCAAGTTCGCCCACCGCCGCGAAGTCATTCAGTCGATCTCGCGCGAGTTGCCCGCACGCGACGATGATGCCCAGCGCAATCGGCAAGTCGAACGACGCGCCGTCCTTCGGCAGTTCGGCCGGGGACAGGTTGATGACGACGCGATCAATCGGCCGCGAGTAACCGCAGTTGACGAGCGCCCGTTCGACGCGATGCGTGCTTTCTTTGACCGCCGTCTCGGCCATGCCGACCAGCACGACGCGCGGCAACGAAGCGGGAGAGATGTCGACTTCCACCTCGACCGGCTTGGCATCGATTCCCAGCAACGAATACGAAAACAATTTCGCCAGCATGACCCGCTCCCGCGACGCGGGCCGGTGCATTGAGGCCGCGACGGCGGAGCAGTCTATCGGCGTTCTTTGGGATCGCGAAGCAACTGGGCTGCCAGCCGCCGTGTCTCCTCGTGAGCCTTGAGATCCGCGGCAATCGCCTCGATCCGCGTTTTGGCGAAGGCACGTTGATCGAGCTTCGACAGCCGCGCGAGTTGCTGCAACGCACGCTGTTGATCCCAATCGGTCTTTGAGTTGAGGGCTTCCAGAACCACGGCGCGGCCGGTCACGTCGTCCAGCAGGATCAAACTGACGGCGGCACGCAGTCGCACGGCGACGTCCGTGTCGATCAGCAAGTTCTTCAACAGGACGAGATTCTTCTCGCGGTCTTGGTCGGAGCCGGCGGCGAGAAACTCGGCGGCCTCGCCACGGGCGAACGAGTCTTTCGCGGCGGCCAACATGCGGTAGAACTCTTGCGACCATTCCGGGCCGATCTTGGCGACCGCTTCCAAGAGGTGTTCCGGTTGCAGCAGTTCCTCTTGGTTGACTGGATCGACAGGCGGCGCGAGCGTTGCGGCTTTCAGTTCGTCCCATTCCGCGCTGAGGGCTCCGAGATTGCTCAGTCGTTCGTACTGCGACGTCACGGCGGCGGCCTGTTGAGAACCGTATGCTCCGGAGCGTTCTTGATGCTGCTCATCCCGCTTGGCTTCCGCATACAAACTTGCGAGCACCGGCAGCGATTCTTTCGCCTTGAGTTCTCCGAGCGCCCAGACGATCGACGCTCGTGACAGTCCGCTTTCGAGATCAACGGCTTTGATCAACGGCGCGACGGATGACGCATCGCCGATCGCGCCGCAGGCGCGAGCCGCGTTCGAGCGGATGACACGGTCGTCGCTCTTCAAGGCCGTGTGCAGTTTCGGGAGCAGTTCTTTGCCGGCCGCCTGGAATACATCTCGTGCGAAATCACGTTGTGGCGTGTCGCGGTCGGCGTCACGAGCTTTCAGCAACAAGTCCGCCGCTGCTGGATATCGCCGCAACGACTTGCCCAAGGCCGGGAAGATGGTTTTCTCATGGTCGTATTCGGTCGACAACGGGAACTGAATCAACACGGCAAAGACTTCCGGAGTCGCGTGCGGTGCAATCGCTTCAAACAGTCGATCGCAGGTTCCCTGGATGCCGATCGAAGACTTCGCTCCATACGGATATTCGCCGAGCCGGTCACAACCCTCGAATTGCTGCTTGAGCAGTTGCACGTTCGGAAGTTTTCCGCGACGCGCCAGGTCGAGCGCAGCCAGCGCACGGATCTGGCGATTCGAGTCGTTCAAGCTCGCCAGCAACAATGGGACGACTTTGTTGTCGTCCGGGAACAGCGTGACGATGTACAAGGCCGTGGACCGCACTCGCAGAGTTGCGTCCGACAATTGGCTGCTGACCAGCGGAAAGTAGGCGACCGGTAACGGACGCTTGAGTCCCAACAGAGCTCCGATGGCGTTGGCTCGGTAGAACGGGTTCTTGTCTTTGAGCGCCGCGGCCAAATCTTCGGGAGTCTTGATGACCGGCTTGCGTTGTTCGGCGTCCGCCAATTGCTCCGCAACGGGATTGAGATGCAGCTTTGCACCGAGCGTTGCGAATTGTGGTTCGGCCAGTTCGCCATTGAGAATCACGAGGCCGCGCGTACCGCAGAGGTACGTTTTGCCGTCCCGTTGCAGACGCTTCGACAAGACGCCCCCTAGGAAGGGGAGCGCAGTCGGGCCGTTCTTGTTGAACCCCCGTTCGGCTTCGTTCTGTTTGAGGATCTTCGGTTCGCCGCTCGGCGCGAATTGATTCGTCTTGGGATCGAAGGTCGTCGGGCCAAATTGGCGATAGCTTCCCGATGAGTAGCGCAGATACTCGGTGCCGAAACTCAACCGAAGTTGTTCCCCTTGAACTTGGACCGATTCCAGTTTGTCAGTCGGCAGACCGTTCTCGCGACCGAGCGTCGTAAATACGGAGGTCGCCGGATCGAAGACGGCCAGCCCGCCTCCCGAGTCTCCCCACGCGGTCGAGAAGTACTGTTTGCCGAGCAACTCGGCACCGCCGGTCACACGATTCGCGCACAGCCCATCCGCACGAGTGAAGATGTTGATGACGCGCCCTTGACGATCCAAATGAGCCACACCCAGTGAAGTGCAGAGCCAATGCCCGGTCGGAGAGAACAGGACATCGCTCACCAAGTCGCCGCGTATCGCGTCAGACCTTTCCGATGACGAAGCACGCACCGCAGTTTGATCCGGCTTCACGAAGAACAAGCCGCCGTCGCGATCCCAAATTTCTTGCTGAGCCGAAGCCCGCGTCTGAGTGAAGTCCTCGGACGGGTATGCGTAGCGCACATGATTCTGACGCGAACCGAGCACGCGAGTTCCGTCCGCGAGTGTGGCCATCAACCACCCTCCCGAATCGGCGCGGCCAAAGGATGCGGTGAACTCCGCGTGACGCTCCCAGACCTCTTGCACGCCCCGAAGCTTTTCCTCTCCGTGATACTCCTTCCGGTGGAGTCGCAATCGCTCATTCAGATGTTCGATCTCTTTGCCGATCGGCTTGAGCGTGTTGGCCGCTTCGTCAAAGACGTAGCCGGGCCACTCGGTCCCGAAGACAAGCTGCTCCCTCTTCTTGCCGAAATATCGCAGCGGGGAGTTGATGAGTTCCTCTTCCTTCTTCGCCGCCAGCGGGATCGCCTTGACCTCCAGCGTCTTCCGGTCGATGAGGCAGAGTCGATGCCGCAATTTGTCGTCGACGTACACATCGCCGAAGACTCGACCGTCGATGAGCTCGACCAGTTGAATCGGGTCGCGCGGTCCGATGTGTTCGGGAGCGGTCCACTCATCAGTGACACGGTCGTAGCGCCGCACGCCGGCATGATTGCTGTCGATCCAGACGTATTGGCCGTCGATCACGAATTGATCGAAGCCGGCCCAGCTCGTGATCTTCAATTCGTCGAACGAGTACGCTCGCAGTTCCAGCGTTCGCGTGTTGAGCCGCTGAACATTGCGATGCAGGCCGATCCATAATTGGTCACCATCGACCGCGAGCGAGTAGACGCTGTTGTCGAACCAGTAGTTACCCAGTTCGGGCTCGTTGCGGGTGTGCCGCTCCTTTGCCGGCACATCGTCGTGCAGAAATTGATGAGCGACCGACCAATCTGCCCGCGCGATGCGGAACAATCCCTTGGGAGTGCCGGCCCAGACATAGCCGTCGCGCGTCACGAGTGCCCGTGCCGCTTCGCCCAAAACAATGCGCGTCACAGGCTGGCCGTTGAAGTCATACACCGCGATGCCCCACGGGTGTCCGGCGTAGACGTAACGGTCATCGTTCGCCAGCGCGAGCACGTTTTCATTCGACGCAATCAACTGCACTCCGTCCGGCAGGTTGGCCCAACGGAACGGGGCCGGCGGTTCGGATTTGCTCTCGTCCCAACGCCGCCGAAACTGCTCGCGAGCCGCCGTCCACTTCGATTTCTCAAGTGCCGCTCCGAGTGCCTCGCTCTTCGGTACATCATCGGCGTGTTGCACCGCCAGCGCGAGCGCCGCGTTGGCCGACTCTGGCAACCCGTTGCCGATCCGATACTCATGCTGACTCGGATCACCGATCTCAAACGGTTTCTCGCCGCGTGCGATTCGCAAGCCAAGTGCCTGCAATTTGTCGAGTTGGCCAGCTCGCTCGTACAGCCGCATCAGCCGCGAGGCGATTTCAAAATGGTCTCGGAAGAGAGGCTGATCCTGCGCTCGTCGGCCTCGTCGAGACATCCAATTCGGATTCGACTCCAGCAGCATTTCCAATCGCTGAGTCAGTTCTGGTCCCTCGACGACGCCGTCCAGTTCCATCAGTTCCAATTGTGACAACGCATCTCTCGGGTCGGCCGCGATGAGCGCTTTCAACAACTCACCCAGCGGTTCTTGGCCCACCGTGCGGAAGTGTTTCTTCCAAAGATCGATCTCGTAACGAGGCGAGATCTTCGCGAGCGATTCGGCTGCCGCTTTCCAGTCCTCCAGCAGCAAGTGCAAGCAAGCTCGCACCTGGTCATCCTTGGTCTCAGCCAATTGCTGCTTGGCCCAGGTCAGTAATGCTTCGGATTGATTCACGGCTCGGTGCTTGCGATCCAATTCCTGCACCGCCTCGAATCGGCTGGGAGCGTGCGGATTGATGATGAAGCTTCGCCGAGCCATCTCCAGTGCTTTGCCGGTCTGACTTAGCGCCGCGTACAGCCGTTCGAGTTGCTGAAAGACAGTCCCTTGCAACCCGGCCTTCGCGGTGGGACTCGCAGGATCGAACCGCATCCGCGTCACCGCGAACTGCCGCGCATCGGCCGCATGAGGTTCCAGTGGATCAGGCAGGTTGAGCTTCTCCACGCCGTCGCGACCCAACACGGTCAGGACGCCTTCGTATTCGGCGGCCGCCTCTTTGACCTTTTGCGCGGAATCGAAAACGATCGCGCGGCGATACGCGGTGCTGAGCGCATCGAACTTCGCGGTGACGATGTAATCCAACTCCAGACGCAGTGCGGCATCCGGCTGTCCTTGCAGCAATCGGACCTGAGCCAACACACGCCGCAGTCGGTTCTCGCCCGCGTCGATTCGTGTCGTGAGCGTTTTGACGAGCCCCTCTTCCTGTCCCGCTGTCTTGAGTGCGCCAAACGCCAGCCGAATGAACTCGCTGCGCGGCACACCCACTCCACCGCCGCGCAGAGAATCGTGGATCGACCGCTCCGGCACGTTGATCGGAGTTCCTTCGGGAATCACTTCGCCCCATTGCCGATCATTCGGATTGCGGTCCATGTCGATCAGAGTCATGGCCTCCATCAACACGGCTCGCGCCTGATCGGCTTCGTTCCGCTTTTGCAGGAAGAACGCATAGTCGAGCGCGAACTGCAACGCCCCACCGGTGAATCCTGTCGGTCGCACCAGCCGCTTTTCAAAGCCGCCGACCTTTCCTGTTCGCTGGTAAATTGGCATCTGAACAACACACGGCTGCGTGGCCTCGCGATGAAGTTGCCATACGCGAACGAACTCGCGCCGCGCATCTTCCCACGCTTCCAACGCGATGAACCGTCGCAGCAACCAATTGTCCCGATGGCTCCCCGGTCCCACGCTAAACGGAGCCGTGATATTCCAACCGCGTCCTTCGCCCGCCGGTGGTTCGACGAAGTATTGTCCGCGCGGCAGCAGTCCCTGCTCCCAACCTTCCTCGTCTTTCTTGGCGATCTTGGTGACGACATCGCGATAGGCGGTCAACGCACCCTTCTGATTTCGCGTGGCGAGCAACAACTCCGCCTCGATCAAGCGTCGCCGCGCCACCGGGATCGCCGCGCCCTGATCGGCCAGCAGTTTCAAGAACTCGCGAGCTTGCGGCCGAGCCAACGACGCAGCCGCGAACTCACCGCCGGGTGCCGACAGGTATTTCAGAAACGCCTCGTGAGACTGCCCGTCCTCTTCAAGTTCACGCGCGTCATCAAATACCTCCGGCCGCCCGAATGTCTGGCCCGACGCCAGCGAAACGCTGATGACCAAGCTCAGGCCAACCGCAATCGCCGTTGCTGTTCGGCGGACGCAACGCTGACTGTTCCACATGAGGTTCGCAAACATGGGAGAGGTTCCTGCAAAGAAGTTGTCCTCGATTCGTTCCGCCGTCGAGCGGAGTTTAGACAAAGTCTGCGTCGGAGATACCGCAGGCGAGGAACATTGACACAAACCCCACCGAGCTTGCCTCGGTGGTTTTTGGGCTTTTGCACTACGTAGAGTTGTCTCACGGGAACTGCGCGTAGTGCAAAGGCCCGTTTCCACCGAGGCAAGGGGCCTGTCGGTTTAATCGAAAAGAAGCCCTGTTCAGTACATTTACACTAATTTGAATTTGGCACTTTAAGCGTCCGAATGACATTTTTTTGAAGTGACCTGCAATTTGGACGCTTATACGCGAACACGCTTCGAT
>CAMDPX010000297.1 GCA_945905295.1 Planctomyces sp. SH-PL62 | reverse complement strand
GCTAGCCCCGGTTACACGGCATGAACCGGGGCTAGCGCCGCGCGGCTAATTTTCGGAATGCGGACGTGAGGCGGGTTACTTCGTGTGAGTGTGGTGGTCGCCGTGTGGCGATTCCTTGAACTCACCGACGTAGGGCGTCCCCTCGACTTCGCCGCTGATCGAGCCAGCGAATTCTTGCACCATGCCGAAGCTCTCGTGCTTGCCGACGAAGCGTGAGGCGGTTCCTTCGGCTTCGCCTTCCAGCGGCGAGGCGGCGAGTTCGACTTGGAATTGCGGGACGTTGATGCTCAGCAGGATTGTGTTGGCCTTGATCGGTGAGGCGGTTTTCTCGTCGTCGCCTAAGACGTAAACCGTGGCCTCTTGCTTGTCGTGATCGACGGTGAATTCGACGTGATACTTGCCACCTCCCCAATCGGCGACGGTTCCTTGATGCGGGCCGGCTCCGTGGCCGGCGTGTTCGTGCTCGGCCGGCGTGTTCGATGCGGCGGGTGCCGGATTCGAGTTCGGCGAGGGGGAGGGCTGGTCTCCGCAGCCAAGGGAGAGCGTTAGCGTGAGCAACAGACTGGAATGCAATGAGAAGCGGGTCATGGTCAGTGTTCCTTTCGAGAATTAGAAATCTTCCGTTGAACGATGCACGAGCGTGTCGGCATCCTTGCCGCTGAACTTCCAAAACAGGCCGGGGTGGATCAGGAACTCGCAGAAGGTCGAGGTCACGAGTCCTCCGAGAATCACCGTGGCCACGGGATACAGGATTTCGCGACCCGGCTCTTGGCCGCCGAGAACCAGCGGCACGAGTCCGATGCCTGCCGTCAAAGCCGTCATCAACACGGGAGCGAGTCGTTCCAGGCTGCCGCGCATCACCATCTCTGGCGTGAAGGCTTCGCCTTCTTCTTTCATCAAGTGGAAGTAGTGCGTGACCAGCAAGATGCCGTTGCGGACTGCGATGCCGCCCAGCGAGATGAAACCGACCAGACTGGCGACGGTCAGTGACTGATGCGTGATGACCAGAGCCAGCACGCCGCCGATGAACGCGGTCGGCAAGGCGTTGAGGATTTGCAGCACGATCCGAATCGACGGGTACAGGATCATCAGCACGACAAACATGCCAACCACCGAGACGGCCGCGAGCATGAGAATCAGGGTCGTCGCTCGTTGCTGGCTCTCAAACTGGCCGCCGTATTCGATGAAGTAGCCTTCGGGCAGCGTGACCTCACGGGCGACACGCTGCTGAATTTCCGCGACAGCGCTGGCGAGGTCGCGGTCCTGTGTGTTGCAGCGGATGACGATGCGGCGGCGGGCGTTCTCGTGATTGATCGAGTTGGGGCCGGCACCCTCGCCGACGTCCGCCAGTTCGCGGAGCTCGATTTGGCCGCGATTGTTCGGCAGGTCGATGCGCAGCCGACCGAGATTCGCGTAGTCCGCCCGATAGTTCTCTTCCAGCCGCACCAGCAAGTCGAACCGGCGCTGGCCTTCCAGTACCTGCGAGACGACTTCGCCTTGCAACGCCGTCTGCACAATTTGAGCGACGTAAGCTCGCGTCAGTCCGTGAAACGCCAAGTCGTCCGAGCGCAGCCGGATGTGCAATTCTTCGGTCTGACGAATCGACTCGACGACTGGAGGCGTGACGCCGGGGACGTCTTGGATGGTGGCTCGCACTCGTTCGGAAAGTTGCTGCAACGTGTCGAGGTCATCGCCGACGATCTTGATCGCGATTTGAGCATACACGCCAGAGACCATGTGGCTGATGAGGTGCGCCAGCGGTTGCTCGACTTCGATGTCCACGCCGGGCACCTCGTCGCGCAGTTCTGCCAGCAGTTGCTGGATGATCTTCTCGCGATGCCGGCCGCTCTTCGGGTTCATGCTCAGGATGTATTCGCTGGTGTTGACCGGAGCGGCGTGCTCGTCCATCTCGGCCCGGCCGGTGCGGCGGACGAAGTGGATGATCTCGCCGTTTGGGTTCCGGTCCGACTTCTGCATCGAGAGGAACTTCGCGTCGATGATTCCAGACGTCTGGTTGGACGCCTGCAACGAGGAGCCCGGCGGCAGCGTCACGTTGACCTGAATACTTCCCTCGTCGAATTGCGGTAGGAAATTTCGACCCAGATGAGCCATTTCCCACGCGGCGTACCCGACCAGCGACCACGTCACCACCAACAGCCAGCTTGGCCGAGCCATGCTGAATCGAATCAGGAACGTGGCGACCCACTTCAAGAACCGCAGCAACAACCCGTCGTGTTCCGCGTGAGTCGCCTTCGACTGCGGCAGCAAGTAGTAAGACAACACGGGCGTCACCGTCAGCGACACAATCAGCGACGCCAGAATCGAAACGATGTAGGCCACGCCCAGCGGTGCGAACAAGCGGCCCTCGACTCCGGACAACGCGAACAGCGGCAGAAACACGAGGATGACGACGGCGGTCCCGAACACGATCGCGCTGCGGATTTCTATGCTGGCTTCATAGACGACCCGTAGGTCAGGCTTTCTAGCCTGACTTCCGGTGCTCGCGAGTCGATGACCGTTTGAGTCAGGCTGGAAAGCCTGACCTACGGCGTTGTTCTCCTTGAGCCGTCGAAAGATGTTTTCGACATCGACGATCGCGTCATCCACCAGTTCGCCCATCGCGACGGCGATGCCGCCCAGCGTCATGACGTTGATCGAGAGTTGCGTTCCCGTGACGTGCCCGATGATGCGGAACACGAGCGTTGTGATGACCAACGACAAGGGGATCGCCGTCAGTGTGATGAACGTCGTGCGGAAGTTGAGCAGGAACAGAAACAGGATGATGAGCACCAGCACGGCTCCGATCACCAGCGCCTCGCCGACGTTGAAGATGCCTCGGTCGATGAAGTTCTTGAGCCGGAACAGTTCCGAATTGATGACGATGTCGGCCGGCAACGAGGCTTCGGATTCCTGCAAAGCCTCTGCCAGCCGATCGGTCAGCGCGCGGGTATCGACGTGCGGCTGCTTGACGATCGTGAAGACAACCCCCGGCCGGCCGTTGACGCTGCCGTCGCCCCGTTTGAATTGCGGCCCTTCGAGAACATGGGCCACCTGGCTCAACAGCACCGACCGGTCTTGATGAACTTTGATCGGAATCTTCCGCAAGTCCTCCACGACCATTCGGGACTCCGGCCCCAAGCGACCCAGGACGCGGATCGGCCGCTCCGTCTCGCCTTGGACCGCGAAGCCGCCGCTCGTGTTGATGTTGCTGTCTTTCAGCGCCCGTTCGACGTCGTGCAGAGTCACGCCGTATTCCAGCAGCGCAGCCGGATCAATGAGCACCTGATACTGCTTGCGGTCGCCCCCTTGAATGAAGACTTCGGCCACGCCGGTCACTTTCAGAAGTCGCGGCCGGATCACCCAATCGGCGATCGTCCGCAGCGCCATTTGCTGGAATTCCGCAGTTGGGAACAGGACTTCGTGTGGCTGTCCCGCGACGGTCACGGTGGCTCGGCGTTCTTCGGCATGTTCTGCCCACGTGATGCGGTCGATCGTCACCGGCTGCCATGAATCGAGCCGGTGCCGTTCCACTGGCTTCCAAACGGAGACTCGCTGCGAATTGTCAGTCGATGGAACCAACTCCGCGAGCAGGCCCGTCTTGCCAATGGGCATCAACTCGCCCCCGTTCGGTCCCGGCTGACGGTAGATCCCGGCAATTACGATCTGCCCCATGATCGAGGCGGGCGGAGTCATCTGCGGACGAATCCCTTCGGGCAAGACGCCAGCCAGCGTGCTGAGCCGCTCTTGAACCGTTTGCCTCGCGGCGCGGACGTCCGTGGTCCAATCGAACTCAATGTAAACAACGTTCAATCCGGCGGTCGTTTGGCTCCGCACGGCTTGTACGCCGCTCGCTCCCAGCAAGGCGACTTCGATGGGTTGTGTGACCAGTGTCTCGACTTCTTCGGTCGCGAGACCGGGGCACTCGGTGATGATGATGACGCGCGGGCGATCCAAATCCGGGAACACGTCGATCGGCAGCGTCGTCGCCAAGTAAGAGCCATAGACCAGCAAGGCGAGGCTCGTCACGACGACAAGCATGCGATAGCGGAGCGCAAGACGAATGACAGCATTTAGCATGTTGGCTGATCTCAGTGTGGGGCGTGACTTGTGCCGTCGGCATGAACATGGACGTCGGCGCGAACGCCGCTGGCGGCCTGGGCCTTCAGCACTCGATTGAGTGAGGCCGCCGCATTCTGTGCGAGATACAAACCGGGCGTGACGCTACCGTCATTGGCCAGCACGATGCTGAGGCGGTCCTCGTGCAGAACATGCACCGCGAGGCGATTGAAGAGGTCGCCGTTCTGGCGAAAGACGAAGGCTTCCGGGCCTTCACGCACGACGGCGGCGGATGGCAACACGAGCACGTCTTTGAGTTCCTCAATCGGAACGTGCAATCGGACTCGCTGACCTGGTCGAAACCGCCAAACCAAAAACGTCTGGCCCTCTTTTTCATAGCCTCGCGATTGGTTCGTCAGCGGGATGAAGAAATCAAACGTGCGGCTGGCGGGGTCGATGGAATTCGCGAGATGCCGAATCTGGAAAGACTGCTCCAGCGTTGGCCAGTGCGCCGGATCGTCCTCGGCGAACTCGACCTGGATGGGCCAGCCATTCTGAGCCGCCGTCTCCAGGAACGGAGCTTCTTGCTTGAAGGAATGTCCTTCGATGAAGAGCGAATGGTGGTTCGACAGCATCGACAGCAACTGACCGGCTTGCACCTGTTGGCCAAGATCGACCTTGAGTTCTTGCACCTCGTAAGCTGGTCCCGCGACACGATCGTCGACCAGGGGTGACTCCGTCTGTTGGGGATCAGCAGGCTTCCGGATGTCGGCGACGAGCGGCGGAGCGAAGACTTCGATCGTCGAGACAAAGTTTCCTTCGGTCACCTCGTCGATCTGTTCCGCTTTGAGCCCTCGCGTCAGCAAGTCTTGGCGGTACGCCTGAATGGCCGCCGACTGCCGACGGAGTTGATTGTCGAGTTCGATGAGCTTCGTCTCCGCGACCGCGCCGCTCTTGGCCGCTTTGGCCGTCAGGACTCGCTGTTCTTGAAGCAGTTCCGTTTCGCGCGTGGCCTTGAACAGTTCCGACTGCGTGTTCTGGAGGTACTCGCTGAAGAGTCGCAGCGTGAAGAGCCGATCGCCGGGCTTCACGGTGTCACCGGGAAAGGCATGAACTTGGACCACGGCTCCGACAGCGGGTGCTGTGACTCCTCGGTCAGATCGGCCTGGCCGATCCACGATCGCACCGGGGACTTGAATCGTTCGCCAATACGTCTGTGGCTTCGCGGCCTTCGCGACTAAGACCAAGTTCTTCCGCGCCTGCGGACTGAGCTTGAGCACCTTCGCATCCGCAATCGGTTCTGGATGTTCGGCGGTCGTCGCGGCCGGAGCGCGCGCCGTCAGCCAGCGACTCAGTTGGTCGCGAGAAAACCACGCGGCCGTCGCCAGTCCGGCGACAACGGTCAAACCTGCGACGCCAAGGAGCACTCGTCGAGTCTTCATCGGACACCTCGCCTGGGAACATCAAACCTGAATTCGGATTGAATCTGCGCGGCGGCAACACGCCGAGCGCACTTCGTTCGCGCGGACAGCAGCCAAGGGAGCGCGTCATCACGCGGGCCGAGCGACTAAATGACGAGGACACCGGAGCGCTCTCGGCGCGCAGCGTCACACAGCAATGCCGCGGCGAGTTGTGGCAGCGGGCGAACCTCGGAGTGAGCCGTCAATCGCGGCGTCAACTCGGTCGATGTGAGAAGATCGACGGCCGGAATGTGCGATCCAACTTGGAAAGCATCCGGCAGAGTGACTTCGGAAATCAGTGGCACCCATTGTTCCGTGCTCACCATTGGTCGCGGCGAATCCGATCGCTCCGGCGCGGACAGCGGAAGCGAAAACTGGATACCAAACCAGAACACATGCAGATGCTCAACCGGAGATTGTGGCGATTGACTCGCGCGGTCGTCGTGAGTGTGCTTGGTCTTTGCCGCGTCCGCAGAGTGACGATGTCGCGGCGAATGAGCATGACTGGGGCCATGCGTGTGACGCTCAGCCGATGCCGCTCCATGCTGATGGGATTTGTCGCCGTCCGCATGACTGTGCCGCAACGCAGGCGGCGACACCGCTGGAATCGCCATCACGGCGATCATCAGCAGAGTCATCAAAAGGTGGCCAAGCGATCGCATGTCTTCCTCGAATCAGTCGCGGCGGAAAGTATCACGACCTGGATGCACGCGGAAGCTCCGTTCCAAGAATCACTGCGGGACAGTCTCCGGGCCAGCCGGCAGTTCGACATGAAACTCGGTCAGGCCGGGACGAGACGTCAGTTCGATTTGGCCGTGCATGGAGTCGTGGATCAGGCTGTAGACGATCGCCAGGCCGAGCCCCGTGCCCCCTTGGTCACGGCCCGTGGTGAAGAACGGCTCGAAGACGCGCGACTGCGACTCCTCCGGAATGCCGCGGCCGAAGTCGCGGACGACGAGATTGAAGCGTCGCGTGTCTTTGATGAAGCTGCGATCGCTCAACTCCACTTCCACGCGGCCTCCGGTCCCCGCGGGATAGGCGTAACGCTCGGCATTCGTCAGCAGGTTCAGCAGAACCTGAGACAGATAGCCGGGGTAGCCGTCCCATTCCGGTGGTCCACTGAGTCGCGACAGGAACACGACTTCGATCCCCGCGCGGCGGGCCTGAATGGAATACAGACTGAGCGTGTCCTGTACGCAGTCTGGCAGATTGACTTTCTGCCGCGCCTCGGACACCTGTTGTGACGACAGCGTTTTGAAACGTTGGACCAGCAAACAAGCTCGCGCGATGTTGCCCTGCACCAATTTTGTTGATTCTCGCAGATCGTCGCAGAGCACTTGCAGGCTGGGAGCGTCGCCACTCGACGCGGTGATTTGTTGGACAAGCTCGCCGATCAGGTCGGCCGCCGAATTCACGATGCCCAGCGGCGTGTTGATTTCGTGAGCCACGCCGGCGACCAGGCTGGACAACGCCCGATGCCGTTGCACTTCCATGTCACTTAGCAGTCGCTGACGGCGCAGCATCTCCCAATAAAATTTTTCTTGCGTGCCGCGAACACGGCGAGAAAGATCTGCCAACAAAGTTTCGAGCAGTCTGCTCGATGACCGCAACAGTTGCAAAAACTCATCGCGAGCCAGCCACAGGCACTTCGACGACTTCACACAGGCGACGTTGGCCGAACGAGGCTCGCCGTCGAGCAATGCCATCTCGCCGAACAGGCTGCCGCTGGAGAGGACTGCCAGTTCGACGTCGTGTTGTCCTTGCTCGTCGGTCAGAAAGACGCGCACCTGCCCGTCCAACAGCACGTACAACCCGTCCGGCGGATCGCCTTGGTGAAAAACGAACTCGCCCGCCGACAACATCCGCGTCTGGCCCGTCGACACGACCTGTCCCAACAGATCGTCCGGCAAGTCCGCAAAGAACGGCAGTTGCTTCAGCAGCGAAATCACGTCCATGGCGCGTTGTTCCAACTCTGCGATGCTCGTCAAATCGTTCGTTCTTCAGTGCGGCGGATGCGGAGCACCACGCAGTGCAACCAGATCAAGCTGATCGCGGTGATGCCGAATACCCCCCAAAACATCGACTGCGGCTTCCCGGTCCACTCTTTCAGGTACGCAAACAAAGGAGGCATCGCGAAGCCTCCCAGTGCAGCCAGCGAGCCGACCAATCCGACGACCACTCCCACGTCTTTCGGGTAGTACTCGGGCACATATTTGATGGTCGAGGCTTTGCCGATGCCTTGTGTGATTCCCAGCAATGTCACACAGATTGTGAATGGCGTCACGTCCATTGGCAGGAACAGCAGCAGCGTTATCAGCGAGCCAAGGATGAAGACCCCGTAGGTCACTTTTCTCGGGCCATACCGATCCGACAGCCAACCGCCGAATGGACGGAGCAAGCTCGATGCGAAGATGAACGGAGTCGTCAACAGTGCGGCCCTGGCCAACGGCAGGTTGTAGACGCTGACGAAATACTTCGGCAGCCAGGCCGCCATCGCAACATAGGCTCCAAACACGACCGTGTAATACAGGCTGAAGCGCCAGACACGGATGTCTTTGAGCGGCTTCAACATCCCGTTCAGAGATCGCCCCGCTCCCGGCTTCTTGTCAATCGCCGGAGCGATCACAGCCACGGCGATCGCCATCAAAAACAACAGGCAACCGTAAAGAAACGGCACGAACCGCCAGCCGCCGGGAATCCAACCACCGAGCACTCCGGCCGCAGGCATCAGGCCGATCAGCAGGGGACCGATCAACTTGGTCACCGAGGCTCCGACGTTACCCGCTCCAAATAGGCCCATCGCGAAGCCTTGATGCTTCGGCGGAAACCAAGCCGCGTTCCAAGCCGATCCCACTGAAAACGAATTGCCCCCCAGGCCCACCAGAAATGCGAAGATCATCAACTGCCCGTAGCTCACTGCGGACGAGACCAGAAACGAACTGGCACTGGAGAAGAGCAACAGTGCAATGAACGTCTTCTTGCCTCCCAATCGGTCGGCGAGCATTCCAAACGGCAGACGCCAGATGGCTCCGTTCAGAATTGCGATCGCCGATAACCACGCCAGCGACACATCGTTGAACTGCAATTCCTTTTGAATCGGAATGCCGAGCACTCCAAACATCAGCCACGCGGCGAAGCTCAGCGTGAAGCCGATGAACGAGAGCCACAACACTTTCAGGCGGTTGGCTCTCTCGATTTGCTCTACAGGATCAACACTCATGGATAATCTCGATTCCGAAGACAACAAAATTCTCCGCAGCTTCAGCACTCTCGGAGTCGAATTCATTCACCGACAATGTCACCAGGAAGTCCGCGACGTCCAGCAATCATCGGACTTCGTCGGTCTCTCGGCCCCATTACAACCTGCGTGCCAATTGGATCATCGGGCCGCGCAGCAACATCCTTCGCAGAATTAAAAGAGGCTGCAAACCCGTGGAAAAAACGTGGTTTGCCACAATTGGATTTTTGTGAGCATTGAATCCAACGATTGATGTCCTGCCGGGCACACAGCATTCCGTGCCCAAAAAATACGCCTCCCCCACTCGGTCACGGAAGTCTGTGGAGCAGGTCACACGCCAATGAAAGCAAAGAACAGTTCCTCGCGATCTTCGAACCGTCGCTCAACACCCGGCCCCAAGTTCACACACCGATCGACGAGTAGAACGGTTCCTCACGGTCTTCGAGCAGGCGCTGCGCGACGACTGCATACAGAGCATTCGCGGCATGAGCGGCCAGAACGGGTAAAACTTGCTCGACGATGTGATCGACTCGGCCCCCTTGCACGTAGATCCAGCCGTGACCTAGCTCGCGGTGCAGACGCAGCGGAATCAACAATCCGTCGGCCCAACGCATCGCTTGCAAAGCCGACTGAGCCAGCGGATCGGTCTGCACACGCTGCGCGATCGCCTGAGCGGCCGCTTCGTCCACGCCGCTTGGACTCGAGTGCAGCAAGAACCGCAGCGGATCACCGTGACTTTCAAACGTCTCCAGCGACAACACGGCCAGTGCAGCCTCGGTCAAGTCGGCCGCTGCGGCCAGCGTCTTGCGCAATGCCAGTTCGATGCCGTCAAACGAATGCACTTCAGTCGCGCAGTCCAACACGTACCGCAGCAACGTGCGATGCCGTTCCAGTTCCACCAGTTCTTCGTGAGCCTTCAGCGCGGTGCGAACCGCTGCATACAGCCGAGTGGTGGTTAGCTCGGTCTTCAGCAAGTAGCCGTCAATGTCATAGTCGTCGATCGCTTGCTTCTCAGGAGCGGTCCCCGGCTGTCCGGTTCGCAGCAGGATCCGCACCAGCTTGTTGCCGAGTTGCTCGCGAATCGCACGGCAGGCGTCGAGTCCGGCGTGTTCGGACTCCATCACGACGTCGAGCAGAATCACCGACGTCTCCGGATGTGCCTGCAAGTCGGCGACGCACGCGGTTCCGCTGGTGGCAGAAACGAGCTCAACTCCGCGTCCGCGATATTGCACCTGTCGCAAGCTCAGCCGAGTCAGCGTGAAGACATCCGGCTCGTCATCGACCACGAGAATGCGGTGCTTGTCCGGCAAGTGAATCATGAAGTGATCTCCACAACTTGAGAAATTGGCGAGCCGGAGGGCGTTAGCCCCCGGACATCGTCGGCAACGTCC
>CAMDPX010000296.1 GCA_945905295.1 Planctomyces sp. SH-PL62 | reverse complement strand
TTGAGAGGTCTCATTCAGGCCGAAGGGGCATTTCATGTCAGACGACCATCAGAGTGTGCGTCGCGAGAGCAGACTGTGTCGTTCTGTTGGCGGTTCCGAAAGTTGCCAAAGTCTCTCAAATCTAGGAAATCTCCGGCTACTCTCCGGGCGGAATTCAGACAACTTCACTCAAAATTCCGTAAGTGTCTGGTGCGTAATGGAAATAGGAAAATTGGAACGCCTGGAATCGTGCATTTTTGTGGGTATTGGGGAGTCGTCTGATTGAAAAACGACGGCGTTGGATTGCACAGACAGGTCGGCGAGAGGGCTGGCTGAAGAGACGGAATTCGTTCTCGTTCTCGACCTTCTGTGCCGCAAGAACGGCGACTGGGCGATTGATGTTGAGATGGTTGTTCGTTGGACTGATGGGGACTCGGAAAGGATTTCGAGACGATTGAGCCATCTGTTTGCACCGCTCTGTTCAGAGCAAATCAGCGAGTAGGGCATCGAAGTCGAACGCGAATGACGTGTCGATGACTTTGGTTGAGTCGCTGATCGTGTCTCTGCTGGGACCGGAGAGCACACCGTTAATGATGTCGATGCCGTTGCCCCCTTTGAGGATGTCGTTACCGGCATCGCCGAGCAGAGTGTCGGTGCCGTCATCGCCCAGCAGTGAATCGTTGCCGGCCGAACCGGTCAGCAAGTCGTCGCCTTTGCCGCCGCTGAGTGTGTCGTTGCCGTTGCCGCCACGGATGGCGTCGTTGCCGTCGGAGCCTTTCAGGTTGTCGAAATCCTCCCCTCCGTCGATCACATCGTCGCCGGTGCCTCCGTCGATGGCGTCATTGCCGGCATTGCCAAACAGCAGGTCGTCGTCATCGCCGCCGTTGATAACATCGGCTCCCGCGTCACCGGTGATGGTGTCGTTCCCCGCATCGCCGTTGAGCGTGTCGTTGGCATCGCCGCCGCTCAGTGAGTCGTCATCATCTCCGCCGGTGATGAAATCGGTTCCCGCATCACCGCGAAGGATGTCGCCGCCTGTGCCGCCATACAGTTTGTCGTTCGCATCGCCACCGCTCAGCGAGTCGTTGCCATCGTTGCCAGAGAGGCTATCAAGGCCGGCTCCGCCATTGGTGGTGTCGTCTCCCCTGCCACCGAGAAACGTGTCGTTGCCGTCTCCGCCGTTGAATGTGACACCGAGACTGACCGTGCGGGCGTCGAGTTGATCGTTGCCGCCATTGCCGTTGAGCGTAAGGCTGCCCGTGAAGTTGGACCAAGACCGATCCAGCGTCAGCCGATCGGCCGAGTTGGAGCCGTTGAATTGCACATCCGCCCCGCTCGGCAACGTCACGGGGGCGATCATCTGCTTTCCCAAGCTGGAGCGAAGATGGAGTTGACCATTCAAGAACAGCGTTTTGAAGTTGCCACCGATCGCGGGCAGCGGGATCGTCACCGTTTCGTTCACATTGGTCACAGTCACGCTGACGTTTTGCGTGACGAGATGCGTTCCATCGCTGACAGCAACTTGGACTTCGTAGACGTTGTCGAGATTGCCGTCCGTGGGATGCTCGAAATCGGGCGGCGAGACAAAGCTCAACGCGCCGGTCAGAAAGTTGAGCGTGAACTTCGCTTGATCGTCCCCGCCGGTGATGCCGAAATGCGGCAAGTGTCCTTCGGGATCGCTGCCCGTGACGGTCACAACGAACGACGTGTTTTCGGCGATGCTGATTGTGCTGGCAGAAGTGATCGTCGGCGATTCTTCCACGTTAGTCACGCTGACGCTCAAATTCTGAGTGACGAGGTTCGTGCCGTCACTGACTTGGACTTGGACCGAGTAGACATTGTCGTGATTGGAGTCCGTGGGGTTCTCGAAATTCGATACCGCCATGAACGACACCGCGCCGCTGGCCGAGTCGATGTCGAACGACGCCGAATCCGGGCCGCCGCTGATTGAATAGCTCAACGAGTTCTGTTCCGGGTCCGTCGCAGCGAGAGACACCAAAGCGGTTGTGTTCTCTGGCACACTGGCCGAGTTGCCGGACGTGAATGCCGGGGCTTCGTTCGTATTGGTCACGCTCACCGAAATGTTTTGCGCGACAAGGTTGGTGCCGTCGCTCGCCACGACAGTCAATTCGTAGCTGTTGTCGTGGTTGGCATCCGTAGCACTTTCAAAGTCCGGCGCGGAGGTGAAGCTCAACGCGCCGGAGAATGGGTTGATGCTGAACTTAGACTGATCGACTCCACCAGAGATGCCATAGAGCAAGAAATGCCCTTCGGGGTCGGAAGCGGTGACGGTCAGAACCGAAGTCGCGTTTTCCAAAACGCTCACCGCATTCGCCGAAGTGATCGACGGCGTTTCGTCCACGTTCGTCACGGTGACGTGAATGTCTTGTGTGACGGCATTAGAGCCATCGCTGACCGACACTTGCACGTCATAGACGTTGTTGTGATCGGCGTCTTGCGGAGACTCGAAATTCGGAGCCGCCAGAAAGGCCAACGCACCCGTCGTGAGGTTGAGCGAGAACAGCGCGTCGTCCGCACCGCCGGCCAGCGAATACGTCAAAGCCCCGTGCTCTGGATCGGTGCCAGCAACAGTCAGCACGCCGGTCGTGTTCTCCACCACATTCACCGAACTGGCCGACGTGATGGTCGGTGATCCGTCTGCGATGTAGCGAGCCAACGCGAAATAGCCACCGCTGTATCCAGCAACGACAATCTTGCCATCCGGTTGCAATGCCACACTCTTGGCTTCACCTCTCGGCACTGATCCAAAGACAGTCAACAAAATGCCGTCTTCGTTGAACGAGGTGTCTAACGAGCCGTCACTGTTGTAACGAGCCAAGGCAAAAGCCAAATTGCTGGAACCGACGACTACAATCTTTCCGTCGTTCTGCACAACCACGTCGTAGGCATAATCGTCGCCTGTGATGAAGTCAGTGGTTAGCTTTCCATCGCCATCGAACGATGTGTCCAGTGAGCCATCGCTGTTGTACCGAGCCAACGCGAAATCAAAACTCCCGCCGCCAAATGTGTAGCCCGCAACAACGATCCTTCCGTCGTTCTGCAACGCCACAGCGTTCCCGTAGTCTTCACTCGCTGTAAAGTCGGTCGTCAGTTTTCCGTCACCATCGAAGGACGTATCAAGCGACCCATCACCGTTGTAGCGCACGAGTGCGAAATTGGGACCACCACTGGTGAAGAAGCTTCGTCCCGCGACGATGATTTTGCCGTCCGTCTGCAAGGTCAACTCGTAGGCTTGACCGATAAAGCCCACCCCAAAGTCGGAGGTCAGCGTCCCATCACCATCGAAGGCCGTGTCCAGTGAGCCATCGCTGTTGTACCGAGCCAACGCGAAACGGGTACTTGCGGTGTTTTGGTCACTGATTCCTGCGACAACGATCTTGCCGTCGGCTTGGAACGCTACACTGTTCGCGAAATCAATTCCCGATGAAAAGCTAGTGGTCAACTTCCCGTCGCCATCGAACGAAGTGTCGAGTGAGCCATCGCTGTTGTACCGAGCCAACGCGAAATCACCGTGTGCCAAGCCAGCAACGACAATTTTCCCATCAGTTTGCAACGCTATGCTGTTCGCGGCATCCACTCCCGATGCGAAGTCGGTGGTCAACTTCCCATCTCCATCGAATGAAGTGTCGAGTGAGCCATCGCTGTTGTACCGAGCCAACGCGAAATCATTAGCATTACCAACACCCGCGACGAGTATTTTGCCATTGCTTTGGATCAAGACAGCCTGACCTTGAGCGGACGTTCCAACGGCAGTCGTGACTCTGCCCGCGACACCGAAACTCGGATCAAGGTCGCCAGCGGAGAGCAGACAGCGGGTTTCGAGAGACTCCACAGCGGCTGATCTGCCTGCGTCGGACCACGACGCTCGGCGACGCGCGGACCAGCGGCGCGGACTCATCTGACGCGCAACATGCTCTTGGATCAATGAGAACAGCTTGAAACGCCGCATGACTCACTCATTTCGTTTGAGCACACAGGGGATTCTCAGCAAGCGGCGTTCATCACCATCGCCACGCCCCGGACTTGTCTGCCACGGTACGACTGCGGGCGGGCAGTCACAAGCAACGCCCGTCCAAATGTCTGCGCGATGATCCCAAATCCGACTTGATCGCCCAGCCGATTCCAGGATGACCTCGAATCCAAGCGACGTGGCGTGACGTTTGTCTGGATGTGCTTTGCGTCGGGTGAAAGGCTCTGCATCAATACCTGACGCAACTGGTGCAGTTGCTTCTGATGAAGCGGCTAAATTGGTGGCACCAAGACCGCTGGCTGATTGAATGCCGCGAACGGTGGTCCGCAGTCGTTGTCCTTTGGTACTCAAGATTCGGCGACTGAACAGGGTGGCCCTCACTCAAAGGGCTAACCATGACTCGCCAGACCTGGCAGCGTAGGATTGCGATTCGGGTGGCCGTCGCGGGTTGCAAACCGCAAGCGGCCAAGTGGTGAGCGGCGGGACGGTTCCTACTTCACGTCCCGCTTGCTCGCCAGCCCAATTGAAGTCGGAGGCGGTGCGATGGCGTGGGACGCTGTTGGGGAATTGTCGTCGCTGCTGGAGCGATTTCGGAGGCCGTCAGTTGCTCGGAATTGGGAGCTTCTGAACGCCGTATGGACGAACTTTCGACGAGCGGAGTTCTCGGAAGGGGGCTTATGGATGCCTTCTCCCTCTGAGCTGGAGACGTTGATTCAGGGGTTCGTCTTCTTGTCAGATGGGACGCTGGGCACCTCCGCATTCATCAAGAAGCGGAAGGCATGTTACTCCACTGCGACGAAAGTGGCGGCTGCGGAGTTTCGGCGACTCGCGCAACTTGGCGGTGACATTATCACTCGGATTCCGCAACTCGAAACGGAGTTGCGACAGTTTGCTGACGGTGGTGGGATCGGCCAAGAACCAGACCATGAGCGATGGTGGCTGGCGTACTTGTTTCGAGAGCCTGCCTCGAAGTTGGTCTCGAAAGATTTCGGGGTTGAGGACGAACGTGCGTATCGGGAGTCACATCGCCGCGGGAAACATCTGCCTCCACCGTCAAAGACGCGGCTGGTCTACGAATGCGAAGTCAAAGGGCTATACCGTGCGTCGGAAGCGGCGTGCGAGAGATTGATCGCTTTGCTCGCACGTCAGAAAGTTGCCAAGGTGAAATCCAACTGGCAGTTCGTCCCATTCTCGGACGTGGATGTGAAGTTCGGCTCGAAATCACCAGCCACGAAGCACGCGAAGGGGGGCGAGTGGTGGGCTTCCAGTCCGCCGCCAGCATTAGGCGAATGGCACGATACTCCGCTGAACGGCTCCAAAGTGATTCTCGCTCGATGCGTTGGCGTGGCACTTCATGGCAAGAAAGTGGATGTGAAGACGCTAAGCACGATGCACGGCAAGTCTGTTTTGATCGTGCGAGTCAACCGGGTTTCTTGGCAAGCGTACTTTCGGACGGACAAGATTTTTGCGAAGGCGAACGCTGTATGCTTGACAGTTTTGGCTGAATTGAAGGAGGCGAAGGCAGAATCGTCGAACGCCGAACAAATCAAACCTCAAAAGGGAATTCAAAAGGGAGCGAAGCGGAACAAAAGGGATCAAACGGGATGACCTAGATAATTGTTGCTCACGACTTGGCTGATGAGTCTTCGTGAGCGTCACTCCATCACGGTAAGAGAGGGCCGGGCAAGTTGCTCGGTCCCTTTTGGTTGATGGAGTTGGCCATGTGCCTCAAAGAACTGATGGACGAATTGCGACGGGCTGGAACTGAGATTAGCGAGACTCAAATTCGCTGGGCCATCAAAACTGGCAAGCTGTCCCGTCCAAGAATTGATGGCTCGCATCGCTTTGATTTCTCGTTTGACAACGTCGCTGAAATCGTCGCCCACTTTGCTGAACGTGAGGTGGTGCCATGCAAGTGACGTTCGCCCAAGACGACCTGCGACCGTTGGTCCAAGCGGTTGTGTCGGAGTGTTTGGCTCGCCTTGCGGCCGATGAAGCTCGGCTCGGCGAGCAGATGGCGTTCTCGGAAGAGGAGGCCGCACGGCTCATCGGCATCGAGCCGCACGTTCTTCGCGACGCCCGATTGCGTGGAGAAATCTCGGCCAGCCGGATCGCAGGCAGGCGCATCCGATACCTGCGGCAAGACATCGTGGCCTATCTCGCTCGGAACAGGACCGAAGCGCGGAATTGAAACACTCAAAAAGCGACGGCCACCGTTGGCGCGGCAGCCGTCAGCAAGTCCCCGTAATCAGGACGGAGTCAAGCAAGTGGATCTTAAATCAAAGCTCTTCGCGATTCAGCAGTGTGACTTGCGTGGCTGGTCGATGACGCCATGCCGCGCTCAAGGTAAAGAGCCATTTCGGCCCAACTGGTCGAATGAGCGGCTCAATCTCGACGAGATCACAGACATCATTGCCGACGACCCGTGGCTGAACATCGGCGTGGTGCTCGGCAAGGTGAGCGAGTGGCTGATCTGCATTGAACTCAATAATCCCATCGCCATTGAACTTGCCGATCAGTTCTTACCGCAAACTGATTTGGTTGTTGGAGACAAGCAGAATCAAAGAACGCAATGGTTCTATCGCGTTCCGAGCGGAATCAAATCGACCAAGTTCAAGCTGCCTGATGACCCTCACGACAACAGCAAGAAACTGGCCGTCGTGGAAGTGCTGGGCGACGGCAACCATGTCATCGTCGGTTCGTCCGTGCATCCAAGCGGTGACGTTTACGACATCCTTGAAGGCGAACCGGCAACGGTCGATGGTGCCGAATTACTCGAAGCGGCCGAGTCTCTTTTCAATGCAGTGCTGGATCGGCTGGGACTGATTCCAGAAGTGAAACCGCAACCCAGCAACGGCAACTTTCATCAGGCCCATGAGAAGTTGAAGGCGCTCGAAGTCGGCAATTCCGTGAATTGTGTGAATTCTGTGTACGCCCCTGAAGAATGGCAGGAACCGATTCCGCTGGGGGCTGATCCCGTTGCTGCTTTCCCAATCGAAGCAATTCCGAGGCAGGTTCAAGGGTATCTGTCTGAACTCGCTGAGTTCAGTCAGACACCGGTTGATCTGGCGGCCGGTATGTGGCTGGCAGCAACCGGAGTGGCCGTGCAGAAGAAGTTCGTGGTTGAACCAAGCTGCGGTTGGATCGAACCGGTCAACTTGTATGTGCTCTCTCTGATGGACCCGGCAAATCGAAAGTCCGCCGTGGTCACTGCGATTGCGAGGCCGATCCGTCTGTTTGAAGAGACGCAGGCCGAACTGCTGGGGACAACGATTCGAGCAGCAAAATCCGCGCATGAAATCCGAACCAAGCAACATCAACGGTTGGTCGATGAAGCGGCCAAGACTCCGATGGGGAGTGACCGAGATGCGATTCTCCACGAGCTGCAATCGCTTGATGAAGAGATCGCAGCGAATCCTGTCCCGACTGAACCGCGCTTGCTGGCCGATGACATCACGCCGGAGAAGCTCGCCACGACGATGGCACAGAACAACGGCCGGCTCGGAGTGCTCACGGCCGAAGGTGATTTGTTTGACATAATGTCCGGCCGATACTCATCCAAGGGGCAGGCCAATCTTGGCATCTTCTTGAGATCGCATTGTGGTGATGAAGTTCGTGTTGACCGAGGCAATCGGCCAAGCGAGTTCATCAAGTCCCCCGCATTGTCGCTGGGATGTTGTGCGCAACCAGAAGTGTTTCGCGGGCTGATGCAACAAAAGAGTTTCCGAGGCCGTGGGGTTCTCGGCCGGCCCCTGTACCAACTCCCCGAAAGCCTACTCGGACGCCGCAAGACATCACCTGCCGAAGTGAATCCGATGACCGAGGCGGATTACACGTCGATCATGCGGAAGCTGTTGGGCCTATCCGTTCGTCAGAGCGACAACGGCGAGTTCCTTCCCGAAGTTCTCAGTCTTGATCGTGATGCCGACGACCAATTCCGCGCGTTCCGTGACGAGATCGAAACCGGTCTTGGAGAATTTGGGATATACGCCACGATCAAGGATTGGGCCGGCAAGCTCCCTGGTGCTGTCGCTCGCATCGCCGGGTTGATGCACGTTGTCGAGCATGTTGATCGCCAGCCAATCCCGACCGTCATCAGCGGTGACACAATTCGGAACGCCATCAAACTCGGCCACTACTTTGCCAGTCATGCAGTGGCGGTGTTTCAGATTATGGGCAGAGATGAATCAGTCGCTCTCGCCGAGCACATTATTCACACGATCCAACGCCACGACTTGCGGACGTTCTCAAAACGAGACCTTCATCAACAGGTTCGGCGGCGAGTCGAGTCACCTGACGAACTAGATGGTCCGCTGAAGATTCTCGTGGATCACAACTACATCCGCGATGTTTCGCAGTCATCCCCCGGACCCGGCCGAAAGTCCTCTCCGACCTACGAAACTAACCCCAAGCTCATCGGAACGAAACTCTGAGATGCGTACACAGAATTCACTGAATCCACCAAACAAACCGGACGGAAAGGAATAGCTCGGCTGGCCGACGTGGTGTTGATTGATAGTCGTAATCAGTCGAACAGGGTTTGGATGCGTCGTTGACATCTCAGCCGTTTAACGTGCAAGATGTCGCTCCCTAAAGCCCGCCAGTCGCTTCAATCTGGCAGCGTGCAATCGAGAACCCCTGAACCAATCGAGAAACGAGAGTCCGCCCCTTTGTGACTGTGCAGGCACCGTGAGGACTGCGCGCGGACTCGATCCGCGTAGGGTCAGTCATGGAGGGGCGGGCTTCCTTTTGCCTCATGCTTGAGGCATGAAAGACGGTGCTGTCATGGACAAGAAGGCTTGGACATACCAACTGGCAAAGCAAGTCGAGCAACGTGGAGCAGAGAAGGCATCATGGTACGTTGGCTGGCGTGATCCGGCTGGCGTATTGCGGTGCAAGTCCTGCGGCCCCGGCAAGGTCGGAAAGTCGGCCGCAAATAGGCTGGCTGACACGATTCACTCGCAACTCGTGGCAGGGACGTATCAAGGCAAACAACGGACAACTTGGGATCAGTTTTTCGGTCGGTATGAGGCTCACATCGAAAGCCGATACGATGCTCCGTCTCGCAAGGCGGCGATGCTTTCGCTCAAGACGTTCGCGCGCATCGCAAAGCCGAAGCTGTTGAAGGCGATCGACACCGCCAAGGTCGATGAGTTCATCGGGGTTCGCCTGAAAGAGACGATCATCGTTAAGTCGCGGGGCGGGGTGGTTCGCTCGATCTCACCATCGACGGTTAATCGCGAACTGCGATACGTTCGCGCGGCCCTTCGTCTCGCGGCGGATTGGGGATTCATCGAAAAAGTTCCACGAATGCGGTTTCTCAAGCCGCAACAAAAGCTCCCGACGTTCGTCTCGCCGGAACATTTCTCGGCCATGTTCCAAGCCTGCGAAGTCGCAACGATGCCGAATGGTCTTCCGAACGTCTCGCCGGTCCATTGGTGGCGGGGACTGTTGTTGCTGCTCTTCATGTCTGGTTGGAGAATTGGGCAGACGTTGGCGATACGCCGCGACGACATCGACTTCGAGGCAGGGGCCGCACTCAGCCGAGCCGAGTCGAACAAGGGACGGCGGGATCAATTGATCCCGCTCCATCCGCTCGTCATCGAACACCTGAAGCCGTTGACGGCAAGTTTCAACCGGATGGTCTTTCCGTGGGACCACAACAATCGGACCCTCTGGTCAGAGTTTGCTCGCATCCAAGACGCGGCACGACTGGCAGACGGCTCACCAATGCCAAAGTCCGGCAAGAACGGCGGCTGGTATGGCTTCCATGACCTGCGTCGAGGCTTTGCAACCGTCAACGCGGCTTCGATGGACCTGTTCGAGCTACAGGCACTCATGCAGCACAAGTCGTTGACGACGACGCAGGGCTATGTCTCAATGGCCCAGCGACTTCAAAAGCCGGTCAACAACCTGTTTATCCCTTCGCTTCCGAGGATCGGTGAGACCGCCTGATTTCGAGCACGGAGTTGGAACAGAGATGGCACGCCCCAACGCCGTCCTCGCTCATTCGACGCAACCTCTTGAGTGGTAAGTGGGACCGCTGGGACTCGAACCCAGAACCAAAGGATTATGAGTCCTCTGCTCTAACCGATTGAGCTACGGTCCCGATGCTGGAGTTAATCACGCGAACGGTGGGAAATCCAGAAATGCAAAAACCCCGGCAATTCCGGGGCTTTCACTCTCTAACCGAATCTTGAACAAGCAACCGATTACCCG
>CAMDPX010000295.1 GCA_945905295.1 Planctomyces sp. SH-PL62 | reverse complement strand
CCTGTCGGTTTAATCGGAAAGAAGCCCTGTTCAGTACATTTACACTAATTTGAATTTGGCACTTTAAGCGTCCGAATGACATTTTTTTGAAGTGACCTGCAATTTGGACGCTTATACGCGAACACGCTTCGATTAAACCGACAGGCCCCATGCCGGTCACGCTGTATGTCGAACAATGGACGCGACTGCTGGAATTCGTCCCGACCCTCAAACAGTTCATGGCCGACAACGACGACAAACTCAAACGCAAAGAGGCGAAGTAGCTTTTACGTAGCCGTCACCGCTCCGCGTGACGAGCCGAGAGCTCGCCAACGTCTGTGAAGCGTTCGGCTCATCACGCGGAGCGATGATGGCTACGTAGGTCGGCTCATCACGCGGAGGTCGTTCCGAATGGCACCGATTCAGATTGCCCCACGATTTGTCTGCTCACTCGCTCTCCTGTTGGCGAGTTGGTCCAGCGTATTCGCTGACTCAAAGGATGAACCGGTCTCCTTCAATCGCGACATCCGGCCGATCTTGTCCGACGTGTGCTTCCAATGTCACGGCCCCGATGCCAAAGAACGCAAGGCGGACTTGCGGCTCGACAGCGACGACAAACTCTTTGCCGAACGGGACGGGCATCGCGTCCTTGTCGCGGGAGATCCGGCGAAGAGCGAGTTGTTTCGCCGGCTGACCGCAACCGACGATGACGAACGAATGCCGCCGCCGAGTTCGGGGAAGAAGCTGACGCCGCAGCAGATCGAGACGATCCGCCGCTGGATCGAACAAGGGGCGAAGTTTCAGGGACATTGGGCGTTCATCCCTCCGAGTCGGCCAAGAGTGCCGCAGATTTCAAATCTCAATTCTCGAAATTCAAATCCGATCGACCGGTTTGTTCTGGCTCGCCTCGCACCCGAAGGTATGTCGTCATCGTCTCCAGCCAATAAAGCCACGTTGCTGCGGCGTGTGACACTCGACCTCACCGGCTTGCCCCCTTCGATGGACGAGATCGAAGAGTTCTTGGGCGATGACTCGCCTGCCGCCTACGAACGAGTCGTCGATCGGCTGCTCGCTTCGCCGCGATTTGGTGAGCGGTTCGCTCGGCCGTGGCTGGATGCGGCTCGGTATGCCGACACGTCCGGCTATCAATCGGACGGCGACCGGAGCATGTGGCGGTGGCGCGATTGGGTCATCGAAGCGTTCAATGACAACAAGCCGTTCGATGAATTCACGATCGAACAAATCGCGGGAGACCTGTTGCCGAAGCCGACGATGGATCAAGTCCTCGCGACCGGCTTCAACCGCAATCATCGAGGCAACGCCGAAGGGGGCATCATCCCGGAGGAGTATGCGGTCGAGTACGTCGTCGATCGTGTCGATACGACCGCGACCGTGTGGCTCGGCCTGACGCTCGGTTGTTCTCGCTGTCACGACCACAAGTTCGATCCGTTCTCACAGCGCGAGTACTACCAGCTCTTCTCGTTCTTCAACAACGTGCCGGAGAAGGGCCGCGCGATCAAGTTCGGCAACTCGCCGCCGTTCGTGAAGACGCCGACGCGCGAGCAGCAACGACAATTGCGGGAGATGCAGTTCCGACAAGGATTCCTCGAAGGCTTCAGCGAGCGGTTGATGGAAACCGTGCCGACCGTGCAGGCCGCTTGGGAGCGACGGCTGACTCAGAAGTTGCCGGGGGAGATCGACTGGACGGTGACTCGTGGCGAAGTGCTGCGTCTGCCGTTTGATCGTGATGGCCAGCCGGCTCCGGCTCGCAATGACGCGGCCAAGAAAGAGCGGCATCAACCGCAGCCGTTGGGACCGAACTCCGGGCCGCCGGTCATCAAAGAGGCGGATCGTGCCGCGGTCGAACTTGGCGAGGGTCGCTTCGGCAAAGCCGCGCAGTTCGACGGACAAAGACGTTTCGCGGTCGGCGATCTGGCCAATATCGGTTTCTTCGAGCCGTTCTCGATGTCCGCCTGGATTCGAGCGGATGCCGCTTCCGGCACGATCCTGTCGCGAATGTCGGACGATGCGAACTCGGACGGGTACAACCTCTGTCTCGACAACGGCAAGCTGCAGTTCAACCTCATCAAGCGTTGGCTGGATGACGCGATGCGAGTTGAAACGGCCGACGCAATCCCGCTCGATCAGTGGGTCCACGTCGGCGTGATCTATGACGGCTCACGGATGGCGGACGGAGTCAAGTTTTTCGTCAACGGCGCATTGGCAAAACGACGCATCGTGCTCGATGAACTCAATCAAGCGTTCGCCTCGAAGGACGTGTTCCGTGTCGGCTATGGCGGGCTGACTCCGCCGTTTCGCGGAGCAATCGACGAGGTGCGGGTGTTCGACGTGTCGTTGGACGATGACGAGATGGCGATCTTGTCGGTCCCGGAATCGGTCTCGCGAATTGCCGAGTTACCGGCCGACAAACGCTCCGCCGCTCAATCGAAAAAGCTCCGCGAATGCTTTTTGACGGAGCACGCTCCGCAGAACATTCGCGACGTCCACGCGCAACTGCGGCAACTGGAATTGGAAGAGCGGCAGTTCGTCGAGTCGTTCCCGACCACGATGGTGATGCAAGAAACTCCGGAGCCTCGGCCGACTCATCTGCTGCTGCGCGGAGCGTACGACCGGCCGGGCGAGCGAGTCGCTCCTGGCGTTCCGCAAGCGTTGCCCGCGTCGCTGGCGAACCGCGACCGAGTCAACCGGCTGGATCTCGCCCATTGGTTAGTTTCACCCACGAACCCATTGACCGCGCGAGTCACTGTGAATCGCTTCTGGCAACAACTCTTCGGCCAAGGACTCGTGAAGACCGTCGATGACTTCGGCTCGCAAGGAGACTGGCCGTCGCATCCCGAATTGCTCGATTGGCTGGCCGTCGAATTCGCCGGCCCGGCCGAAAGCCGAGAGCCGAAAGCCGTCAGCCGAGATACCGTTTTTCAAAAATGGAACATCAAACGCATTATCCGCGAACTCGTGACCTCGGCCACCTACCGGCAGTCGTCCCAAGCCACCGCCGAATTGTTGGCTCGTGATCCCGACAATCGCTTGCTCGCGCGCGGCCCGCGCACGCGACTCTCGGCGGAGATGGTCCGCGATCAAGCACTCGCCGCCAGCGGCTTATTGGTGGAACAACTCGGTGGGCCGTCGATCAAGCCGTATCAGCCGGAAGGCTTGTGGGACGATCTGCAAAGCACGGAGAAGTACGTGCAAGACCACGGTCCGGCGTTGTATCGCCGAGGCATGTACGTCTTTTGGAAGAGAACGATTGCTCCGCCGATGATGGTCACGTTCGACGCCGCTGGCCGAGAGACCTGCATCGTGCGCGAGACGCGCACCAACACGCCGTTGCAGGCGCTGACGCTGCTCAATGAAGTCAGCTTCGTCGAAGCCGCTCGCAAACTGGCCGAGCGGACGTTGACCAGCGGCAGCGCCGATCGCGATCGCCGCTTGCGATTCGCGTTTCGAGCCGTGCTGACTCGCGAACCCAGCGACCGCGAGTTGACCGTGCTGCGGCGCGGACTCGAACGGCATCTCGCCAACTACCGCGAGCATCCCACCGAAGCCGCCGCTGTCCTTCGCTCCGGGGAATCGGAGGCGAATGCGTCGCTCGATCCGATCGAGGTCGCCGCTTGGACGGCAGTCAGCGGGCTGATTCTGAATCTCGATGAAGCGGTGACGAAGGAGTGAGTCCGGAGAGGATTCATTGATGATGAGAAGAGCCCGACGAATCTAAGGAGACGACGAATGATTCGATGAGCGATCCCATTCGTCGTCTCCTTAAATTCGTCGGGCTCTTTCTGTTTCAATGTCCTATTTGAAGAAACTCCAATGAGACCTACTTGGCTTCAGCGATCGTCTTGATTGCCTCCGGAGAAATCGCGCGATCAAACAAACGCACGTCGCGGAGCCGGCCGTGAAGGTAGTCGGTCGGGCCGAAGCCGATCCGCAACGGTTCGTCGGTCGAGAGATCGTAGTCATCGGAATTGAACACGGCCGACTTCGCGACCGGCGCACCATTCAAGAACAGCTTCAGTTCTCGCCCCGCACGCTGCGCGACAATGTGCTGCCAACCGGTCGGCAGCGAATGATCGTGAGTCACATTGGCTCCCGCCGCGATCGACAACACGCGGCCCGATGGCAACGTGCCGACGAACAGGCGGCCTTGGTACTCGGCCATCGTCCAGGCGCGGCGGTACATCACGTCGGGCGTGAGATCGACTCGGCCGAGACTGTCCCAGCGCGGATCGGCGTCGGTGCGGAATCGAAACACTTCGGCCAGCGGCAGCGAGCCGGCAAACAGACCGCCGTTGTGGACCAACATGCCCATCACTTCCAGTTCTTCGCCCAGGCGTCCGCAATCGGCCCAGCGATTGTCTCCGTCGTAACGGAAGACTTTGCCCGTGCGCCACGTCCCGACATACATCCGGCCGTGATGAATTGCGAACGAATAAGTCTGCGTGTTCTCGGCCGGGCCGACTTGTCCGCAGTCGGTCCACGACTCGCCGTCGTAGCGGTAGATGTGAGCTTCATCGTAGCTCGACGCGAAGAGCTGTCCGTTGTGGACGCACATCGCTTCGACTCGCTTGCTGTTGGGCAACGGTCGCGAAGTCCATGTCTTCCCGCCGTCGTAGCGGAAGAACCCCGCCGGCTTATACAGCGAGCCGGCGTGTAGTTTGCCTTGAAACACCACCAAGCCGCCGATCCCTTCGGTCTCCGGCAATTGCCCGCAGTCGATCCAGCGCTGCTCCCCGTCGTAGCGATAGATCTTGCCGCCAAGATTTGGATTATCGGACTCCTGCTGAGCCGATCCCGCCAGACGATACTTCGACACGCCCGCATACAGCTTCCCCTCGAACACCGCGAATCCCGAGACCGCGTTGCAAAGAGCCGGACTGCCGCAGTCGATCCATTTCTCGCCCCCCGCGAAGCGATAGACGTGGCCGGACTGATCTTTGCCCGACTCGCAGGTGCCGGCGAAGAGTTGCCCGTCGAAGACCGCCAACGCTTTGACGAACATGCCGTTGCCGACGCGGCCATGATCGGTCCACTTCGGTTCGATCCGCCCGTTGTCGATGCCGAAGTGCAGCGTCCGCGTGTTGGCCTGACTGGCGGTGGCGGCGTGCTGCTTCACGCTCAGGTTCCAGCCGCGACGCTTCACCGGATCAAACTGGCTGAGCAAATCCCCCGGCAGGTCGTCGATGCCGCCGTCGATGTTGACCGAGAGCGACACCGTGAAGTCCTTCGTCCCCAGCTTGAGCGCATCGGCGGCCGGCACTTCGAGCCAATCGTGTTGGCCGTCGAACTTGGTTCCGTCGGAAGACGCGACGGCGGCACCATGCGGTTTGGTCGGCAACGACCGCGGGCCGTGATCCTTCAAGTCTCCTTTGAGCGGCCAGTGCGCCACGAGTCCGTCATCGGCGAACGCGCACGCCAGTAAGATTTGAAACGCGATTAACGTGCGAAGAACCGGCATGTGATTGCTCCCATCGTTTCGAGTCTTGTGCCTGATCACCCCCAGAGTAATGCGCCCGACGAATCAAAGGAGACGACGAATGCTTCTAACCCCATTCGTCGTCTCCTTCGATTCGTCGGGTACCTTCCTCTCACCACGTTTGAGACGTCAATCCGCCCGGAAATCCTTCGCGAAGGCTTTCGGAGTGAGCTCCTCACCAGTCGCGAACTTCGTCAGTTCATTCCAACTCAGCACTTGGCCGGGAGCGATAACCTTCACCTTCATGAACTCGCCGACCTTTTTATCTCCGACGTAAGCCACCGTGCGCGGGTCGCGTCCGCCGCAGACTTCGCGAGCGATCGTGTGATGCACTTGCGAGGCGAACAGTTCGCCCATCATGTAGTTGTGGTAGTAAACCGGCGCGGCCACGATGTGAATCTTGCTGGCGAAGTCCGGAGCGTTGCGGCCTTCCGGGCGGTGCAGCAACTGATACTTCTCCACGAGATCCCACCACAGCTTGTTGAGGTCTTGGTCCGGGTTGTCATACAGCCCCTTCTCGAACCGCAGCATGACCTGGCACCACCGGGAGAAGATCAGCAGTTGATTGCGCAGCACTCGCGCCCCGGCGTCGCTGAGCTTCTGACGTTCGGCGGCGTCTTTCGACGCGATTCCCATTTGCTCCTGCCACGCGCCGCTCTTCGCGAGCCGGCCCATCTGCATGGCGACCCCTTCGGTCGTGAGGATGTGCGAAGCGTTCCGCAGCACATACGGCACCGACTCTGGGATGTTCTTGCTGGAATAAACCGAGTGGCCGAGTTCATGCAGCATCGTGTCCATCCAGCGTTCGGACGGAACGATGTTGGCCAGCACGCGGACGTCTCCCTCGCGGTCGATGTCGGTGCAGAAGGCGTGAGGCGACTTGCCCGGCTTCTCGAACAGATCGCTGCGCTGCAGCACGTCGTTAATCGGCAGACCGATGCCGGAGTAGAAATCGCGACACAGTTTCAGGATGTCAGCCTCTTTGTAGATCGCGTCGAGGTCCGTACCGAACACCGTCGGCGATTCTTGAAAGAACGGATCGTGATAATGCCACGGCCGCAGGTCGGCGACTTTCACGCCGCAGTTCGCTGCCAACCGCTCGTCGATCTCCGCCTTGGCCTTGGCGAACGGCTCGCGCGTGAGCGTGTCGAGTTCATCGAACAGCTTCAGGATGTGTCCCTGCTCCTGCTCGTTGAGGTGCAGCATCATCTGGTGATAGTTGTTGAACCCCAGTTGTGCCGCCGCTCGATTCCGCAGCTTGGCCAGCGCGATCAAATCCGGCGCGACGTTGGCCCCGACCCGCTTGCTCCCTTCCCAGACTTTGCGGCGTTCATCGGAAGACTTCGATTCCTTGAGCGTCTTCCGCACGTCGTTTTCGCTGAGCTTCTTGCCATCCACTTCTGCTCGGAAGACGTTGAACGCTTTCTCGATGGCGTTGGCCTTGGCGACCATCTCGCGCAACAGCAGCGGATCGACCTGCTTTTCGAGGTATCCCAGATACAGCACGTCAATCTGCCGAGCCAGCAGTTTGTCGCTGACCTTTTCGGACTCCTTGATCGTCTTCAGTTCGCGGAACACGACGGGGTCGGCCAGCGCGGCGTCGATCTTGTTCTGAGCCACTTCCTTCCGCTGGAAGTCCTCATCCTTGCCGGAGGTATTGGCATTCCACCAGGCGATGCCCGACTCTTTTTCGAGCGGCCGCATCTTGGCGACGTGAGCCTCCACAAACTTCTTCGCACGAGCATCCATCGCATCATCTCCGTAAGCCAAAGAGTGCAGCATCCAGAACCCCAGCGAGACGCTGGCCAACCGCAGCCAAGTGCGTGAGAGCATGTTTCACCGTTCCCTCGTGAAAGACAAATGGGCCAAGCACAAGCGAGTGATAGTCGGTCGAACGGTTTCGTCCAAGCAAGCGGCGAGCTCATCAAAAGTTTGGCGAACGGGCAGGCTCATGAAGCCGCGCACAAACCCCACCGAGCTTGCCTCGGTGGTTTTGGGCTTCTGCACTACGCGGAGTGTTGCCTCAAAGGATTTCCCCGTAGTGCAAAGGCCCGTTTCCACCGAGACAAGCTCGGTGGGGTTTGTGCCATCCGCACCGGCGCGCGGTTTATGCCGGCTGTGACGGTGCTTCCGCGAGTACTCAACCGCGCGGGAATGCGCACGATGCCTTATGTCGCGGAACGCTCGGTCGTCCGAGTTTCATGCGTTCTGAGCGTCGTTCGGGCGGTCACGCTTCTGAGCAAGTTGCGGTTGCGGTCGTGCCGTTAGAAGCGGAGACGGCGCGAATGGCGGTCTGCTCGGTTTTCTCGAACGGACCTCCGGCAACAGAGACACGGATTGTCGCCGAATGCACGAGTCTGCCTGCGTTGGCGGACGTGCTTAGAAGAATGGCGAGCCGGAGGGCGTCAGCCCCCGGACGTGTGCGAGTGTCGGCGAAGTCCGGGGGCTGACGCCTCCCGGCTCGTCAAAGGTAAATCACAAGGAACAATCCATGTCCCTGACATCTTGGTTGCAATCGTTACGAATGGGGGCGGAACGGGTGGCACGCCCTGAGTCATCGAAGGGCGTGATGAGCGGTGGACCAAAACCACGCCCATCCCGATGGTCTGGGCGTGCCACCCATGCGGCCGAGTGCCTGGAAACACGGGTTCTGCCGACCGTAGCGGCTCTGCTGATTGGCACGGAATTGAACGTCGTGACGGACGGCGCGGACTCGATCACCGTGCGAACCAATGCCACCTTCCAGGTGGAGATTCTGGCCAATGGCGTCGTGCTGAATACGGCTCCGACGGTGAATGCCTCGGCCATTCAGAAGCTGGTCGTGACCGGCAGCGATGCGGCCAACGTGATCGACCTGAGCGGCGTGACGGCGGCGCAGTTCACGCTCCTGCCGAGCATCTTGGTCAACGGAGGGGACGGCAACGACAGCATCACCGGCTCGCCCGATTTGCCCAACAGTCTGTTGGGAGGCGACGGGACCGACGTGCTGTTGGGAGGCGGCGTCAACGACACGCTGGATGGCGGCAACGGAGCGGACACGCTCACCGGTGGCGTGGGCAACGATACGTTGCGCGGCGGCAATGGAATCGACTCGCTGATCGGCGACAGCGGCAACGATCAACTCGATGGGGGTGACGGAGCCGATTCGCTCAACGCGGGAGACGGCGATGACAACGTGCTGGCCGGCAACGGAGCCGACAATCTCGACGGCGGACTCGGCAACGACACGCTCAATGGCGACGGCGGCAACGACACCATCAACGGCAACGCCGGCAACGATTCGATCATCGCCGGTGCGAACAACGATTTGCTGCTGGGTGGTGATGGAGACGACGTCATCGACGGACAAGGCGGGAACGACACAATTAGCGGTGAAGCGGGCAATGACAGCCTGCTGGGTGGCGATGGCACGGACCTCGTTTCGGGCGGCGCGGACAACGACACTCTGAATGGCCAGTCCGGCAACGACACGATCATCGGCGACGCGGGCAATGATTCGCTGCTAGGTGGTTCTGGAAATGACTCGATGAGCGGAGCGGCCGGTGATGACACACTCAATGGTCAAGCCGATAACGACACGCTACTCGGCGGGTTTGGTGCCGATTCGATTGAAGGCGGAACCGGCAATGACTTGGTTCGTTCGAGTGAAGACGTGAAGCCGCCCCCTCCGCCAACCCTAATCATTAGCGACACGACGGTGAACGAGTCCAACGGCGTCGCGACGATTTTCTCCACGAACTTCAATAGCGGTGTGCCTCCAGAACTTTCCGGGACAACGACACTCGTGCCAGTCCAAGGTTTTGTGGGATTGGGAACCGGCACGAATGTCTTTAGTGGGAGCTTCTTGCAAAACACGACGGGTGGAACTGCAGCCAACCCAGGCACTGTTCCGCAGGTGCGAACGACATTGACCCTAAATAATCTCCCAACTCACTCCAGCATCGACATCAATTTTCTGTTAGCGATCATCAACTCTTGGGATGGTTCAGGCGGTGGCTCAGGGGTCAACGACTTCTTCAATGTTCGAGTTGATGGCAATTCAGTTTTCCGTCGTTCGTTTGGCCATCCTGCCTTTGCCAATCAAACGTACGTTCCGGCCCCAGGCGTTTTGTTGACGCCGCTGCCGTTAATTGAACGAGGGTCAGTGCCTCCATCCAACGGCTCGCCCGTCGATAGCGCCTGGAATATGGGGCTTGACCCACTGTTCAATAACATCCCGCACGCGGCCAGCACACTGACCATCGAGTTCTTTGCAGATGGTGCAGGATTTGAAGGCGGCGATAATGAGTCATGGGGGATCGAGAATGTCGATGTCATCCTCAACGGGGTGACGACTGCAACTTTCACAGTCACATTGTCGCAACCGGTGACGTCAGCCGTCACCGTCGATTTTTCGACTTTTGATGGAACTGCTGTTTCAACTGGAAATCCGCCGGACTATCAGGGCATCCCAACCACGACGCTCACATTCGCGCCTGGTGTGACGCAGCAGACTGTGACTGTGTCCGTTTTCAATGATCCCACTCCGGAGTCCGAAGAATTCTTTGTTGTCAATCTGGCGAACGCCATGAATGCCGTACTGTTCGACAACCAAGGAGTCGGCACGATCATCGACGACGATGGTCCACCACAGACGACCGCTTCAATCATTGACGTGAACTTGGACCCCGAAGGCGATTCGGGGCAAAGCACGATGAGCTTCACCGTCACCTTTTCAGCACCACCGACAGGCAACGTGACCATCAACTACGACACGTCAGACGGTTCGGCTC
>CAMDPX010000294.1 GCA_945905295.1 Planctomyces sp. SH-PL62 | reverse complement strand
CATCTTGAACTCGCATCTGGCTCACATGGTTTATTTCACGTTGCATGATGCTTCCCCCGCCGCTCAGCAGAAGCTGATTGACGAGTGTCACAAGTACCTCAAAGGACATCCGGGCGAGGTCTATTTCTCCGCTGGTACGCTGGTCCCGGATCTGGCTCGGCCGGTCAATGACCGAGCGTTCCATGTGAGTCTGCACGTCGTTTTCGACAGCCGTAAAGCTCAGGACGACTACCAAGCGGCCCCGCGTCATACGCAGTTCATCGAAGCGAACAAAGCCAATTGGGCACAGGTTCGCGTGTTCGATTCGTACGTCGGCTGACCGACGTAGTTTGGACGATGTCACTCGCCGCGTGGTGGGCGTTGCATGAGGGACTCGGTGGCAGCGGCCGGGGATTTCGACTCGAACAGCACGGCGAAGACTTCGCGGGCGATCGGCATGTCGATCCCTTTTTGCCGAGCAAGGTCGTGGATACTGCGAGCAGTGGTCACGCCCTCGGCGACGGCGGTCATGCTGCCGAGGATGTCGGGAAGCGTTTCGCCGAGGCCGAGACGCTCACCGACTCCGCGATTGCGGCCGTGGCGGCTGACGCAGGTGGTGATCAGGTCGCCCAGGCCGGCCAGTCCGAAGAAGGTTGATTTGTCGGCTCCCAAGGCACTGCCGAAGCGAGTCATCTCGGCGAGCCCGCGCGTGATGAGTGCGGACTTGGCGTTGTCGCCGTAGTCGAGCCCATCGCAGATGCCGGCCGCGATCGCAATGACGTTCTTCAATGCACCCGCCAGTTCGACGCCGAGCAGGTCGCGATTCGTGTAGACCCGAAAGCGGTCGGTCGCGAAGAGTTTTTGAGCTTGCGACGCAAATGCCTCGTCCTCGCTGGCGATGACGACGCTGGCCGGCATTCGGCGTGCGGCCTCTTCGGCGTGACACGGTCCGCCGAGCGCGGCGACAGGTCGTGAACCGAGGACGCTGGTGATGATCTGCGTCGGGCGAGCGAACGTGTTGTTCTCGAGTCCTTTGATGACGCTGAGGACCGGCACGCCGACCGGCAATTTGTCGGCGATGTCGGTCAGTGCTTGTCGCAGAAAAGCCGTTGGGACTGCCGCGATCAGCACGTCTACTCCGGCTGCCGCCGATGCGACATCGGAAGTGATGGTGATTTGGTCGGGGATGCGGACGCCGGGCAGCAGACGGTCATTGACTCGCGAGGTGGCCATGTCGCGTGCGTACTCGGCATTGCGCGCCCAAATCGACACGTCGAGTCCGGTGTGCTCGGCAAGCACAATCGCACAAGCCGTTGCCATCCCGCCGCCGCCGAGGATTGTGATCTTCATGCTCGCCTTGAACCGATGTCGAACGAATGTTGTCCAGTTCCGTCGTCCGGCCTCGGAAAGGTCAGATAACGATTCGCGGAATGGAGCGGGTTCCAGTTGTCCGGAACACGCCAGTGGGAAGGATTCCACGGAATCCGCAGCCAGTGACGGCCGAGGGGGCTGAATTCCCCCATCCCACGCGAAGCCGATTTGCTCGACCGGCTTGCATGGCCTAAGTTTTCGGTCGAACACTCGAGGAGCCATGCTAATGTCCCAATTACTTGAGCAGAAGCCGGTCACGTTCATGGACCGTCGCCAAGGCAATGTCGGCCGTCCTGAAGAAGGGCACGAACGTCGCCAATTTCGTGACTCGCACAGCCTGTTGAACCCAGATGCTCAAGAGTTGGCCGAAGCCATCGACCAATACAAGCTGCTGCATCGCCGCCGCTTCATCACCTACGAAGAGCTTTACAACGTCATGGTGAGCCTCGGCTACCACAAGTAGTCGTCGGCTCACTGTGGCACCAAGACATGAGAGCCTGGTCGCTCGATCGCGAGCGACCGGGCTCTTTTCGTTTTACCGCACGCTGCGGGGCTTGAGCCGAATTATCAGTCCGCCGTCAAAACGACGAATCCCGCCAGCACGACTCGCACTTCTTGCCGAATGGTGTTGACCGATTTCGCGATCTGTGCCACAACCGCCATCCCATTCGGATCCCGTTTGTGTTTCGGCCTTCCTCTCCCACCTCTGGCCGAGACTTGGCGGTTCTACTCTCCCCCACTTAACGCAGGTTCTACCGTGAACACCTCGCTGGTTTTCTGTGTGCTCGCGTTGTCGAGTTCCTGGACTCCCCCTTCCGCTCCGGACATTGATCCGTCCGCGATCTTTGCTCGCGCCGAGCCGATCGGGCTGTTCGATGAAGTCACCGCGCCGGAGGCCGAAAGGGCCGTCGGTAGGTCATCGCACGATCTCTGGTCGGCATACAATGCCGCCAACTTTGGACCGCCAGCACCTCCCCGCAAGGGCATCAACACGAGACGCTTTCCAAGTCTGTTACGTGCTCAGCGCGACGCCATCATTCGTGCTCAAAGTCCGGAGGTGCGATTGGCGGATGGCATGCGGGAGGTGCCGACTCCAAGGACCGTCCAGCCCACCTTTGTGGTGCCGTCGTCGCCTGCTCAGGTGACGACGACCCCCTCGCAGCCCAATGACGAGTCCTATGATCCGCCGGTGCAGACCCAGACCGTCGAGCCGTTCGTGCAGCCACTGAGCCCAGCGCCATTCATGACGGCTCCACCTCCCGGCATTTCGACGTGGGGCGCGAATGGGCCGCAGCCGTATCGTTTGGGCTACTCGTTGTGGGGTGACATCGGTTGGTTGCCGAATCGGCCCGTCAGCCTGCCCGGTGGCGGTAAGTTTGAAGTCTTTGAGGCCAACATCGGCCTGAACCACACGATCCCGACATGGTGGTCGCCGTGGCTGTTCTCGTTGGAGCACCAGTTCGGCTACCGAGGTTGGAGCGGACCGGAATCAGTGGATCCCGTGGCACCGGGGGATCCAGACCGTGTTGATCTCCCATCAAGTGTCTATCGGCTCGGTTGGGATTTCCGTTTTGAAACGCCTCTCAACAGTCAGTTCGCACCGTTCGCGCTCACCTTGGCGTTCAATCCGTCGATCAACTCCGACTTCGATCATTCGCTCACCCGCAACGCGTACAACTTCGACGGCCGTGGTGTTTTGCTGTGGCAACTCGATCCGCACTTCCAGGTCGCGTTGGGAGCCGGCTTTTGGGATCGCGTCCATGATCGAATCATCCCTTACGCCGGATTCGTTTGGCTGCCGGATGATCGCTGGGAGTTCCGCATCATGTGGCCGCAGTCGCGCATTCAGTATTACTGCGGCAACTACATGGGCGAGGACGTCTGGCTCTACGCCACCGGCGAATATCACATTGAGTCCTACCAGATCGGTTCTTCTACCTTCACGCCGCCACCTCCAGCGATGAACGGTGCCGTCGTGAGCCGCGCAGATCAGGTTGAACTCGAGGACTATCGCATCTTAATCGGCCTGCGGAAAAGCAATCCCATCGCATCGGGGTTCATTGAGGGTGGCTGGGTCTTCGGCCGCAGTGTCGATCAACGGTTTGGTCCTGACTTCGACATCAACTCTGGTTTCATCGGCCGCATTGGCATCCGGTTCTAATCGAATATATTCGGCCAGCCGGACGGTGTCAGCTTTGAGCGGAATGACGCTAGCCACCGGTGTTGTGGTATCGATTTCCCGTGCCAGAAACCGGCGGCTAGCGCCTTGCCGCTCACTTACCCGGCTCGCATCGTGGAGGTTGTTGTGTCTGATCCCGTTGCAATCGTCTTGGCTGCCGGCAAGGGAACTCGGATGAAGTCCGAGTTGCCGAAAGTCATGCACTCGGTCCGCGGCCGGCCGATGATCGAGTACGTTTTAGATGCCGCTCGCGCAGCGGGAGTCAAACGACTGGTCGTGGTCGTCGGGCACAAAGCGGAGTTCGTTCGCGAGAGCCTGGCGGCTCATCGCGATGTCGAATTCGCTTTGCAAGCCGAACAGAAAGGGACCGGCCACGCCGTGATGATGTGCGCCGAGCAACTTGCCGATCACGACGGCCCCGTGCTGGTGCTGGCCGGTGACACTCCGCTCTTACAGGGTGGTTCGCTCGCGGCATTGCTGGCTGAGCTGCGCGATCAGCACGCCGCGGCCGTGATCGGAACCGCGATCACCGAGAACAACATTGGGCTCGGCCGCATCGTGCGGTCGGAGTCAGGCGAGTTCCTGCGCATCGTCGAGCAAAAAGATGCGACTCCGGCCGAAGCCGCCATCCGCGAGATCAACACCGGCTGCTATGCCTTCGACAGTCGCCGGCTGTTTCAATCGCTCACTCAAATTCGTCCGAACAACAGCCAAGCCGAGTATTATCTGACCGACGTTCCGGCGATCCTGAATGTTCAAGGCCAGCGCGTGCTCGCTGTTCCCAAGCTGACGATCGCCGAAGCGTTGGGGGTCAACACACCCGAACAACTCGCCGAAGTCGAATCCGTGTTGCGACGCAGCCACGAATAAGTCAGGCGAGCGATCTCCTCTCGAAAAACAAAAAAAGCTCCTCCAAGCGTTTACTTGGAGGAGCTTTTTTGTTGACAGTGTGATGACTAAGCGTCGATGCGTTGATCGCGAGCCGGACCGTGATCCGTGCAGTCGTCATTGTGCCACAGCGGCATGCCGGCGGCATAACGTGCGGCGAGCATCAGCACTTTCTCTTCGGACCCTGGCTTGGCTTTTGTCGGCTCATGGGGATGCACCCCGATGGCCTCAAAGTTCACGTCTTCGTACTCGTCGCTGAAGTCATCAGACTCACCGACGAGGAAGCCGTCCTCGTGCAAACCAGTGTCATCATCGAGGTCCGAATCTGCCTCGAGCGGATAAGACATAACGTCAAACTCCAATTTCTAACGGGTTCAGGGGACACCAAAAATCGGGACACGAGACAACAACAGCGTTGATCAAGTCCACGTTTTACTCACAGAAGGCTCGTTAATCACCGAGCGACGTCGCAAGCAGAAAGTCCGTTGAAAAGCGACGTTGATCACTGGCAGCAGGAAGGAAAAACTGCGGTGGGAACTCATAAAGACGGGCGGATTGTCCGACGGATGCCGCAGAATGTCAACAACTTTTTCAGAAATCTGATTCCTCGAAAATGCCTGTTGAATCAGACAAAAACTCTACATCGTGATGGACTAGATCGCCCTTCGTTCGAGGCATTCATTCGGGACGATTGACGCCATAGCGTTTAAGTTTGCGATCCAGAGTCGAACGCTCGATGCCCAGGATCACGGCGGTCTGCGATTTGTTCCAATGCGTCTTTTCGAGTGTTGCCAGAATGTGTGCCTGTTCGAGTTCTTCCAGCGACTTGTCAAATTTCACAGTCTCATCGAGCAGAACAGGAGGACTCTCAGCAGCCATGCTGGTTGGCTGAGCCTTGATCGGCGGCGCGGTGCCAGAGACTGCAACACGAAGTCCCGATAATTTGATCTCCGACGCGGACACCAAATCGCCGGTACTCATTACAACGGCGCGCTCGACGCAGTTCTGCAACTCGCGCACGTTGCCGGGCCAATCGAATTGGCAGAGCACCTCCAACGCTTCGTCGGAGAAGCCGCGCACCGGACGTCCGGTTTTCTTCGCGAAACGGTGGAGAAAATAGCTTGCCAGAACCGGAATGTCGGAACGATGCTCGCGCAGCGGCAGAGGTGTGATTTCTACGACGAACAAACGGAAGTAAAGATCCTTCCGAAAAAGTTTTTCGTGAATTGCGTCTTCGAGGTTGCGGTTCGTCGCGGCGATGACGCGCACATCCACGTTAATCGGCGAGCTGCCGCCAACCCGTTCGAATGGATGTCCTTCGAGCACGCGCAGGAATTTCGCCTGAATCGACAAACTCATTTCGCCGACTTCGTCCAGGAACAGCGAGCCACGATTCGCCTGCTCGAACTTGCCGAGCTTGCGGCCGGTCGCGCCGGTAAATGAACCTTTTTCGTGACCGAAGAGTTCGCTCTCCAACAGGGTTTCACTCAAGGCCGCGCAATTCAGGCAGATGAACGGGCCGTTGCGGCGATCGCTGCCGAAGTGGACCGCCCGTGCGACCAATTCTTTGCCGACGCCACTTTCGCCGCGAATGAGCACGGTCGCATCGGTGGGAGCGATCTTGTTGATCTGCCGCTTCAGTTGCTGCATCTCCGGACTGTTGCCGATCAGTTCGGTGTCGATGGTCAGTTGGTTGCGTAGCGACTCGTTTTCGTTCTGAGCGCGTGCCAAACCTTCGGCGAGTGATTGCTTTTCGCGGATGTTCTCGAAGGCGAGCGCCATTTGATCGGCGACTGCCAGCGTGAATTCCAGGTGCTCCGATTCCAACGATTCGTCGCTGAGCGTCGAATACAAATGGATCAAGCCGTAGACCAAATCGCCGTTGCGAATCGGGGCACAGATCACGCTCTTGGCTTCGATTTCATCGAGGCTGTCGCGGTCGGAGAGCTTGCTGTCATCGGCGACGTTTTTGGCCAGCACAGCCTCGCGATCCTCCAGCACCATGCGTGACAGCGCCTTCGAGATCGTTTGATAGGAGTGCTCGCCCTGAGATTTGTACGCCACCACTCGGAGTTGGCTGGGGCGCGTTCCGCCGGACATCGGCTTGGGCAGCATCAGCACCGCGCCGATGTCGGCTCCGATCCCGACCAGCAAGCCATCGAGCACCACATCGGCCAATTGCTTTTCGTCTTTCGCGGAACCCATCTCAACAGCCAGCTTCCAAAGCTGAGCCATGTCCTGACTGAAGCGATCTTGCCCAGCGTGTTCGGCGGTGCTGGACGGGGAGTACTTCGTTCGCTTTCTGCGTGAAACGATTTCCGGTGCGCTCGACTTCGGTCCCTTCACCGGGATCTTGTCCAGCGTTTGCGTGGCAGATTCGATTTCCGCGTCGTCGTCATCGTCGGCCGGTTTCGCCTTGTCGGACAATTCGTGAGTGAAGGTGATCTCACAAGCACCGAGCTGAATCGTTTGCCCTTCTTCCAATTCCCAATCGCCGGAGATGCGGTGCCCGTCGACGGTCGTGCCGTTACGGCTGCCGAGATCCCGCAGAACCCACATCGGTCCGGCCTGGAAGATTTCGCAGTGATTGCGACTGCTCTGTTCGCTGCGGACCACGATGCGGTTGGTCGGTGCGCGACCAATCGTCATCACTTGGCCGGGAGTCAGACGAAACATGTCCTGCCATTTGTCGCCATCGCGCACGACCAAGTACGCCGCCGAAGCGGGGCGATCAGAAACGGGCTCGGAGGATTTCGGGGAACTCGCCATGACGTTGCTTGCTGGATGGATCGGACCGGAGATTAGAGTCGTTGTCCGAAAGAGACGCATCTGGTGCGCGCATCCTTCGGGCAATGAGAAATGAGAAATGAGAAATGCAAAATGAAAAATGACTGGCTCAGCATTTTGCATTTGTCATTCTTCATTTCTCATTTTCCATTTCTGATTATGAGTGCAAATGCGGTGATTCAACACACCGCATCGGCCGTCGATGCGTTTGGCAGTCAGGATTCTTCCACGCCCAGGCCGAATGGTTCTGCTTCAATCGCGGAGCTCGCTATGTCGATCGCGGCAACCTCCGCCGCAGGCTCCGCCGAGACCTCCCAAACGTCTGACTCGCGAAGTTCCGGCGGAGCGGGGGTCCGGTCTTCGCCCGCGTTCTCGCCGAGCAGTTCTTCGAGGGCATGTTGCGCGGCGGTCTGTTCGGCTTCTTTCTTGTTCGCTCCCCAAGCGGCGGGGAAGACACGTCCCGCCACGACCACGCTGATGTGGAACACCTTCGAATGATCAGGGCCGCGCTCATCGAGCAGCCGGTACATCGGCGTCGCTCCGAATCTTTTCTGAGCGATGTGCTGCAACAGGCTTTTGAAGTTCTGCTCGTGCAGAGTCGCCGCCGAGCTTTCGATTTCGGGCGTAATCAACGGAGTCAGGAAATCGCGAGCGGCTTCGAGACCGCCGTCGAGATAAATGCCGGCGATCAATCCCTCAAACGTTCCCGCCAGGATGGATGACGGAATATGCCCACCGTGGTTCAGCCCTTTGCCGACGAGCACGAACTCTTCCAATCTCACGCGAGCGGCCATCGTGGCGCACGTCACGCGGCTGACCACGATCGACTTGATCCGCGTCAGCTCCCCTTCTGAAGACTCCGGAAAGCGGTGGTAGAGCGCTTCGCAGACAACCACTCCCAGGATCGCATCGCCCAGGAATTCCAGCCGCTCGTTGGAGTGCAATCGGGTGCGTGCCGAAGAGGCGTGCGTCAAACACATTGCCAGCAGTTCGATATCGCGAAAGCGATAGCTCAGCGCCGTTTGGCACTGATCGAGCAACACTTCCAACTCGGCGAAATTGGTGACTTCCGGCATGTCTCAAGGTTTCCAAAGCTTCGCGAACTGCATTCGTCAGGCAGGCTACGGCTGCGAAAAAAAACTGTCAACGAGCGCTGAGACGGCAATCCGATCAACTTTCGTCATCCACTTCAGGGATTCTGGCTCGGCGTCCAAACAGTGAGCCAGCACGGCCATCCCACATGCGGCGCGTTGACCGAAATCAGATCGAAGTCCAACTCGACCTTGTTCGTACCGAGTTCGGCTTTACGGCAGAAGAACAACTCACCCGCGATCCGAGTCTGCTTGGTTTGACGAAGGTCGGACTCGGCCACCAGACGAATCCCGCGTGCTCTCAAGATTGGAGACTGCATCAGCAATTCGTCCAATTGAAATTGATGGAGCACAGGAGAGACCGCGATGGTGTCTCCCTCCGACACGGAAGCCGCCACCTGGTGTAGAAAGCTGCGAGTCACGCTGTCTCCCCAATAGGTCCGCTCAAAGCCGAGCCAATCCGCGCCGCGCGAGCCACCGACCAACAGGTTGTAGTAGCTCAACTGACACGGGTGCATCGCGATCACACCGATGCTCTGCGTCAGCAGGCACGACGCGAGGATCGCTCCACGGACACGGCGGCTGGCCGCGAATCGCCATTGACCAAGCTCCGCCTTCCGTCGCAGGTGACTCATCGCCAACTCGGCACCACGGCCGATCAGCACGGCCCACATCGGATAGCTGACAAGAAACAGCCGCTCGCCGTCGTACACCGCGACGCCGGGCAGAGCAAACAACACGAGCGGAAACAGCGTCGCCGCGAGCAGGAGTTGCTCGCGCGGATCGCAGACAAAAAGCCGTGCAGGCGAGCGGGGCGGCGTCAGCCCCCCGGTGCCTTCGTTGCCGGACCGGGGGGCTGACGCCGCCCCGCTCGCCTGCACGCTCAACTCTGTGTGTCCACTTAGTTTGACCACGGCACCAATCACTCCCAGCAGATGCAAACCGATCGGCACCGTGACCGCGAACATCACGAACGGGTAATGCCACGGCACATCCTTGTCGGCCCAGACTTGGCCGAGGTAGTAACAATTCAAGACCGCACGGCTCGTCGTCCGCGCGAAGTACTCGCGAAGGTGTTTTGCCGGATCGAGCCACAGCCAGGGCCAACCGACAAAGAAGACGAACAGGCCCACCAGGCCGAAGATCATCAGCGGCTTGATCGCGCGAACTCGCCAGTGCCACAACACCCACACTCCGACGATCGGCGGAATCAGGATCGCCTGCATCTTCGAGAGCAGCGCGAGACCGAACAGGACGCCAGTCAACGCCGGAGTCCACCAGTCCGCCGTGGCAGACCTTACGTTCTTTCCCACTCGCCAAGAGTGCGCGACCGCCAGCACCGTCCCGGAATACGTCAGATTCAAAAACGTCTCCAGCGACGCAAGGTGCGCGTGAGCGAACACACGCGGCATCAAAACCAGTGACACCGCTGCGACGATTCCGGCCGTTCGGCCATACCACTTCGTTGCGGTGACTCCGATCAACAGCACCGTCAACGCGAACGCCGTCGCCGAGCCGACCCGAGCACAGTCGGTCACGAACCGAAACCCGTATTCATTTGTCGGATGGTCGCTCGGAGGGAACAGCCACTCGACCAAGTCGTGCCAGAAGCCCAACCAAACACGCCCCAGCGGTGGGTGATCCGGGTTGTAAGTTCTCGTTCCGAAGACCTCGCGCACGCTGTCGGGGTGCAGCAGCGCCAGATTGTAGTCCCGCAGCGCTTTCCACTGATACACCCCCATTTGGACGTTGAACGATTCATCGAGCGTGACCCCCGGCCCCTCGAACAGTTTCGGGTAATCACCCGCCGCATCGAGCGTCAGCACCACGGCCAGCAACGCGGCCAGTGCGACGGCGAGGGGACCGAGGAAGTCCCCGCGCGAAAGATGCCGTGGTGAGTCTGTCATCGCTGGAGTCCTCAAGAACTTTCTGGCGAGCGGGGCGGCGTCAGCCCCCCGGTGCATTCGCCGCTGAACCGGGGGGCTGACG
>CAMDPX010000293.1 GCA_945905295.1 Planctomyces sp. SH-PL62 | reverse complement strand
CTCCGGACGCTTCAAAAACACGCGGCGGCCAGAAAAAGACTCCCGACCCCGTGGCTCTCAACATGAAACACCTCGTCCTTCTCATCACGACGTATCTCGCACTCGCGACGCAAGCGGCTTGCGGCACGGCGTTGTCGATCGGCGATTGTCGCCCGCCGCTGATGTGGCTGCCGGTGGTATTGACATTGTCGTGGTTCACCGATGCACGCGGTCTGGCTTGGGCATCGCTCATCGGTTTGCTGGCGGATGGGTTGTCGAGCGGACGCTTCGGCGTCGAGATGCTGGCGACCACGTTGACCGCGGCAATGATGTTGTCGCTGCGACCGGATGCGGACGTTCGCTCGCGCTGGCCGAGGCTCGTCTGGCAATTCTCGGTCATCGCGACGGGACTGCTGCTGTCGCGAGGTTTGGCATGCGTCATGTCCGATGGGCCGGCCGTGACATTGGTCTCCCTCACAACGCTGGCTAGCGAGGCTGCGTACGGACTGGCGTTGTGCGTGGGCCTGAGCACCTTCGGAGCGCTGCGAACCAACTCCACGGCGCGCTATCACCATGCGTAATCGACCGACTCCCTTGTTCGACAGCGGACCGACGCGGGGCGGCTCGGCGTTTGACGTTGATGCCGAGCCGGGCGTGCGTTTGGTTTGGCTTTTCGTGGCGATGGCGTTGCCGTTGCTCGTGGTGGCAGGACGGCTGGTGCATTTGCAGGGATTCGTCGCCGAGGGTTTCGCCGTCGAGACACGGCGCGAAACGGAATCGGTCGAATCGATCCCGGCTCGGCATGGCCGCATCCTCGCGGCGGACGGGACCGTGCTGGCGTTCGACGAGGAACGCTATCGAGTGCTGGTCCATTACCGCTGGCTCGAAGAGCCACCCAATGAACGCTGGCTGCGCGATGAAGCGGTCGCTCGACTGAGCCGCGCCGAACGTCGGGACAAAACGAAATTCGAGCAAGCGAAAGCGGACGTTCTTACGCGGCGCGATGAGTTGTGGCAGTCGCTCGCGGAGTTGACCGAGCATAACCCGGACAAGTTGGCGGAACTGCGCGGCCGAGTGCAGCAGCGCGTCGAACGAATCTATCGGCTCGTTGAAGAACGCCGTGGCGCAATTGGCGAGCGGGGCGGCGTCAGCCCCCCGGTGGATTCCGTCGCCGCTGAAAACCGGGGGGCTGACGCCGCCCCGCTCGCCAGCGAGTCCGTTCTTGAGCACGCCTGGCAGGTCGTAAAGCATGAACTCACCACGACGCCGACGCGAGAACGGCGCGACCCGCTGCGCATCTCGGAACAATCGGACTATCACCTGTTGCTGGAAGATGTCCCGCTGGAAGTCGTCGCCGAAATCGAGACGCATCCGGAGCAATACCCCGGAGTGCGGACCGATGTGACCTCTCGGCGAATCTATTCGAACGGTCGAGTCGCTCCGCACCTGGTGGGCTATCGCGGTGAGATCAACGCCGACGAACTTCGTTCGCACCAGGATCGCTCTCCCAACGGCGGGCCCCAGGATTATCAGGCAGGGGACACGATCGGACGATCTGGCATCGAGCAGTCTTACGAGCATGTCCTGCATGGCGTACGCGGCCAACGCAAGATCGTCCGCGATCATCACGGCACGATCGTGCGAACAGAAATCGTGCGAACGCCGCAGCCGGGGCGCGATGTCGTGCTGAATTTCTCTGTCGCTTTGCAAGAAGAGGCGACGAAGCTCCTGGAAGAGGTCGTCGAGGGGCCGCCACGTAGCCTGACTCTCCGAGTCGGGACTCTTAAAAACGGGAGTCCCGACTCGGAGAGACAGGCTACGGAAGAGGCACGTCCTCCCGGCGGTTGCATTGTGGCCATCGACGTGCAGACGGGAGCGATCCTGGCCGCGGCAACGGCTCCGACGTTCGACGTCAACGATTTGCTGTCCAGCAACGCCGAGCTTCGGCAAACTCTCGAAGAAGACCCACGCCGCCCACAGTTCTCGCGAGCGATGCAAATGACGTTGCCGCCCGGCTCAGTCTTCAAGGCGGTTTCGGCGGTCGCGGTGTTAGAGAGTCATCGACTCGATGCGCGACAGCGCATCGACCCGGACCGGGAAATCGAATGCGTCGGGTATCTCAAAGATCCGAACAAGTTTCGCTGTTATCACAGCCATGCTCACTACGGCACGGACCTGACGAAGGCACTCGCGCGGTCGTGCAACGTGTACTTCTTCAAAGCCGCTCAAACGCTGGGTCCGCAGCCGCTGGTGCATTGGGCGGACGAGTTCGGATTCGGACAACTCACCGGCGTCGATGTGCCGGGCGAGCGGCGCGGTCATGTCCCGCGTCCGCCGGAAGCCGCGCCGAAATCTCGCAACGGCACGAAGTCGCCGATCGAACTCGTCAGCCACGAGCGATCGACCGACGATGATGCAAACTCCTTGAAGCCCGCCTCGCCGTGGGAGAAGGACGGAACCGCGTCGGCTGCGAAGGCTCGCCGAGAACCGTGGTACGACGGCGACACGCTGGGCCTGGCGATTGGACAATCGCGGCTGACGGTCACGCCGTTGCAGATTGCTCGGCTGATGGCGGCCGTCGCGAACGATGGCTGGCTGGTGACGCCGCAAGTCGCTCGCGAGTTCAGCGCGGCAGGCGAGGACGCGGCAGGGGAGGGCGCGGCAGGGGAGGGCGAGGCTCCCGCCGAGCCGTTCGACGGAATCAAGCGTCATCCCCATGACGGCTCGGCGGGAGCCTCGCCCTCCCGTTTGGCGACATCCTCAACAACGATGATCGAACCGAATCGCCGCCGGCTGCCAGGTCTTTCTGAGAGGACATTGGCTCGCGTGCGTGAAGGTTTGGAGCAAGTGGTCGCTCACCCTCAAGGAACCGGCTTCAAATCCGTCCGGATGAAAGAGGTCGCGATCGCCGGCAAGACGGGAACCGCTGAGATCGGCGGCGGCCGGCCGGATCATGCATGGTTCGCCGGATACGTCCCGGCGGACCGTCCGCGGATTGCATTTGTCGTCGTGCTGGAACAAGCTGGTTCCGGCGGCAAGGTGGCGGGACCGGTCGCCAAGAAGTTTGTTCAAGCCCTGTTGGATCAGGGTGTGATTCAGGCTGATTAAGAGGAGGCTTTTTGCTGAAGGCGACAGAATTGTGTTCGATGAAACTAAGAGCTGACAGAAAAAATGGGCAACCTCCGTTCGTCGGAGTCTCCACGCAAAAGAAATAGCTCACGCCGAATTCTTTCTGTCCCCATTTTTCTGTCAGCCATTGGAAGCCAGCCAATGTCACTGTCGGCATGAGCGATCGCCAGCAGCCGATTCCAACGGACTTCATCCGTGTACGAGGGGACCATGAAGAGCAGCGGTCGTGCGGTGGCCGAACATCGCTTTGAGCCAGAGCGGCTCCCAGAGACGCTGGAGTTCTTGAAACGGACTCGCAGCGAGCTACGGATGCTGCGCAAGGTGCGCGTGTCGCGCGAGTGGGTGCGGATCCTCGACGTCAACGGCGATTGGTTTGAGGTCTCCGGCGTGGGCTATGCCGATGCGGACGTCATCGCGATTCTGAACGCGGTCAACACACCGTTCAATCGGGACACGATCCACGAGCCGATCAACGCCGAATACAAAGAGTTCCTCACCGGCCGCCGCTACGCCTGGGCGGCGGATCGCGTGATGTGAAACCACGTTTGGGAATCTCGACCGCTCGTAGTGACCCGATTTATCGGGTTGGGTTCGCCCCCATAAATGGGGTCACTACGAGCGCGATTAAACCGGCTCGAAGCGTCCGTCGGGATAGCGGCGCATTCCGATTTCGGCATGGACCGGCGGGACGCTGAAGACTTGCAGGCGAACGGTCTGCTCGGCGACTTGGCCGGCAATCGTCACGTAGCTGCGTGCCCAGGAGGACCGCGTGTCTCGCGGCGACGGGAACGCGCTCCAGACCAGCTCGCTGACTTTATTGAAGTGGGCCATGAGCTGTTGCAGATCGAACTCGAAGTTGATGTGGCGGGCTTCACCGTCATGCCGGCCGCCGACAATCTCGTAGGAACCGAGGTACAAACCGACGACCCAGGCCCCTTCCACGAAATTACAGTCAAAGCCTACGCGAGCGACACCGATCAGCGGATCGAACAGGTCGGCGATGCTGTCGATGAAGTGCGTCAGCCATTCCGGACGGGCGTCGCGTTTGGCGGCGGCCGAGCGGTCTTGCTCCTCGGAATCCAGTTTGGTCAAGAAGTGCTCGATGGGGAGATGGTGTTGGCTCACAATCAGGCTCCAGGTTGCGTCGTCGGTCCAGGGGTCAGGTACATATCGGGTTTGAAAGGTCGGACCTGCTTCGCAAGTGTGCCTCACGGAATTGTTCTTGCCGCGTTTAGATGCACGAGTCGCAAGATACCGGCGAGAGCGCGTCTCGCGGCAACAGACATGACGGTCAAGTCAGTCGAGGCCGTTGTGTGGGATTGGCAAGCTATGCGGAGCACACAGCGCGTGGAGAAAACGATCAAGCCGAACAGGCGGAGCTTGAGGCATCTGAGCCACGGGGTCGGGAGTCTTTTTCAGGTCGGCGCTTGTCTCTTGGGCATTCGATTGCGATTGGGCGTTCAATGACAGTTGCCCCGACCTGAAAAAGACTCCCGACCCCTTTGCTTTCGTGGACCGTCCACGTCGCTACTCCGTAACATCCCGCCGATGAATCACTGGGAAGCTATGCGAGAAGCGTTCATCGCGACGGGGTCGGGAGTCTTTTTCATGCCGCAATCGAGAGCTGATTGGTTGTTTGACTCGCGTTATGCGGCATGAAAAAGACTCCCGACCCCTTTCCGAATCGTCAATGACCTGAATGGGACAAAGATCGTTGTGACCTGCTTTACGTTTCCGCCGCCGGTGAGCTACGGCTCACTGCAACTGGCATCGCGCTACTTACTGTCGCCGTTAGCGGGCTTCACGAATTTGCCGTTTCGCCGCATCGTGCGCGAGATTGGTGGCGTCGGCTTGGCGACCACAGATTTGGTCAATGCCCGCGGCTTGTTGGCCGGGAGCCTGCGGTCGCTGGAGTTGATTGAAACGTGCCCGGAGGACTCGCCGTTCGCCGTGCAGATCTTCGGGAGCGAAATCGGTCCGATGCACGATGCCGCGCAGTTCTTGGAGGCTCGCGGCGTGCATTCGATCGACATCAATATGGGCTGCCCGGTGAAACGGATCGTCGCGAATGGGTCGGGGGCGAGCATGATGTGCCGTCCCGACGAGACCCTGAATCTCGTGCGAGCGGTCGTGGAAGCGGTGCGGATTCCGGTCTCGATCAAGATGCGGTTGGGTTGGGATGCGACACAGATCACCGCCCCGTTCTTCGCTCGGCAGTTCGAGCAAGCTGGCGTCGCGGCGGTCGCGATTCACGGTCGCACGCGAGCACAGGGTTTCTCCGGCTGTGTCGATCGTGACGGCATTCGGCAGGTGGTCGAGGCGGTCGAGCGGATTCCGGTGATCGGCAACGGCGATGTGCGCACGGTCGCCGACGCGGAAGTGATGCTGCGCGAGACCGGCTGTCGCGGAGTCTCGATCGGCCGCGGCGCACTCGCTAATCCCTGGATCTTCCGACAACTCGTCGAATGGGAAACGACCGGCTCGTTCGGACCCAGCGGCACGTTTGACGAACGGCTGGCACTGATGCAGGCGCAATTCCGGTATCTCGCCGAGCGTCAGGGGGTCGAGTCGGCCATCATCGGCTTTCGCAAGATGGCTCACTGGAGCTTGAAGGCGATGCACGTCCGAGCGCGGTTGCGACACGAGTTTCAACTCATCCAAACGTCCGACGAGTTGGACCGCTACTTCGAGAAGCTCAGCGCCGAAGGCCCGGTCAACGGCAACCGCACGGGCGAACTGCCAGAGATGCACATCCCCGTCCCGTCCGGCCCGGTCGAACGCTGGTGAGACGTTGGAGGTGATCGGCTTGATCGCTCGTAGTGACCCGATTGATCGGGTCAGGATCGCGCGTTCGACCCCATCAATGGGGTCACTACGAGCGAAGAGACGGCGATGTTCACGCCGCCTTGCGAGCCGCGCGACGTTGTTGCGGGACGCTCTTCCAACGGCGATGCACCCAGAAGTATTGCTCCGGAGCCCGGCGGATCAGCCGTTCGAGCGCGGCGGTGTAGCGGCGAGTGATCTCGCCCACGGGATCAAGACTGTCGATCGTCTCCGGATCGATGACCTCCTCGCAGATCAGTTCAAACCGCGACCACGCGGGGCCGACCGTGTCGTCACGATGAAAATCGTCCGGCAGACGGATCGCTCCGCCGACACAGATCAGCGCGCGATATTCCAGGGCCGCCAGAGCAATCGACTTGAACGTCGAAGCGGGCTTGCCGAAGAAGTCCACGAACAGCCCGCGCGGCCCGGCATCTTGATCGCACAACAACCCGACATGGCCGCGCCGAGCCAGCAGCGGCAGCATTTGCTCGGACGCACCGTCTTTCGAGAACATCCGATGGCCAGTCCGCTCGCGAAACCGCTTGAACCATTCGTGGAGATACGGATTGTCCAAATCGCGGGCGATCACACCCATCGACACGCCGTACAAACCGAAGACCGAGTTGGCGACTTCCCAATTTCCAAAATGCCCGCCGACCATCATCACGGGCCGGCCAGAATTGAATGCGGACCAACCCGCCTGTCGACCGGGACCGTATTGCACGACATTCAGAATGCTGTTGTCGCGAGCCTTGCGCGGAAGCTGGATGATCTCGATCACAACTCGAAAAAGATGCACCCACATGCGGCGGATGTAATCGTCGATGGTCGCGTCGGACGCCTCCGGCCTCAGCGCCTGACGCAGGCCGTCTTGCGAGACGGCGTAACGAGTCAGCTTGCGCGGCAGAATGCGATGGAAGACGAACCCCAAGCCCTCGGCACAATCCCGCGCGCGAGCGGGCGACAGCATCTGAATCACGCACACCAGCGCGCGAAAGACGAGGTACTCCAGCCGATATCGCCAAGCCAACCAATTCATGCGGCACTCCCTTGCCAAATCGGGCGGGAGTCTGAAGCGGATGACAAAGACCGTCAATGTGAGTGCGGATCGCGAAACAACCAGGCATCATCCCGGCGATGTTCGCAACCCCCACTGAGCTTGTCTCGGTGGATTCGGGCTTTTGCACTACGCGGCGTTTCACTCGAAATCAGGATCGACGTAGTGCAAAAGCCCGCTAACCACCGAGGCAAGCTCGGTGGGGGGCCTGTTTCATTCATGGATGCGCGAGGTATACGATGTGCCCGGCACGAGTCGTTGTTCGCGAATTGAAAACGAGGTTCACGATGTCACGGTCCATTTGCTTGGTGAGTCGTTCGTTGGTTGCCGGATGGTTGACGGTGCTTGTGAGCCTCAGCGCTGGCCCCGTCATGGCCGACGAGGCTGTTTTTACGGAAGTCCTCGAAGCGGCGACCATCGAATTCTTGCCGGCCAAGAACGAAGGGGCGGTGCCTGAGCACTTTCGTTTGAAGCCGCATCGCTTCGAGGCCGAATCGGAATTCCTGCGTGAGCGCGGATCACTACGCACGCTCGCCGTGACGTTCCCTTCGCCGGTCGAGACCGTCGTGCCGGAGAACAACACCGTCCACGCCGAATACTTTCAGCCAGCCGGTCCGGGACCGTTTCCGGGAGTCGTCGTGCTGCACATCTTGGGGGGCGAGTTCCCGCTCTCCCAAACGGTCGCGAGTGCGTTGGCTCGCGCGCAGGTCGCCGCGCTGTTCGTCAAGATGCCGTATTACGGTGAGCGGCGCAGCAAGGAGTCTCCGCGACGCATGATCTCGCGCAACCCGCGCGAGACGGCCGAAAGCATGAGACAGGCCGTGCTCGACGTTCGCCGCGCGGGTGCCTGGCTGTCCGCTCGGCCGGAGGTGGATAAGGAACGGCTGGGAGTGACGGGCATCAGCTTGGGAGGCATCATGTCCGCTCTATCGGCTGCGGGAGAGCCACGGTTTCGCAAGGTCGCGATCTACCTTGGCGGCGGAAAGCTCGGCGAGAATCTCTGGAGCATGGAGCATCGCGACGCAGAGATGTTCCGCGCGGAATGGATCAAAGCGGGCGAATCGCGCGAGTCGTTTCTCAAAGCGTTGGAACCCGTCGATCCGGCGACGCATGGCCGGTTGCTCAAAGACCGCGACGTGCTGATGGTCAACGCGAAGACCGATGAAATCATTCCGCACGCCGCCACGATGGCATTGTGGGATTCGATCGGCACGAAGCCGGAGTTGGTGTGGCTCGACGCGGGCCACATTACCGCTGCCGCGTACCTGCCCGGCGAGATGGTGCGACTGCAAAAATTCTTCACCGCTTGGAAGCCGTAGGTCAGCCTTTCCAGGCTGACCCGATACGGATTCGACGTCATTTGCCATTTCGGGTCAGGCTAGAAAGCCTGACCTACTTCAGCGGTCGTCGCGCGGTGACTTGGAAGTTCGTCACCTTCAGCTTGGTCGCGCCGTCTTGTTCGAGCACCGTATCACCTCGCTCAACGGCGAACACTTCCCACCGGTCGCCGCCCCACTCGTTGAGTCGCTGAGAAAGCAACGTCGGCTCAATCGTCTCCGAGCGATATTCCCAGCGCGTGGCTGGCGACGGGGTATCGGATTGAGCCGGTTGGCCGAAGAACGTCACGGCGAACACGAACGCGACAAACAGGCCGACGAAAGACCAGAGACGATTCATGGCGAGGCTCCTTGAAATGGGCGAGCCGGGCGGCGTCAGCCCCCGGACTCGTGTGGCACGAAAGCGAAGTCCGAGGGCTAACGCCCATCGGCTCGCCTGCGACTTCAAACTCTTAACTGTTCTGACTGCTGATTTCCCAGACTCCCATATCGTTGCCGAATCGGCTCGACGACGTTGGCGATAAACGTATCGACTTGCTCCGGCGCGCGGCCGACGAATCGCCGAGCGTCGAGAGCATTGCCGAGATCAACCGCCGCGAACGCCGTGTCGGTCTTGAGCCGTTCGAGTAAGTCGTTGGCACGTCCAAATTCTTTGACTTGCTGGGCGGCCGCCTGGCTGTGAACTCTGATTCGTTCGTGAAGTTCCTGGCGATCGCCGCCGGATTGGACTCCGGCCATCAGGATTTCTTCGGTGGCCATGAACGGCAACTCCTCGGCGAGATGCTTTTCGATGACCTTCGGATACACGACCAAACCATCGACGATGTTGCGGTACAAGATCAAGACCGCGTCGATCGCCAAGAACGCCTGCGGCAGAACCAGCCGCCGATTCGCACTGTCGTCGAGCGTCCGTTCCAGCCACTGCGTCGCGACTGTCTGAGCGAGATTCGCCGGCAAGTTCATCGCGAAGCGGGCCAGCGAACACATCCGTTCGGACCGCATCGGATTTCGTTTGTAAGCCATCGCCGACGATCCGATCTGCTGCTTCTCAAACGGCTCTTCGAGTTCCTTGCGGCTTTGCAGGATTCGCAAATCCGTCCCGGCTTTGTGAGCCGACTGCGCGATGCCGCTGAGCACATCGAGCACTTGCGCATCGACCTTCCGCGAGTATGTTTGCCCGGTGACGGCGTAAGCCGATTCAAATCCCATCTTGGCCGAGACGCGACGATCGAGTTCTTCGATCTTGGCATGATCGCCATTGAACAGCGTCATGAACGACGCCTGCGTGCCGGTCGTCCCCTTCACGCCTCGGCACTTCAATGCGGCGAGCCGATATTCGATCTCGGCCAAATCGAGCACGAGGTCGTAGCACCACAACGTCGCACGCTTGCCAACGGTCGTTGGCTGAGCCGGCTGCAAGTGCGTGAAGCCGAGACACGGCAGCTCGCGATATTGCGCCGCGAACTTCGCCAACTCGTCGATGACCGCGACGAGTCTTGATTGCACGAGTTGCAGTGCCTCACGAATCAGGATGAGGTCGGTGTTGTCGGTGACGTAGCAACTCGTCGCTCCGAGATGAATGATCCCGCGTGCTGACGGGCAGCGATCTCCGTAAGCGTGGACGTGAGCCATCACATCGTGCCGCAGTTCCTTCTCGTACTTCGCGGCGAGCGGGAAATCGATGTCGTCGATTGCGGATCTGAGATCTGAGATTTGAGATTCTGAAATCTCGATGCCGAGTTCCCGTTCCGCCTCAGCCAGCGCGACCCACAGCCGCCGCCACGTCGAGTGCTTGCGCTGCTCGGACCACAACTCGGCCATCGGCTTCGAGGCGTATCGCTTGATGAGCGGATTTTCGTAGACGTCGTGACTCACAATTCGCTTTCCAATCAGGTCCACGATTCAGGCGAGCCGGCGGGCGTTAGCCCCCGGACAAATTGCGACGATCGACACGTCCGGGGGCTAACA
>CAMDPX010000292.1 GCA_945905295.1 Planctomyces sp. SH-PL62 | reverse complement strand
CATCGAGACCCTGCGTGACGAAACCGCCGCCTGGTCAACCGACGTGAACTCGACCCAACGCGGCGTCGACTGGCAAATGAAAATCGACGACGCCCGCTGTAAGCTCACCTCCGTCTACCCGAAGATTAAGCTTTGACGCGGCACTAGCTTGTCACTGACAATCAAATCGGCCAGGAAGAAGCCGACCTGCTCCCCTTCAAAGAAGACTTTCACGGGGCTCGTGACGAGACCTTGAGACCTCGTTTGCTCAACGTGATTGCCAACGACTTCGAATAGACCGACGGCAGGAATCCGTAACCGAGCGTGTTGTAGACGTGGTAGAAGGCGTTGATGGCGGCTTCTGAAAGTTCACCATGCAGCAGGTTGCTCATGATTGATTCCGGGCTTTGTGGAGAGAAAACACGGATGACACGGAGAACGCGGATGGACACTGTGCCCATCCGCGTTTTCCGTGTCATCCGTGTTCTGAATTGGCTGCTGCGCAGGCAAACTCGAATCGCACGGACACTTGGCCCCCGACGGAAACTTTGCCGGTCAGAAAAAACGCATTCGACATGCGCTCGGTCAGTTCGACTTCGATGTCGAGCGTCTCACCAGGCCGGACCATTCGGCGGAATTGGACGTTGTTGATCCGCGTGGCGACTGGAACTTTGCCTGAAGCCATCGTCGAGGTCTTCGCAATCAAAACAGCTCCGGCCTGCATCGCGGCTTCGAGTTGCAGGACACCGGGAAAGACCGGAAAGCTCGGATAGTGGCCGGTGAAGACCGGCAGATCCGGAGCGAGAAACTTGCGCGCGTGAATTCGCGTCTCGGTCAGTTCGACGATCTCGTCGAGCCACAGAAATGGATCACGGTGCGGGATGAGCTGTTGGACGTCGTCGCGAGTCATGGGAGGTCTTTCGACGTAGCCGCACTCGCCAGAGTGCGGGTGTGCGAGGAACCCGCACTCTTGGCGAGTGCGGCTACGGAAGACTACTTCCAAACCGCTTCCAGTTGCACGCGATAGCCGTCGGCTTCGGCACCGGTGGTGAGGCGCAGCGTGCGGACGGCTCGGACCAGTTGCAGCAGCGTCGTCACATCGGCTTGAGCTTGATCGGACGTCTTCCCTTCCTGCGCGACGGAGCGGGCTTCGAGCAAGCCGCGATTCGCGTCGAGGATGTTGGCCAATGATTCGCCGGTCAGCTCAAACAGAAAATCGTTGCGAGTCGGCTTCGCGGTTGCGGTCGTCGTGGTCGGAGTCAGATACACATCGACGAGGTGCTTGCAGAGATCGACCGACGAGGCCATCACGAACTTGTCTCGTACACGAGCGGCGGCGGGCATGAAGTTGAAGACGATCGGCAGTCGCTCACCCTTCGGCTTCTGCGAATACTTGCCGAATTGAATCTGCACGTCTTTGTAACTCTCGGACGAGAGCACCCACGGCTGTCGGCCTTGTTGACCGGCGTTGAGGTTCGAGATTGTCGCGACGGTTTGAAACAGCAGATTCAAAGTCTGTTCGGCTTCATCCGGTTTGCCCAAGTCCCACACGAGCGCGAAGCCTGGAAGTTGCATTCCCGGCTTTTCATTCAAGTGCGAGTAGTCTTGAGGCGCGGCGACGAACGTCAGCTTGTTTCCCAACGACGGCAGAATGTCGGTGCCGTAATCCTTGCCCGGCAGCAGATTGGCCAAGCCCGCTTCAAACTTGTCGAACTCAGGCAGCACCTTGGCATCCAACAACTCTTCGCGGCGTTTGTACCAGCCAGCGAAGTCGCGATGCAGAATCCAACCACCGATCAATCCCGGCACGTTCGGCAGCGAGCCGGCATCCGGCTTCCCCTCGGCGGCGAAGAGTGGCGCGTACTTCTCTCCGATGGACTCCGGTTTTCCGGCGATCGAATGAGTAAAGACCAATCGCTGACTATCGAGGTCCAGCGTCGAACCAAAGAACGGGCTGTGATTGGCGAGTTCATACAAGCCACCCAGCAACAGCGACACGCCGGGATTGTCCAACTTCTCAGGGCCGAGCCGTCCGCCCATCCCTTGCGTGACGAGTTCCAAATTGACGTAGCTGCGCGCCAGATGCTGCGAACCGAGTTGCTTGGTCATCGCCACGAACGGCGCATCGTCGGCCAACGCCTTCGAACCGTCCGAGCTGCCTGCTCGCAGCGTGAGTGCGCGATTCATCAACTCGCTGGTGCTGGCCGCGACGATCCAATTGTCGCATTCGGCAATGAAGACTTTGCCGTCCATGCTCCGCACCGGAATGTTTCCTGGTCCCGTGGTCAGACTGATTTGATCTTCGATCAGCGGCAGGAGCGGAGCGACTCGCTCCCGAATCTTATCGAGCGCGGCGGCCTCTTTGACTTGTACGGCAATGACCGCGTCTGGTTCCTTGCGTCCGTCATGCGGGTAAAGCGCCACCGAAACTCGACCACTAAACGCGGTCTTGCCGAGCGTCCACAGATCCATGCCCAACTGGTTCTCAATCGCCTTGCGACCGGCGTCGGCCTTGCGTCCCTGCGGCGAAGCGTAAAACGCTTGGACTTGCGGATTCGACGGCAGGCTCTTGACCAAATCCGAGTTCTGGAGCTTGTCGATCCACGCATCCAATCCGGAGATTTCGGCGAAGAAGACGGCTCCGCTGGGGGTCGTCTTCGCGAGATCGGCGTCCGCCGCCGCGACCGGCCGGACCATTCCCAACGTGGCGAAACAACAAACGGCCGCCAGCAATAGTCGGCGGCGCGAACAACAGGCGAAGCGAAGCATGGGAAGTCTCCAGTCGTGGGGCAGGTTTTCAACCTGCCATGAATGACGGGCAGGTTGAAAACCTGCCCCACGTTTGGGCACGGCCACTGTACCGGACAGTTGGCCGGTTGGTTTCAGAACCTCGCACGGCGTTGAGAGAGGTACTCCAAGAGTGCATTGCCGAATGGCATTGACGTGTCGAGGCGAACGTAGTCGGCTCCCATTGACAGGCACTCTTTGCGGTACTGGCCGCAGAGTTCGTTGACCGCTTCGAGGTAGTCGGCTCGCGTGCCGTCGGCGTCGATCAGTTGGTTCTGTCCGCTCTCCGGGTCGGTGAGGTCCACCATGCCACTGAACGGGAACGTGGCTTCGGCCTCGTCGAGCACATGAAACAGGATCACGTCATGCCCGCCGTGTCGCAGCATTTGCAGGCTGCGAATGACCGGCTCCGGGTCAACGAGCAAATCTGAGAAGATCATCATCAGCCCGCGATGCCGCACCATCGAAGCGACTTGTCGGAGATTGGCCGCGATCTCCGTTTGTCCGCCGGGCTTGGATTGAGCGAGCAGCGCGAGGATGTTGCCAAGCTGCGTTCGCTTGCTGCGCGCGGGGAGACTGTGCCGCAGCTTCTCGTCGAACGTGATCAGGCCGACGGGGTCTTGCTGGTGGATCATCAAATAGGCCAGCGCGGCCGCGAGGCAGATCGAGTAATCGAACTTGGTCAACTCTTGCCGGTACGTGTAGGCCATGCTGGCCGAGAGATCCATCAGCAGATAGCCGGTGATGTTGGTCTCGGCCTGATACTTCTTGACGTAGTAGCGGTCGGTCTTGGCGTAGACGAGCCAATCAATGTCCTTCGGATCGTCTCCCTGCGAGTACCGGCGATGTTCGGAGAACTCGACGCTGAATCCGTGAAACGGCGACGTGTGCAAGCCGGCCAAGAATCCTTCGACGATGAACCGCGCTCGCAGGTCCAGCCCCGCGATGGTGCGGATCACTTCGGGCTTCAGGTAGTCTTCGGTCTTAGGCATTAGTTGTGAGATTTCGTTCTGGGAAGTTGATCGTTGCGACGGGGACGGGAGTCTTTTTCATGCCGCATTTGGTTTTTCTTCAGTTGATTGATTCGTGTTGTGCGGCATGAAAAAGACTCCCGACCCCTTTCCAGACGACTCTCAGCGGCGGCCGGAAGCGGCTCCGATCACCAGGACCACGACTCCCACGAGTGAGATGAGCGTGGTGATGATGCCGCAGATGATTCCGAACCAGGCGCGTCCGGCTCCAGAAAGCTCCGGGTTTTTCTTGAGCGTTTTGAGCGCGACAAAGCCGGTGATGACCGCCGCGATCGAGAACGGTAATCCAATCAGTGGCAGGATTCCGAACAGGGCGCAATAGCCCGACGCGATCGCCGAGACTGGCCGGCCGGTGGGCACCAACATGCGTTCCATGCCGCTCGGCGTGGGGGTGTTGGCTCGGCGAGTTTCGGCGTCCAGGTACTCGCCGCAGTACTTGCACTTCTTTGCCACCGCCATGATGGACTCGGCGCAAAACGGGCAGGTTTTCATTTCTGTGGTTTCGGCCATTGTTTGTCTCCTTTTTCTTTCTGTAGCCGCCGTTCGCCAGAAGGCGGGTCTTCCGCCATTCACCCGCGTTCTGGCGAACGGCGGCTACGCGAGCATCGCTCAGGCGTATTTGGCAATCTTCGGTTCGGGGATCTCTGCGATCAGGCGTTGGACCACAGTCTCGCTGGTGACCCCTTCGGCTTGAGCTTGGAAGTTCGTCGAGACGCGATGTCGCAACACGGGGACCGCGACCTTGCGAACGTCGTCGATGTTGATGGCCGGGCGGCCGTCCATCGCGGCGAGCGCTTTGGCTCCGGCAATCAAGAACTGACCGGCACGCGGACCGGCTCCCCAACTGACAAGGTCTTGGATGAACTTCGGAGCCGACGGATCTTTCGGCCGAGTTGCGCGTACCAGCCGCGCGACGTAGTTAATCGTCAGCGGCGCGGCTTCGATCGTGTTGATCTGCTTTTGCAGGTACACGATCGCATCGGCCGAGAGGACTTTGCGAACGTCCGGTTTCTCCATCGAGGAGCTCGCCGCCAGGATGCTCTCTTCGTGTTCGAGGTCTGGGTAATCGACGATGACGTTGAACATGAAGCGGTCGAGCTGCGCTTCAGGCAGCGGATACGTTCCTTCTTGCTCGATCGGGTTCTGCGTGGCGATGACGAGGAAGGGTTCGGGCAGCTTGTAGGTTTCCTGACCGACGGTGACTTCGCGTTCCTGCATGGCTTGCAGCAGCGCGGCCTGAGTCTTCGGCGGCGTGCGGTTGATTTCGTCGGCCAGCAGGATGTTGGTGAAGACCGGGCCTTTCACGAAGCGGAACTCGCGGCGGCCCGCTTCGGTCTCGTCGAGCACGTTCGTCCCGGTGATGTCCGAGGGCATCAAGTCCGGCGTGAACTGAATCCGTTTGAACTGCACGTCGAGAATGTTCGCGATCGTGCTGACGATCAACGTCTTGGCGAGTCCCGGCACGCCGACCAGCAAGCAGTGCCCACCGGTGAAGACGGCCGCGAGGATTTGTTCGATGACCGCATCTTGGCCGATGATGACCTTATGCAGTTCGGTGGTCATGAGCTCGCGGCGGCGGCGGAATTTTTCGAGGAACTCGTCGAAGTCACGTTTCTCGGCCAAGGGATGCTCCGTTTCGGTGGCGGAACGGGGTCGGGAGTCTTTTTCATGCCGCACAACGCGTGTCCAACAACCAGACAACTCTCGACTGCGGCATGAAAAAAACTCCCGACCCCTTTCTGAGATAGTCGGGTTGCGGCGCGGATTGTAAAAGGCCGTCGTCACGGAGAGTACCGACGCGAGAATGAGGTTTGCGAGGAGACGTCATGAACGGCCTTGTGATTCGAACGAAGTTGCGAAGTCAGCCAACAAAGGCAGCCGCACAGGCGAGCGGGGCATTCCTGCCGCCAAGCCGCGCGGCGGACGACCTCAAGCCGGAGGCGGTGCTCAAATCGATTGACTTGGGGAAGCGGCTTTTGATTTCGAAGCAGCTTCCCGATGGCTCATTCGACAGTCCGATGAGTGGGCTCTATCCAACCGGGCCAACCGCCTTGGCGGCGTTGGCGTTGTTGAATGTTGGCATGACGCCGCAAGACCTGCCGATTCAAAAGGCTCTGAAGTTCTTGCGGGAGCAGCGTCCGCCAACGAAGACTTACGACGCGGGACTGCAACTGATGGTCTACGCCGCCGCGAAGGATGGCAATAAGGACCACGCGCGGATGGTCACCATCGTCAAGGACTTGGAAGAGGCTCAAGACAGCACCAGCGCGGCGCGGGGCGGGTGGCACTATGACGTGCGGCGAGGAACGGTCTCGTTCGATCACAGCAACGTGCAATATGCCGTGCTGGGACTGCGCGAAGCAGCGTTCGCGGGGATTCCGACCAGCCGCAAAACTTGGGAACTGACTCGCGAGCATTGGACCAAGACCCAAGAGGCCGATGGCGGCTGGGGCTACACCTCAGGTGGCGGTGGCACCTCCGGCGCGATGACCGTGGCAGGGATCGCGTCGCTGGTAATGGCGGACTCGCTGTTGCCGGACGACTCCGATGTGGGTGCGAACGGATTCCCGGATTGCTGCCGCGAGGAGGCTCGCAGCGAAGCGCTGGAGCGCGGCTTGAACTGGCTCCGCGCCCGTTTCGCGGTCGGGCACAACGTCGGTGACAATGCGATTGGTGGCGTACTGTATTACCTCTACGGCCTGGAACGAGCCGGTCGCTTGAGCGGCCAGCGGTTCATCGGCAATCACGATTGGTTCCGCGAAGGGGCCAAATTTCTGATCAGCGGCCAGGGAGGCGACGGCCATTGGTCGAGCAGCGGAGCCGGCGACGGCGATTCAGTGATCGGCACCAGTTTTGCGCTGTTGTTCCTCTCGAAGGGGATGGCTCCGGTGCTGATCAATAAGCTGAAGTTCGGACCGCCCGCCGAACGCAACGCAAAAGGGATGGTCGTCGAGGATTGGAATCGGCATCGGCACGACGTTCACAACCTGACCGATCTCATCAGCGGAAAAGACAAGTGGCCGAAGCTCGTGACCTGGCAAGTCGTCGAAATGGAGAAAGCGGTCAAAGGAGGCGGTGTCGCCGATCTGATGCAGGCTCCGGTGCTGTTCATGTCCGGCCGCGACAAGCCAGAGTTGGCGGAACCGGAAGTGAAATTGCTGCGCGAGTACGTTGATGCCGGCGGTTTCATTTTCGCCGTCGGCAATTGCAACGGAGCCGGATTCGATGACGGCTTCCACGAACTCATCAAGCAGATGTATCCCAACGGCGAGGCCGAATTGAAGAAGCTCAAGCCGGAGCATCCGATCTTCCGCAGCGAGTATCTGCTCGCCGAAGCGCAGGTCGATCTGTGGGGCGTGGACTTCGGTTGCCGCACGGCGATTGTCTATTCGCCGGAAGACATCGGCTGCGGTTGGAACAAGTGGTGCGTGTCCGAACTGCCGAATCGCAAGCCGGAGTTGAAAGGCTTCATCTCGAAGTCCACGCGCATTGGAGTGAACGTCATCGCATACGCCACGGGCCGCGAGCCTCCCGATAAACTCACGCAAGGGGAACTTGCCAAGCAGGCCGGGCAACGCGACCGCATCGAAGCGGGCTTGTTGCAGATCGCGCAGTTGAAGCACACCGGAGGTTGGGACACCGCGCCACACGCGCTGCGCAATATGCTGATCGCATTAAACGAGACCGCCGGGCTTGCCGCTTCGACCAAGACTCGCGAACTGGCCACCTCCGATCCGAACCTCTTCAACTATCCGATCGCCTACATGCACGGCCGGCACAAGTTCGAATGGACTCGCGCCGAACGCGAACGCTTGCAACAGTACTTGCAGAACGGCGGCGTGCTGTTCGCCGATGCCTGTTGCAGCGCGGCTCCCTTCGACAAGAGCTTCCGCGCGGCCATCGCTGGATTGTTTCCCGACAAACCGCTGACGCGCATTCCTGTCACGCACGAAATCTTCTCGGCGAAGGTCGGCCATACGCTCACCAAAGTCCGCCGCCGCGGAGCCGATCAAACCAGCGGCCAAGGGGTCATTGCCAATGCCGCCACACTGAGTGAGCCGATCTTGGAAGGGATCGAAGTCGATGGCCGCTATGTCGTGATCTACAGCAAGTACGACATCAGTTGCGCGCTGGAACGCCAAGCGGCGATCGCGTGCGAAGGCTACGTCTCGGAAGACGCCACGAAGCTGGCGATCAACATCATCCTGTACTCGATGTTGCAAGAACTGAAGTGATGATTCAGGCGAGCGGTGCGGCGTCAGTCCCCCGGTTCTGCGACGTTGAATGCACCGGGGGGCTGACGCCCAATGGCACTCGCTTTGATAGCGGAACAGCAAGCTGTCCGGTGAAAAGCGGAGATATTGGTGTTCCACGAACCGGGCGGCTCGCGCCGCACCGCTAAAGTGAGTGCCATTGGGCTGACGCCACCCCGCTCGCCAGAATGTCGCACGGATGGCCGCGAGAGCCGTGTGGATATTCGAGTTGTCGAATGATTCATTCGGCGACGGGTTGTTCGGCCGCCTTGAGCCGCGCCAGAAAGGCGTGATGTTCCGGTGAGGCGACCCCCTGCATCGCGACCTGAAACATTCGCGCCGCATCGCGAGCGATGATCGCTTGCGGATCGAGCCACAAGCCCGGCAACACTTCGCTGCGCAGCAGACCGTCCGCGCCCAGTGGGAGTCTCTCGAATTGGCCCTCGCGAAGCACGAACCAATCCACTTCGCGATCACGCACGCGCCAGACCAGGTATTCGCGCACCTGATTCCGGCGATAGGCGTTCAACTTGTCGTGCAAGTCGTAGCTCACGGAACTGGCGGCGACCTCGGCGACCAGTTCGGGAGCACCGGCCACGTAGCCCTTCTCGTCCAACACGCACTGCCCACCGAACTCGGCCAGAATCCGCAGATAGGCGTCTGGCTGCGGTTCGTTATCGAGATCCAGCCGCAGCGTCCCGTTATCACCGCCGACCACTCCGGGAGTGTGCAAGCGATACAACCCCAGCAAGGTGATTAAATCAAAATGCGGTTCGGCATGGTTGTTGGCTGAGACTGGCGATCCCATGTGAACGACTCCTTCGATGAGTTCTGCCTTCTTAAGTTCGGGCATAGCGTCATAGCGCCGCTCGAACTCCGCACGAGTCAATCGGTCGCCGTCTTGCAGCGGCGGCACATCGAGAAGCGAATTCTTCAGCGGTTCGCGGCGCGGTAATGGCGTCGTCAAAGTGGTCATGGCTGGCTCTCCAGAAGAGGAACGAGGACCAAGATACCACTGAACCCCGAAACTCGACATTCAAATGTCGAAACCCGATCACAGAGGCTGTCTGAGAAGTGGCGTTTTGTCGTCGCTTGACTCTCCGAGTCGAGCATTTGTCGCTGGCTGTTCGACTCGGAGAGGCTGTGAAGTTTTCGTGGAGCACGTTTTTAACGTGCTCGAAAATAGGCTGATTGGGCACGTTGAAAACGTGCCCCACGTCATTTATTCACAGCCTCGGAGAGTCACGCGATGGGCTACTCGGATTGCCTCGCAATCGCCCCGACAGACGCCCATTGAATTGGCCCGGGGGCGCCAACAGGAAATGCCGTTCTGCACCCTCTTCCTCGCGCTCCGAGATGACGGCTTTGGGAAAACTCAAAAAAAATCATCAAGAGTCGCCGGTTGTGACGTGACGTTTTTTGTGAAGATGGGTAGTTTGGGTAGACATGTCGTGTCTAATCGGAACAACCAGCACAACCGGAATCCTCCGAGTTCTCGGCTTCGGATTACTCGCAGAGTGGTTCGACTGTAGGCGTTCTTCTTGAAGAACTGGTTTTGCAAACTAGAAAGGCCCCCCATTGCGCGAAGTTGTGCGGATTCTGTCAGTTCCAACAGAAGGTCGCAGTTTGCAGGTTCACGAAGTCACACGGTTTAGCCGGTTTTGGAACACGCGAAAACCCCTTTCACAACCACATTGATTCACCACTTTCGGAATAGTCAGTTCGGCCATGCTCGCCGCCACTCTGGGTTCGGCAGCGAGCGACGACCGACGCGTTTTTTTTCTTGCGCACGATCCCGGCATGAGGCCGGCTTCGCAATCACCACATGGACTCGCTTTTCATCCTGTGAGGAGACACCACGATGTTGTTCACCCGTTGGCTCAAAGGTTTCGCTGGTCGCATTTTGACAACTCGCAAGCAGACGCGCTCGTCGTCTCGACGGGGATCAACTGGCGGCACCTCTTTGGCCGCGCGCGGCGGTTCTTGGATGGTCACGCCCAATGGGACTGGCAGTGCGCCCGAGTTTAGCCAGGTCGTCGAATCGTTGGAGGAACGTACGCTGTTGGATGCGAGCCAGGTGCTGCAGAACACGTTGACCGCGTTTCACGGCGAGGACCACGCCGGCAAGGGGCCTGTCGGTTTAATCGGCAAGAAGCCCTGTTCAGTACATTTACACTAATTTGAATTTGGCACTTTAAGCGTCCGAATGACATTTTTTTGAAGTGACCTGCAATTTGGACGCTTATACGCGAACACGCTTCGATTAAACCG
>CAMDPX010000291.1 GCA_945905295.1 Planctomyces sp. SH-PL62 | reverse complement strand
AACACGATCTGCTCCCGAACCACCTTCGGCTCCGCCCAATAATCCGCCGTCGCCATGCTCAACCTCCGTGAATGACAGTCGGGACGGAGTGTAGCGACCCTGGCAATAGTGTTCGTAATTGAGTTTCTTAAAACGACAGTCCCCAAGCTGGATGGGGGCGGGAACAATTGCAACGTGCGTCGTGTGAAAGGCTCACGCCGCTGCCGTCTCGGCCTCTTCCGCGTAGAACCAGTTGGCCACGAAATGCTCGCCGCAGAAGACGATCAACACGAGCAGCAGCAGCAACGGATAGACCTCCTCGCCCAACCGGCCGGTGTTGACGTGGCGTTGCAGCGTGGCGATGTCGCGTGCCATCGAGAATCGTTTCTCGCCGAAGAGCTGCGTGAGATCGTCTTCGCTCAGTCGTCGAAAATCGCTTTCGGTGGACGCGGCATTGACGCTGAAGCCGCTGGCGAACTTCGACACAGGATCGGCGGACGCGACGCTGTAGTGACCGAGTTGATCGGTCTCGCGGATCGCGAACGATGCGGCACCGGCGGGATTGTTGCCGGGCAATTGCTGACCGCCGGGCTTGCGCAGCAGATATTTCGTCAGTGCGGATTCCTGGTCGGCTCGCACCAGGACGTCCTCCCCCGCGAGGTAGTTGAACGTCGCCTCGCTGCGGCCGGAGAGGTACTGCATCAGTTGGTCAACGAACACGACGAAGGCCCAGTTGCTGCCCGCCTCGACATGATCGATCCACCCGCGCGTATCGGCGGCGGTGGTCAACAGTGTGACTCGGCCACCGCCGATGCGCCGTTCAATCAGGGCCGGTTCCGCTTTGGCGTTCGAGTACGTGATGAGCACATTGGCCTCATCAAACAAATCGACCGTCCAGCGTTTGCGGATTTCGATCTCGCCGAGCACACCGACTCCGCCGAGTTCATCCAGCTTCTTGAGCACAGGATGATTCGGATTCTTCGCGTCGAGAAATGCAGGGGGAGAGAAATTCGGACTCGATCCCAGCTTGCAGGGCAGCACCGTGCTCGCCGGTTCGCGGCTGTACGACACCGGATCGACGCCCCCTGCGTCTTGCAGGCCGTTCGAGCCCAGGATCACTGCCAGTCCACCGCCGTTGCTCACGAATTTGTGCAGCGACTTCCACGTCGCATCACTCAACGACGGAACGCTGTTGAGAATGACGACCGAGTAATCGCCGAACTTAATGTTGGCCAACTTTGCCGGCTGCACGTCATTCAAGAGAAAACGAAACTTCTTCGCTTTACGCTCGTCATCAGTCGCCAGCATTTCGCTGAGTAAGTTCGCAATGCCCGGCGTCGGCGAGACCAGCAACACCTTCGGCGGCGGCTTGATCTCGACGGTGAAGTAACGGACGTCGTTCATCGACAGCGGATCGCTGGAGAGCAAACGCAGCTCGCCATGCTGCACGGGGCCTTGCAGGTTTGCGATCGGGATTTGCACGCGAGCACCTAGCTGGCCGCCGACTCTCACCGACTGCTGACCGGAGGGGATGCGCTTTCCGTCGCGGCTGATCAACGACAACTCGACGGTCTTCTCGCCCTCCTCGACGCCGATCGCCGAGATCGCGGCTTCGACCGTCAGCGAGCTTCCCTCAGAGATACTTTGCCGAGTCAGCGTCACGTCGGTGATGCCCACGTCATGCGGAGCCAACTCGCCAACGTCGATCACATACACTGCGACCCACGGCAGGCGGGTCAGTTCATCCTTCAACAGTTGAGCGCCGCTCGTCCGCCACGAAGTCGCGCCGAGGTCCGTAAAGAGATAGATCTCGCGGATGAAACGGTCGCGGCGATCACCTTGCGGCACCGATCCTTGTTCGTTGAGCGTGCGGCCTTGATCCTGCTCTTGCAGAGCGAGGGCCGCTCGCAACCGTTCATTCAACGGCTGCGAGACCGGTTGCGGCGCGAGGCTTTGAATCTTCGCCTTCGCGCCGACCAAATCGGCTTGAAACAGAATCGGCGTCGTCGAGTTCGTCTCGCCGACCGCGATCCGGCTGCGCGGCGGCAGCGTATCCATGTGGCCCTGCGCGATGGCCTTGCCTTGATCGAGCCGCGTCTTCCCTTCCTGCGTGTATTGCATCGACAAACTGGTGTCGAACAGGAACACCGCCGCGACCGGCAAATCGCTGCCGACCGCCGGAGCCGGTGCGGAGATCTCGGCTTGCAGTCGCCTCACATACGGCAGGATGACGGCCAGTGCGATCAAAGCGGCGACCGCTGTCCCCAGTCCGCCGCGCAACATCGTGCGGCGATACGCCAGCGTCTGGATCGATAGCTTTTTCTTGTGCCACGTCCACATCAGACCGAAATACGTCCCAAGCGCCGCGGCGATGACGCCAAACAACGTCAGCATCTCGCGCGTGCTGAGTTCATAACTCGCTTCCGGCAACGACGGCCTCGCGGCGGCGATCGCCAAGCCGATGATGACCAGCATTCGCAGCAACATCAGCCAGACATGCCGCAGCCGCAGCCGTCGCACGTTCTGCCGGCGTCGCATCAGAATCAGACGAAGCGCGGGAAACGGCAACTTCCTGGGCTTCGCCCGCAACAAGAAGTGCAGAATGACCGGGATCACGGCCAAGCCGGTGGCGTAAATCAGGGCGGGATGAATCAGCGACATCAAGGTTTCCCATCATTTTGTGCCCCATGATTTTGCCAAAACTGTTTTGGAAAAATCATGGGGCACAAAATGATGACTGCAAATTAGGGATTGAGTCGAGCGGGAGTTTGTCCTGCTCGTCGTCCAACTTCTAGGGGAGCGGCGTCGAACGGGATCGCCCCTCGATCAGGCGCATCCTTATCGAGGTCACGCAGCGGGTCCGGCCAATCGGCTGGTAGCGAGACTCCCGAATTGACTGCCGGACTTTCACGGCTCAAACGGAAGTCGAACGCGGCGGCGTTGAGATCGGACATCGTGAAACGGGGATCGGCGACCAGTGAGCGGTCGCTGACTCCGTTCGGAGATTTCTCTTTCTGAGCGACGTAGTCCTTTGACTGGCGAAATCGCTGAAACAAAGCGGCGGCCGCTGGCTCGGTGGTGCCGGGAGCCCAATACAGATTGCCGTCCGCTTCGACCGGTTGATCGAGAGTCGGCGGAACAAAGCCAGGTAACTTTTCGAGATGCACGAACAAGTTGTTGAACGTTCGGCGTGGCAGGCCCGATCGAACGGCACCGAGCGCGGCCATTGACGCATCGCGGGCCTGTTCTTTGGCGAGGATCGTGTTGTGATAAATCGTCATCGCCGACCACGGGGGCGAGCCGTGGTCTCCCATCAGCTTGCCGTGTGAGACGCGCAGCTCGCGATCGCGAACCGAAGGACGCCCCGTCAGCACCTCCGGCCGCAGATCGAACACGTTGCGGTAAATGAAGACGCCGTCGCGAGTGTCCTCCGAACCACCAAACGCCAGCGCGGTCAGGCAGCCGCGAAAGAGATTTTGAGAAATGTGAATCTCGGCCCCGTCCCGCATGAAGAGATGCCGAGGATACATCGGACTGAGATACACGCCGTCGTCTTGCGTCCCATCAATCAGGTTGTGATGAAACTTCATGCTCACGCCGCCGAGATACGGACCATCGTGCGAGTCGGTGAAGTCGCAGTAAGAAATCTCCCAGTTGTCGTTGCACGGATGCGCGAAGACCTCGAACTCGCGGCCGTTGTCGACGACCAGTGTCGCGTGCGTGTTGAGCCGCGTGATGTCTCGATTCGGCCGGCCGGGATACGCACGCTTGCTGGTATCGGTGCGGAACAGCCACGGCGGACAACTGCCGTACAACCCGCAGCGATGCAGTTTCAGTGGCCCGGTCGCGCGGGCTCGCACGCCATACGAGCCGCACCAGACCGTGACGTTGTCGAATTCAATGTGCTCGGCTTTGTCGAGGATGACTGCGTCGTAACCGGCTCCGCGAATCGTCAGGTCTTGCACGCGAACATGAGCCGCTCCGTCGATCAGCAGCGGCACCGACCGAAACGGCGCGACGATCAGCGGCAGCTTGCGCGGATCGGTCTCGCCCACATAGTTGTCGAGTCCCGGCAGATGCGTGTGGCTCAACCGGCAATGGATGTGTCCCGTCGCCGCGTCGTACCACAGCCCCGGCCCGCACCACAGCGGCTTGATGTCGGTCGTTTTCGATTGGTCCCAATCGTCGTAGTCGATCAGTTCGTTGGTTGCCTGCAAGTCGGTCCGATGAAAGTAGGAGTTCAATCCAATCATCGAATCGCCGAACGCGCCGATGACGTCGCGCACGTTGGGATACGATTTCGTGGATCGAAACTCGCCACTCGCGCCGTTTGTGACCGGCTGCCAAGCGGACTCCGGCGACTGCGAGAACTCACTCCAACCGCCGTCGATGATGGCCGTCTCGCCCGGCCACGACCGCAATGTGATCGGTTTCTCAGCCGTTCCGCGTGCGGCGATGGTCGACCGCTCGAAGTACACACCGCCGCGCAGCACGATCGTTGTCGCGGGCGTCGCTCTGTTGATGGCGACTTGCACGCTGCGCAACGGCTCGGCCTGAGTTCCGTCAGCCGTGTCGTGTCCTCGGACCGCATCGACCACGAGCATCGGCCCGTCGGGCAATGACCGCTTCGATGCTGCGGGAGCCGCTCGCAACGGGCGATGCGACTTCGCTGTTTCGTCGCCGTGGACGAAGCCCGCGACAAACACCACCAAAACACAACCCAGCACTGCAACGATTCGCATTGGGGAGTTCCTTGAACTGCAAACAGTGAAAGTCTTGTTGTCGCGAGAAGAATTTCGGCAGAACGGTGTTCCAGTGCCGTTACTCCGAAGGAGTTAAATCACAAAGCCCAGGGTTGCCGCGATTCGCGGCGACCCTGGGTCAGGGAGGACCGATTGTTCCGTACCCCAACGGGGTTTCATCATTCTTCGTGCGCATGAGATGCAACCCTTTCAGGGGCGAGTCAGGCCTCGCGAATTGAACCCAGGGTCGCCGCGAAGCGCGGCAACCCTGGGCTTTGTGATGCAACTCCTTCGGAGTAAACGCAAGCGGTCAACCCGATGACACTCAGTCGCTCCGCATTCGATTGAGTTGCGGGCGCAACCCGCGCCAAGATCAATCGCCCCACTGGGTCTGACTTGCTCCGGCATCCGCTGGCCGGTCCAATCCGAGACACCATAACAAAGAAGGACACGACTGTGACGGACGCCAATCCTCAACCCAGAAAGCTCTGTCTGGATCAATTTCTGAAACTGAGCTCCATTGCCGGAACCGGGGGCCATGCCAAGTTCATGATTCAGAACGGCGAAGTGAAAGTGAACGGCATGTTGGAAACTCGCCGACGCCGGCAACTTTTTGTGGACGACATTGTCGAAGTGGGCGGTCAACGATTCACGGTCAAGAGTGATCTGTTCGCCGAATGATTTCGGCACGCACGGGAGCCGGGGTCAGGTCTTCAAATTTCATTTTTGGCTCCGCGATCCACCCCTGACTCCAATCCCACGTCGCCATTCCAGTCCACGCCGAGAGTCATTCGCGAGGCCAAAAATGAAATTTGAACGCCCGACCCTGATACAAGGCTACGACTCTTCCCCAAAATGCAGTTTCACGCGCAGGCAATCGATGGCGGGGCGGAGGTATTCGTAGGAAACCTCGCCGTTGAGTTCGTCGAAGATCGGACGCAGTTTCTCGAAGCCATGCTTCCGTGTCGCGGCTTCGATGCGCGGGATCAACTCGGCCGGCACCCACGGCGACGCATCGGTGATCCCGTCGTGACGGATGAATTCGGACAGATAACCAGCGACCGTCGAAGTTGCTCGCGACATGAAGTTCGAGACCTCTTCAACCGATTGACCTTCGCGGAACAGTCGAAACGCGGCGAGCGCGGAAAGGTTTGGTCCAGTCTCTTCCGGTTCAGCATACGCGGTCGTCGTTTTGGCTTGCGGGTCGGGAGTAACCGTGTCGGTCGCGACGCCGTGTTGCTGACAGTAAGTCGTAATGCAGGCGATGAACTCTTGGCCGAAGTCCGCCAGCTTCTTGTCGCCGACACCTTTGACTGAATGAAAACCGGCGATCGTCGTCGGCCGTCGCCGAGCCATGTCGCGCAGCGCGGTATCACCGAAGACCACATACGCCGGAACGCTCAACGCATCCGCCTTTGCTCGACGGAGATCACGCAGCGTGTCGAACAACCCGCGATCGACGCCGTCCCACGAATCGCCAATGACCACCGCTTGTCGCTTCTCTCGCTTCGGAGGCGCGGGCCGCAACAGCTTCGGTGTGAGTTCTCCTTTAATCAGTTGCCAGCCGGTCGGCGTGAGTTTCAGGATGTTGTATTCGCCATCCTTCTTCAGAAAGCCTTGGCCGACGAGTTGCTCGATCCAATCGCGGATCGTCTTCTGCGCAACGTCCTTCAAGAGTCCGTGAGTGCTCAGCTTGTCGTGTCCGTTTTGCAGAATGCGCTGATCGAGCGAACCTTTCAGCACGAGCGCCGTGTAATCGCCGCCGAACCGTTGGTCCTGCCGGAAGACGCTCGACAGGATTTTCTGGCCGATGACTTGGGCGTCCTCGACCAAATCCAATTGGCCGAGACAGACGTCGCACGCGCCGCATGACTCGGCTTGCTCTGGCGGTAGGTCTTGGCCGAAGTAATTGACGAGCGCCCGATGCCGGCAGTTCGCTCCCGTCGCGAATTTGGAAATCGCCTCGAGCGATTGTGCGGCCGCCTCGCGCACCGGACCGGGGGGGGACTCTTCGAGCATTCTTTGCCAGCGGATGTATTCGCTGCCGGAATGAAACAGACAGCAATCGGCTTCAAGTCCATCGCGACCGGCTCGGCCACTTTCCTGCTGATAGCTTTCGAGCGACTTCGGCATCCCGTAGTGAATCACGAACCGCACGTTCGACTTGTCGATCCCCATGCCGAACGCGACCGTCGCCACGATGATGTCACAACGATCCTCGATAAAGTTTTCTTGGTGACGCCGCCGCTCGTCATCCGACATGCCCGCGTGATACGGCAGCGTCTTGAAATCCTGGCCGTTCAACTCGATCGAGAGCTTGTCCACATCGGCTCGCGTCGTGCAGTAGATGATGCCCGACTCCCCCTTGTGCCGGTCGAGCACTTCGCGAACTTGGCCGAGCCCGCTTTTGCGGCGCTCGACCTTGTAGATCAGATTCGGCCGATCGAACGAACCGACCAGGACGTCCGGCTGCCGCAGTTCGAGCGACTTGGCGATGTCGTGCCGCACTCGCTCGGTCGCGGTCGCCGTGTAAGCGTGCAGGCCGACGTCCGGAAAGTTCGCTCGCAGGATGTTGAGCTGCCGGTACTCCGGCCGGAAGTCGTGCCCCCATTCGCTGACGCAGTGCGCTTCGTCGATCGCGAACATCGAGACTTTGAGTCCCTTGAGAAACTCGATCATCCGATCTTGAACGAGCTTCTCCGGCGAGACGTAGAGCAATTTGACTCGCTCGGCACGAATGTCCTCGGCGACCCGCGCGCGTTCCGCGCCGGTCTGCGTGCTGTTGACGAACACGGCCGGGATGCCGTTCGTCCGCAACGCATCGACCTGATCCTTCATCAGCGAGATCAACGGCGAGACAATAATCGCCAAACCATCAAGGCACATCGCCGGAGCCTGATAGCACAGCGACTTGCCGCCGCCTGTCGGCAACACGACGACCGAATCGCGACCGTCAAGCACGCTGCGCATCGCCGCCTCTTGCAGCGGCCGAAAGCCGTCATATCCCCAATAGCGTTGCAACACGTCGAGCAGCATGATCGACGCATCGAAAGGGCTTTCGTCAGGAGTGTCAACCTTGCGAGCGGTTGTGAAAAACCGAATGATGCTCGCCCGGAGAATTCAAAAATGGTATCACGGCTGTCGACCTCCGGCGTTCGGCCGGAAGCCGTGAGCCGATCGCAGACAGCCGTAATACCGTTTTTACCCGTGTTGAAAGACCAGCCATGTTTCGGCTCAAACACGCAGCACTGCTCGTTCTCTGCAGTTGGTCGGTCGTGATCGCCGATGAGCCTCGCTTGCGAGACCGCATCGACGAATTGGTCGCCTCCGCGTGGCAACGAGAGAAGCTGACCCCCGCCGCTCCCGCGTCCGATGCGGAATTCCTCCGGCGAGTTTCGCTCGATCTTGTCGGCACGATCCCTACGCATGACGAAGCGGTCGCATTTCTCAATGACGTCTCGCCCGGTAAACGAGACGCACTCATCGAACGCTTGCTCGCCGATCCGCGACACGCGCAGCATCAGTCGGACTTGTGGGATCTGATCCTCTTCGGCCGCAACCCGCCCGGCTACGACACCGACAAGCGTGATGGATTCCAGACATGGCTGCGCGAGCAGTTCGCCAACAACGTTCCCTACGACGTGCTGGCCCGGACGATTCTCAAGGCCGAAGGAAACTCGGCCGAGCAAGGGGCTCCGCTGTTTTACGTGCAGTACCGCAATCAGCCGGAGGACTGCAACGAGGCGATCACGCAGACGTTTCTGGGCATCCAGTTGCAGTGTGCCCGCTGCCACGATCACCCGTTCGAGCCGTGGACTCAACTCGACTTCTTCGGCATGGCCGCGTTCCTCGCTCGCTTGGAAGTCGTGCAGGCCGGCAAGAAGGACGAACTGACGATGTGGGCCATCGGCGAGAAGAGCACCGGCGACGTCCTCTTCACCGGCCCCGCCGCCAAGCAGACGCCCGGAAAGAAAGGGGAGCCGGTCAAACCGAAATTCCTGCATGGCGAACCGCTCGTCGAACCGCCGCTCCCCGACGGTTTCAAAGAAGTGAAGTTCGAGAACAACAAGCCGCCGCCCGCTCCGCAGTTCTCGCGGAAGGATCAGCTCGCCGAATGGATCACGAAGCCAGACAACCCGTACTTTGCGCGAGCGATCACCAATCGCATCTGGTCGCAGTTCTTTGGCCGGGGACTTGTGCATCCGGTCGACAACATGAGCCCCTCGAAGAAGCCGACGCATCCGGAACTCCTCGATGAGATGACGAAACAACTGATCGCGCATCAGTTCGACCTGAGATGGCTGACTCGCGAACTGGTCAGCAGCCGCGCGTATCAGTTGTCATCAAATGGCTCAACCGGTGAGCCGCTGCCAAACTGGTTCGAGCACGCTCGATCACGACCGCTGTCCGCCGAAGAGTTGGTTGCGTCGTGGCGCGTCGCGACCGGGTTCAATGTTGTCGATGCGGCCAAAGAAAAGCCGGACGAGAAGAAGCCAAACTCAAGGAGCCGCTTCAAGCCGCTCCAATGGGAATACGTGATCCGCTTCTTCGGCCAACCAAACAACGGCACCGGCGATTTTCAGGGCGGGCTACAAGAGCACCTCTATTTGAACAACGGCCAACTCGGCAGCTTGCTGGTGACAGGGCAGGGCAGCTTGCTCGATGCAATCACGAAGTCGGAAGCCTCGCCAGAGGAACGGATCGACCGATTGTTTCTCAGCCTTTTGACTCGCCGCGCGACGGATGCGGAGAAACGACGATTTGTCGAATACCTTGCGTCCGATAAAAATGCCGATCGCCTGCGAGACGCCATCTGGGTCTTGATGACGTGCGGCGAGTTTCGATTCAATCATTGAGCCTTCGTACTTCAAGTTGAATATGTCAGCCGACTCTCGGACGTGCTCGCCCCAGTGCTTGAGCATCTTCGTCAACCCGTTGACCTATTTGCGAAGCAGCATGTCGTTGTGCCAACTGCTGGCGTTAAGGCATGGCTTATGTCTGAGGTTGCAAAACAGCTTGGTACGAGTGGTCCAAATTCCGAAGACGGAATTATTGCCAATGTCGAAGTCGATTTCCCTGGCTCACTCACAAAGTTTCTCAAGCCACCAGTAATTGGCGATCGAGATCCGTGGCTAATCGAGAATCTCACGTTCCACGTGCTCGATGTCATCTCTGCCGATGCCCAGTATGAACCAATCATTAAGCGATCAGGTGGTCCACTCATTGCCGCTAGAGCAATTGCCGATCGTTTCGATCGTTACCATGTGCGCCGGCCAGCGATGATTCGTCTGTGGGAGCAGGGGAAGGCAACGGTAAGTCCAACTGCTCATAATCCAAATGCAAAACAATTGAATGTCACCGACATGTGGCAGTTTCAATTGTGGAGTGAAGTTCGTAAGAGAATCGGTCAGCCAAGTCCGGCCGCGCGTAAACCCGAGTTGTCATCCAAAACACCAAAGCAAATACTGGTAGTCGGGTTTCAGTCGCTCAGTCCTGGCCAGATTGACGCATTGTTGCAACTCAAAGATCATGTAGATGTACGCGTTGTTTTGGTGCATCCATCTCCGGCAATCTCACAAAAGTGGGGGGTTACCGCCGACCCAACGGTTGGTTTGATACCAGAGCGCAATCCAACTCCATCAATGCCGGCCGATATTGACCCATTGATTAATGCGTGGTTATTGGGTTCGCAAGAGCTCGAAACATTGCTTGCGTCACAACTGATTGAAGCCACTCATGTTGCACATGCTGGTTCC
>CAMDPX010000290.1 GCA_945905295.1 Planctomyces sp. SH-PL62 | reverse complement strand
GGCGTCAGCCCCCCGGTCAATTCGCGATAGGACCGCGGGCTGACGCCGCCCCGCTCGCCTGTTTCGTGCCTGCGCATGCTTCACGAGCTTCGCAGCACCGCGCGGACGTCGGCTTCCGCCACGTCGCTGATCACCTCGACCTGGCCGATTCGCTTCGGCAACACGAATCGTAGTTGGCCACCGACCGTTTTCTTGTCGAGCTTCATACGCTCGATGACCGCATCCTCAGAGTGCGACCAACCGGCTGGCAGTCGCGTCGGTAAACCGAAGTCTTGCAGCAACGCTTCTTGTCGCCGTGTCGCTTCTGAGTCAATGAATCCGAGCCGCTCCGCGAGTCGGCTGGCGTGCCACATGCCGATGGCAACCGCTTCGCCGTGCAGCAATTCGCCGTAGCCGGCGAGTGCCTCGAAGGCGTGAGCAAAAGTGTGACCGTAATTCAGGACGGCTCGCAGACCAGTCCGCTCGAATTCGTCCTTCTCGACGACGTCGGCTTTCAAACGGCAACAACGAGCGACGACCTGCCGCAGAAGACTCGGATCGCGGCGGTTGATCGCCTCGGCTCGCTGTTCGAGAAACGCGAAAAAATCGGCGTCGAGAATGACTCCATATTTCACGACCTCGGCCAAGCCGGCGGAGAACTCGCGCGACGGCAACGTGTCGAGCACTGCGGTGTCAATCAGCACGCCGATGGGCTGATGAAAGGCTCCCAGCATGTTCTTGGCGGCGGGATGATTGATGCCTGTCTTCCCGCCAACAGAGCTGTCCACGTCCGCCAGCAAGCTCGTCGGCACTTGCACGAACGGCAGACCACGCACGAACGACGACGCCGCGAATCCGGCTAAATCGCCGACGACTCCGCCCCCGACCGCGATCAGCACGGTGTGGCGATCCGCCTTCGACGCGATCAGATCATCCCACAACGTTGAAAGGTGACCGATCGACTTCGTCTTCTCACCCGGCTCCAGTTCCGTCAGTCCGCAGGTCCAGCCAGTTCGCGTCAGTCCTTCGCGAACGACCTCCGCATATCGTCGCACGTTACGATCCGTGACGAGATGCGCCAGTCGCGAACTCCCCGCCCGATACACGCTGCGGTCCAGCCAACTCGGAAGCAGCATGGGCAACTCCGCCAAGCCACCGCTGACGATGCGGATTTCGTAACTCCGCTCGCCTGATTCATTCGTGACCGCGCGAGGTATACCGGCCTCCCCGTCGAGACGAAAGGATTCGCGCCAGACGGTGGCGGAGGCCAGATCAATCCGCGTGATCGTCAGGACCAGTTGCGACTTGGACGTTCCCTTGACGCCCAACTTTGCTGACCGCAGGTTTCTGAGATAGATGCTCTCAGGCCCCTCATCAGGTCGAATTCTGAAAGATCCGCCGTGCAACCCGCCATCGAACCGCTGTCGCTGCGACTGCCGAAAGACCTGTTGGTCCTGCAACCCATGCAGGGGCATCTGGACTTGGAGCCGGTGTTGCTCGTGCCGGGCCTGAGGTGCGTGATCGGTTCGGCCGAAGGTTGTGCGGTGCGGTTGACGAAGTCGGACCTCGTGCAACCGGAGCACTGTGTGATCGAGGTCGTCCGCCGGCAAACGCTGTTGACCGAGTGGACTTCTGAAACGACGTGGCTTAACGACCGGCTAGTGACCGAACCGCGAGAATTGGTTCCCGGTGACCGAGTCTCTCTCGGCCCGTTTGATTTTCGGGTGCGCCTCGCCTCCGCGGAGGAGTTGCTGTACGCCAAATTGGTGGAACGTGAGGCGACCGATAGCAGCCGAGTCGAAGACGTCCTGCGGCTTAAGCGAGCCATCGATCAGGCAAGCCGCGACGCCTTGCCAGAGTTGGATCTCTTCAGTGACCTGCTCCGCGAAACCGCCAGCAGCGCCGATTCGGAATCGCACGAACGGCTGTCGCAGCACATCTCCAAACTGCTGGGCGACCTGCAAGGCCAAGTCCTCTCGCTGCAAGAGCGAGAAGCAGACCTCAGCGATCAACTTCGTCGGCAACACGAAACCGACCCCCGCGCCGCTTCACCGCGAACCTCAGTCCCGCCTGCCCCATTGCCGAGTTCTGTGCGGTCGGAATACGAGCAGGTGCTTCAGCTACTTCAGGCCGAGCGCGACCAACTCGAACACGAGCGGGCGGAATTCGCTGCAGAGCAAGCTCGTTGGCATGAGCCGCAGCTCGAATGGTCACAGCGGTTGGAAACTCTGGAATCGCAGTTGGCGGAATTCGAATCCCAGCGCTCAGCCCTCATGGAAGAAAAAAGTATCTGCCGTGCTCTCGCGGAAGAGTTGCTGCGTGACAAAGAGAAAATGGAGGACTGGGAGGCCCGCTTGCGTCGTGAAGAAAAGGAGCTTGCGGTTCGGCAAGATGAACTGGATCGGCTCGACCGAGAGTTTTTTGAACGACCGAACGTACCACCCACTCCGCAGCCCTCGACCACCCGACCAGCACAAGCCGTTTTGAGTCCCAACCTAATCGAACCTGCCGAGGCACGGCCGTCCCACAACGCATCGCCCGAGTTCGAGGCCGCTCCCCTTACCAGCCGGCCCGTGCAGACCTTCTTAACGCTGATCGCCTTTGGCTCTGCCGCGTTCTTCCTGGGAACCGACCTCGGCAATCCCGAGGTCGTCCCCGTCATCGGCTGGACGACCGCCCTCGTGGGTGCGGTTTCGACCGTCGATTTGCTCCTCCGCCGCTGCTTTGCCACCTCTCGCTGAGGTTTTTGGTCGGGGCATTCAGGCCGGGACAGTCGCTTGAGGCACTTTCCCGCGACCAATATACTCCGCCCCCTTCACTTCTGGCCGAGTCTTGCCCGATTGGTGGTTTCATGAAGTTTTCTCTCGTCGATCGCATCATCGCTCTGGAAGCGGGGAAGTCGATCACGACCGTCAAAAACGTGTCGCTGGCCGAGGAATACCTTCAAGATCACTTTCCCGGCTTCCCGGTTTTTCCAGGAGTGATGATGGTCGAGTCGCTGGTGCAAGCCAGCGCCTGGCTGCTGCGGCATACGGAGGATTTTCGCTTTAGCACTATCACGCTCAAGCAGGCTAAGGCGTTGAAGTTCAATAACTTTGTGACCCCCGGAAAAACGCTGACCGTGACCTCGACGATCCACAAATTGGAGGAAACGGAATGCACCTTCAAAGGGGAAGGGACCGTCGATGGCCAATCGGCGGTCAGTGCCAGGATCGTCTTGCAGCGCATCAACTTACGCGACCGCAACCCGAATTTGGCAAAGACCGATGAGTTGCTGATCACTCGGCTGCGAGAGCAGTTCAGTCAGATTTGGAGCGGCCCAACGGCCTGATCGTCCTCAAGCCGCTTGCCAAAGCGACCGAAAAGAAACCAGTTAGCCTATTGTCCTATTGGGGTTGAGCATGAGTTTGTCCGGTAAAGCAGCGTTGGTCACGGGTGGCAGCCGAGGCATCGGCAGAGCGATCGTGCAGACGCTCGCGCGGGCCGGAGCGAAAGTCGCCTTCGTGTATCACTCGAATTCCGCCGCTGCCGATTCCCTGATCAGCGAGCTCAAGACCGAAGGCCACGAAGTCGTCGGCTATCAAGCCGACGCCGCCAGCAAACCGGATGCGGATCGGATCGTCGAAGAGATTTGCGAAAAATGGGGCGGAATCTACCTGCTGGTCAACAACGCTGGCATCATCAAGGACGGACTCCTCGCCACGATGACCGCCGAGAATTGGTCGGCTGTCATCAACACGAATCTCAATAGCGTCTTCAATTACTGCCAGGCGGTGACTCGTCCGATGATGTCAGCTCGCTCGGGGCGAATCATCAACGTCTCCAGCGTGGCGGCGAACTTCGGCAACCCCGGCCAATCGAACTACGCGGCCAGCAAGGGAGGCATCGAAGGCTTCACACGCTGCCTCGCCAACGAAGTCGGCCGCCGAGGTATTACTGTCAACGCGATTGCTCCAGGGTTCATCTCGACCGACATGACTGAGGCCATCCGGAACGCGGCGGAAGACACCATCAAGAAACAAATTCCACTGCGACGGCTCGGAAATCCCGAAGACATCGCGGCGGCAGTGCTGTATCTCGCCAGCGACGGAGCGTCCTATGTCACGGGCAATGTGCTCACGGTCGACGGCGGGCTGACTCTGGGAGCAGGAATGTAGCGTGTCCAGCAGCCCGGCCTCCTGGCGAGGGCGAGCTGCTTGATTCATAGTGGGTTGGTCGCCGGTTGGCTCGCGGAGCCGGCGACCGTGACAAACACGCGAGTTGATTCGGCGACGAACGAGCGACAGGCACGGCTGGAACCAAGCCTGCCGCACGGGCCAGCCAGGAGAGATTGGAATGACGTCCGAAGACATCTTCACAAAAGTCCGAGACACATTGGTCGACGCGCTGGGCGTTGATGACGACGAAGTCACGCTCGAAGCCCGATTGGAAGCCGATCTCGGTGCGGAGTCGATCGACTTCCTCGACATCGTGTTCCGGCTGGAGAAGAACTTCAGCATCAAAATCCCACGCGGCGAACTGTTCCCGGAAGACCTCGCGTCCGCGGACGCCGGCTTCGTCAAGGACGGACTCGTCACTGCCGAGGGGCTCGCCACGCTGCGCAAGAAAGTGCCGCATATCGACATCGACACGTTCGCCAAAGACCCGAAGGTCGAGAACATCAAAGACATGTTCACCGTCCAGATGCTTTGCAATTTCGTGAAGAACAAGTTGCCGGCCTAGTCGAATCTTTCGCGCCTCCGTAGCCGCGTTCGCCAGAACGCGGGGCGTAGAATTCCGTTCGGCCCGCATTCTGGCGAATGCGGCTACGCTCGAAGTATCGCCATGCGCTGGTTCTGGATTGATCGCTTCACCGAATTGCAAAGCGGCCAATACGCCAAGGCGATCAAAAACGTCTCTTTGGCCGAAGAGCACTTGCACGACCACTTTCCCGGCTTCGCGGTGATGCCGGGCTCGCTGATGCTCGAAGGAATGGCTCAGACCGGCGGAATCCTGCTGGGCGAGAAGAACAACTTCGAGCACATCGTCGTCCTTGCCAAAGTCCCGAATGTTACGTTCCACGGCTTCGTTGTCCCCGGCGATACGCTGACCTACACGGCCAAACTGATCAACGAAAGCCCCGAAGGTGGTTCGGTCGAAGTGACCGCGCATGTCGGCGACCGGCTCGTGGCCGAAGCCGAGATCATTTTCTCGCATCTTGATCAAAGCGGTGATTTCAAACATCTCGACCAAAAGAATTTCGTCTTCTCAATCGGCGGCCTGCTGAGCGTCATGGAAGTCGGCAAAGCGGGAGCGTAGCCACAGGCGGCTCGCCTGTGGCCCGATAGGCGAGCCGCCTGTCGCTACGAAAAAAGCATGACAACACCCACTCGCATCGCCGCCACGTTCGCCGCATTGAAGGCACAAGGCCACATGGCCTTCATGCCGTTCATCACCGTCGGCGATCCCGACGTCGCGACGTCGATCGCGTTGATCCGCGAACTCGCCAGCCGAGGCGTCGATCTGATCGAAGTCGGCTTCCCCTACAGCGACCCGATCGCCGACGGCCCGGTGATTCAAGCCAGCTACACCCGAGCATTGTCGCGCGGCCTGCACGTCAACGACATCTTCGCCGGCATCCAGCAACTGACGAACAGCGGCGACAAGATTCCGCCGCTCGTCGCGATGGTCAGCTATGCGATTGTCTTCCGCCTCGGTGCGGCAAACTTCGTGCAGCGTGCGAAAGATGCGGGCTTCTCCGGCCTGATCATCCCCGATCTTCCCGCCGATGAAGCGAACGACGTGGCTCGCATCATCCGCGATGCCGGCCTCGACGCGATCCAACTCGTCGCTCCGACCACGACTTCAATCCGAGAAGATCACATCGTCCAGACCGGCAGCGGCTTCGTGTACTGCATCTCGATCGCCGGCACGACTGGCGCTCGCGATCAACTTCCGGAAGAACTCTCCGGCCAACTAAAACGCCTGCGCGGCAAAACGAATCTACCGCTGGCTGTCGGCTTCGGAGTCAGCAAGCCCGAACAAGTCGGCACGCTGCGCGGGTTGGCCGACGGAGTCATTGTGGGATCAGCAATCGTGCGGCAGTTGGAGCGACTGACGAACAACACCACCACGACGGCCGAGGTGCTGAGCGGTATCGGTGAATTCGCGGCCCAAATGGTCGCCGCGACAAAATCGCGTTGATTGATGGCTGTCATCGGGAGAGAATCTTCCGCGTCAGACGGCATCAAGATGGTGCGACTCATGCGAAGGACAACGGCGATGGCGGTATTGGATTTTCCTCACTTGGAACTCGATGAACGCGGGACGCTGGTCATCGCGGGAACGCGGTTCAAAGTGATTCAACTGATCCGCGAGCACTTGGCCTACGGCTGGGACGCGCCGGAGATTCAACAACAGCACCCTCAGCTTACGCTCTCGCAAGTTCACTCCGCGTTGAGTCATTACTACGACCACCGTGAGGAGTTCGACGCGGACTTACATCGGCGAGAGGTACTGGTCGACGAACTGCAAGGACGGCAGCCGGACTCGCCAGTTCGTCGAAAGCTGCGTGAGTCAGGACACTTGCCGTGAGCGTGGCTTTGTACTTGGATCAACACGTCCCCAAGGCGATTCGCAGCGGGCGTCGCGCAAGACAAGTGGACGTGGTCTCCGCCTTTGAAGACGTGACGTCGGAGTGGGACGATGACTCGTTGTTGGACCGCGTGCTGCAAATCGGTCGAGTCCTGTTTACTCAGGACGAAGATTTTCTCGTCATCGCGAATCAGCGACAAACTGCGGGGATTCCCTTCGCGGGCATTCTCTTCGCCCGTCAACGAAACATTTCCATTCAGCAGGCGATTCGAGATTTAGAATTGATCGCTAAAGTCTGCGAGCCGTCCGACTTCTCCAATCGCGTGGAATTCCTGCCGTATCAATAATGGCTATCTCGCTGACGCTGCCGACGATTCAGAACTGGAGTTGCCACAATTGCGGTGGTTGCTGTCGGCAACACGCGATTGAAGTGACGGAAGAAGAGCGTCAACGGATTCTGTCCCAAGGCTGGAAGGCAAATGACGGCACGCCGTCGGGAAACGCTCTGTTCGAGCGGCACGGTGGGCCGCCGTGGGCAAAGCGGTATCAACTGGCTCATCAAGCGGACGGGGCCTGTGTGTTCTTGGATGAGCGTGGACTGTGCCGCATTCACGCAAAATTCGGCGAGGCCGCGAAGCCGTTGGCGTGTCGCATCTATCCGTATGCGTTTCATCCGGCTGGAAAGAAGGTGACGGTCAGCCTGCGATTCAGTTGCCCGTCGGTCGTCGCGAGCCTTGGCCGTTCGATGAGCCAGAACGCTGACGAGATCAAACAACTCGCGAGGGCCGTCGTTCCGGACGGTTTTGAACGCACACCTCCCCCTGCCCTCTCCGCGAACGAACGGCTCGATTGGCCCGACCTTATGCGCGTTGGCGATGCGATCGACGCGACGCTTGCGACGACGGATGTGCCGTTCGCGATCAGATTGCAGCGCGCACTTTTCTGGCTGAACCTCGTCGAGCAATCTCGCTTCGACAAACTCAGCGGAGCAAGGCTGACCGAATTTCTCGACATCATCCGCCAAGCCGCCGTCGAAGAGATCCGGCCGAATGCCGACAGTCGACAGCCGAATGCCGAATGCCCAACACCTCTCGGTCGAATTCAGTTCCGAATGCTGACTGCGCAATACGCTCGCAAGGACACCGCCACGGACTTGTCCTCCGGCTGGCGAGGCCGTTGGAAACTGTTTCGCGCGGCGGCTCGATTCGCTCGCGGGACCGGCAACATCCCGCCGTTGCAGTCGGTCTTTCGTGAAGTCCCGTTCGAGACGCTCGAACAACCGTTCGGCTTCCCGGCCGAGTGCGAGGAACTGTGGACTCGTTACTTTCGCGTGAAGGTCGCTGGCCTGCATTTCTGCGGCCCGGCCTATTACGGAGTGCCGTTGGTCGAAGGCTTTCGGAGTCTCGCGTTGATCTTCCCGGCAACGTTGTGGATCGCCCGCTGGATGGCAGCCAGCCAAAACCGCACACAACTCACTCACGAAGACGTCTCGCAAGCGTTGACCATTTCGGATCATCATCATGGCTACTCGCCAATCTTCGGCTCGTTCGGCTTCCGCCGCCGAGTCCACACGCTGGCACAGATGGGCGAGATTGCGAAACTCATTCGCTGGTATTCGTTGTAGGTTGGGATTCCATCCCGACCGGTCGGGATGGAATCCCAACCTACATTGTCGAGGACAAGTCATGAATCTCTTCTGGACGACACTGTTGCTGACTCTGTCGAACGTTTTCATGACGTTCGCCTGGTACGGGCACCTCAAGTGGCCGCAGATCAAGACGGGGCCGTTGTGGATCGCCATCGCTGTCAGTTGGGGCATCGCCCTCTTTGAGTACTGCCTGCAAGTGCCGGCCAACCGCATCGGGCATCGGGACTATCCGGTCGCGCAACTGAAGATCATGCAGGAGGCAATCACGCTGGTCGTGTTCTGTGGGTTCTCGATTCTGTTTCTGCGCGAGTCTCTGAAGTGGAACTACCTCGTCGCGTTCGGTTGCATCTTCGCGGCGGTGTTCTTCGCGTTTCTCGACAAGTGGCAACCGGACTCGCTGGCTGCGAATCAACCGCCGATTGAAACGGTTTCGTCTCGCCAACCCTGATTCAGGATCGCTCTGTCATGCTTTCCGAGGACCGATTGCTGGCCGCGAAACAACGCATGCTCGACCAGCATCTGCGAGCGCGCGGGATCACCGACGAGCGTGTGCTCGCCGCGATGGAACGGGTGCCGCGCGAGGAATTCGTGCCGGCTCCGTTGCGAGGACACGCTTACGACGACCGAGCCTTGCCGGTCGAATGCGGCCAGACGATTTCGCAGCCCTACACGGTCGCGTTCATGGCACAAGCGGCGCGGCTGCAAGGTCACGAACGAGTGCTCGAAATCGGCACCGGCTCCGGATACGGAGCCGCCGTGCTCAGTCAGTTGGCGAGCGAAGTCTGCACCATCGAACGCTGGCCCGACCTGTATGACTCGGCGACGCAGCGGTTGGAACGGCTCGGCTTTCGTAACGTCGTCACGAAGTTGGGAGACGGTTCACTCGGTTGGCCGGAGGAATCCCCATTCGAGGCGATCATCGTAACCGCTGCCGCCGAGCAACTGCCGCACGCACTTCGCGATCAGCTTGCCGAAGGGGGCCGGCTCATCATCCCGATCGGTGAACTGGGCGAAGGCCAGACGATGTTTCGCTTCACCCGACGAAACGATCAGTTGGTCGAAGAGCGTTTGGGATTATTCTCATTCGTGCCGCTGGTTTGTCCGCCGTAGGCGTCCGAGCTACGGGCGTTGCGTCGGTGCTGGTCGCGTCTCCATAATCTGGCCGACTTTGAAAGGACAAGGAACAACTGCCATGAACGTGTCATCTTCCTCCCATTGGCTGTGTGGATCGTTGCTGGCCAGCACATTGTTGCTGGCCTCCGCCGGTTGCGGTTCCAGCGATGGGGCCTCCAACGGAGCGTCCGCCGCCAAGGATCCGAAGGCAAAAAGCGAAAAGGGCGAAACGAAACGTTCCAAGACAGACGGATCGAAGGCTGAAGGCTCCGCGGGCGGTCCCGCAATGATCGACGGAATTTACAAGGACGTCTTCTTCGACAAACCGCTGGTCGTCGCCGCGAACACGCAGACAGGCGCGGCTGCCGGAAATACCACGGTCGCGGCGAATGACACTTCGAAGGGAACGCCAGCGACGGACGCAGCGACCGCGACGAAAGATCCTCCGAAGGCGGCGACTGGCGGCGAGGCCGTGTCGCTCAAAGACCTGATCGACAAGGACGCCCTGACGAGTGAAATCAAGAACGTGCGGAACTATCTGGCAGGCAAGGCGGGTTCCGTCGCGGCGTACAACGCCAGCTATTTGGAGATCGCCCCCGAATCGGCCACGCTGGCCGTGCTCGCCATCGCGGTGCAGAAGCATCCCGAAGATTTCTCGTGGAAGAAGAACGCCAAGTTCGTGCGCGACCTGTCGACACAGATCACCGAGTTGACCAGTTCCGACAAGGCGAAGAACAAGAACACCTACGACACAGTCGCGGCCGCGTTCGAGAAGATCGACGATATTCTGAAAGGCTCGACCCCGGCCGGCTTGCCGGAATCGGCGGATGAAAAAGAGTACGGCGAGGCGGCCGTCGATCTGCGGCACATCATGAAACGCATTCAAAAGTCGGAGGCGACCCTGAAGACCACCGTCAGCAATGAAGCGGGACTGAAGAAAGAGGCTGACAAGGTGGCTTTGGAAGGGGCGGTGCTGCAATTCCTCGGCTACGCCATCACCACCGACGGTTTTGGCTGGGGAGACGACGCCGGCTTCCGCAAGCAAGCCCTGCCGCTGCGCGAGGGAGGCAAGCAACTCATCGAGGCCGCCAAGTCCGGCAACTATCCGATGTACGACGAGGCGATGGGCCGCATCTCCAAGACCTGCGTCGAGTGCCACGGCGAATTCAAAAACAACTGACTTTGTTTCTTTGGCGAGCGGGGCGG